>JBAXCY010000062.1:0-14222 GCA_037141235.1 Acidimicrobiales bacterium | reverse complement strand
GCCTGACGACCAGCCTGACGACCAGCCTGACGACCAGCCTGACGACCAGGCGGCGGCACCACCGGGCTGATGGCTGGCCCCAGAGCGGAGCGGAGTAGAGCACAGCGGTGTCTAGCCCCAACGGGGATAGATTGGGGAGGTGGAATCTCCTCTCGAACAGATCGACCGCAAGGTGCTACAGCTCTTCGCCCTCGTGGGTGACTCGGTGTCCGGGGCCACGCATGCGCTGCTGTCCGGTGACCGCGAGGCGGCCAAGATCCTGGCTGACCGCGACGAGGTCATCGACTTGCTGTGCCATGACATCGAAGAGTTGACCCTGCAGCAGCTCACGGTGGCTGGGATCACCTCGCCGAACCAGCTGCGCTACCTGGTGACGGTGATCCGGATGCTGCCTGACCTGGAGCGCAACGGCGACCTGGCCGAGCATGTGGCGCGGCGAGCGGCCCGCGGCCTAGGTGCTGAGTTGTCCGCTCGTAGCCGGGGGCTGATCGAGCGAATGGGCGAGGTAGCGGTCCACATGTGGCGCGCCACTACCGATGCCTACGCCGAGCGCCAGTCCACCGGGTGGGCGTTGGTCGACGACCTCGACGACGAGATGGACGATCTGCACGTCAGCCTGACCGTCGAGGTGGTGGCGGGCACCATGCCGCTTCCGGTAGCGGTCGAATTGGCACTACTGGCCCGCTTCTACGAGCGGTTCGGTGACCATGCGGTCAACCTGGCCAAGCGGGTCGCCATTTTATCGCGCACCAACGTCGTGCCCCCCGACGCATCACCGGCCTGATCCCTCAGTAGACGAGCGGTCACCCGGGGGATCTGACGAAGTAGGCCCCGCCATGGCTCAGGTAACGATGCCGAGGCGCATCAGCGACTCCGCGATCTGCACCGCATTGAGGGCGGCGCCCTTGCGCAGGTTGTCGCCGCTGATGAACAGGGCCAGGCTGTTGGTCCCGCCCTCACCGGCTCGGATTCGTCCTACCAGTGACGGATCGATACCGGCGGCCTGGAGCGGAGTGGGAAGGTCCACCAACTGCACGCCAGGTGCGCCGTCGAGTAGCGCCGTCGCCTGGTGGGGGGTAAGCGGACGGGCGAACTCGGCCACCACGGCCAGCGAGTGGCCGGTGAACACCGGGACCCGGACACACGTGCAGGTCACAGCCAGTTCAGGCAGGCCAAGGATCTTACGGCTCTCGTCCCGGAACTTCTGCTCCTCGTTGCTCTCCCCAGAGCCGTCTTCCACTAGCGACCCGGCGATGGAGAGCACGTTGTGGGCGATGGCGTCGGGAAAGCTGGACGCCGGGGGCCCGGTCACCGCCGAGCCGTCGAAGGTCAGCGCCGAGGCCCCTTCCACGGTGGCTTTGAGTTGGGACTCGAGCTCGGCCACGCCGGCCAGCCCGGCCCCGGACACCGCCTGATAGGTGGAGACGACGAGGCGGGTGAGGCCAGCCGCATCGTGGAGCGGCTTGAGTACCGGCATGGCCACCATGGTCGTGCAGTTCGGGTTGGCCACGATCCCCTTGGGGATGGATGCCAGCGCCGACTCGTTGACCTCAGGGACCACCAGCGGCACGTCAGGGTCCATCCGCCAAGCCGACGAGTTGTCGACCACGATGGCGCCAGCTGAAGCGAACCGGGGAGCCAGCGCCCGCGATGCGGTCGCCCCGCTGGAGAACAGCGCGATGTCCAGGCCAGAGACGTCCACCGTCGAGGCATCCTCGACCACGATCTCCTTGCCCTCGTAAGGGATCGACCGCCCGGCCGAGCGGGCCGAGGCGAAGAAGCGCAGCTCATCGAGCGGGAAGGCCCGCTCGGCGAGGATCGACCGCATGACGGCCCCGACCTGTCCGGTTGCTCCGACTACTCCGATGCGCATGGCGGGCAGTCTACGGGTGCGCGAAGTGGCGCCCGGCGTACATGTTGGTCAGGCCAACTCGAAGGCAGCGTGCAGGGCGCGCACGGCATCTTCGGCCTGCCCAGCCCGGATCAGGCATGAGATGCGAATCGACGAGGTCGAGATCATCTCAATGTTGATGCCGGCGTCGGCCAGCGTCTCGAAGGTCAGGGCCGTCACCCCGGGATGGGTCTTCATGCCTACTCCGATCAACGACACCCGAGCCACATCGTCGTCGCTGATGACTCCGGTCGCCTCCAGGAGGGGTAGGAGCCCTTGGCACACCTCCGTGCTCACAGCCAGGTCCGCCTCGGGAATGGTGAACGAGATGTCGGTGATCCCGTGGATCGACACGTTCTGGACGATCATGTCCACGTTGACATTGCGGTCAGCCAGACCGCGGAACAGCTTGGCGGCCAGGCCCGGTCGGTCAGGAACACCGGTGACGGTGACCTTGGCCTCGGACAGATCGTGGGTCACCGCGGTGACGACTGCCTGCTCCATGGTTGGATCCTCCTTGTCGACCCACGTACCGGGCTCCCAGGTGAAGCTCGAGCGGACGTGGAGCGGAACGTTGTGGTTGCGGGCGAACTCGACTGATCGCAGGGCCAGTACTCGGCCCCCGGTGGCGGCCATCTCCTGCATCTCCTCGTAGCTGACCCGGGCCAACTTGCGAGCTCCGGGCACGATGCGAGGGTCGGTGGTGAAGACGCCGGAGACATCGGTGTAGATCTCACAGGCATCGGCGCCCAGGGCGGCGGCCAGGGCCACAGCAGTGGTGTCCGATCCGCCCCGGCCCAGCGTGGTCACCTCGCGGTCGGTCGACACTCCTTGGAACCCAGCGACCACCGGAACGGCCCCTGCATCGAGGGCAGCCCGCAACCGGTCCGCCTTGACCTCCAGGATCTTGGCCCGAGTATGCACGGTGTCGGTGATCATGCCGGCCTGGCTACCGGTGAACGACATGGCCTCGACCCCGAGCTCGGCCAAGGCCATACACAGCAGGGCCATGGTGATCCGCTCCCCCGAGCTCAGCAGCATGTCGATCTCCCGATCGGGCTGCACCGAGCTGACGTCGGCGGCCAACCGCACCAGCTGGTCGGTCGTCTTGCCCATGGCGCTGACCACGACCACCACGTCGGTACCGGCCCGCCGCGTGCGCGCTACATGGTCGGCCACGGCGCGGATCCTGTCGGCATCACCCACCGACGTCCCACCGAACTTCTGGACCACGAGCGACATGGTGGGCAAGGCTACAACCCGGCGCCGGTACTCCTCGGCGCACAGCTGATGAGAGCGTTCGGGACCCGTCCGGGCTGCATTCGATGGACCGCTTCGAACCCACCGATGAATGCGACTACCCTGCAGGACCGTGGGAACAGAGAAGCGTGAACGTCAAAAGGCCGGTCGACAGGCTCGTCTCGAGTCCGAGCAGAAGGCTGCAAAGCGCAAGCAAAGCATCCGCCGGTTCGTAACCATCGGTATCGCCGTGCTGATTTTGGTGGGGCTGTCGCTCCTCATCTTTAAGCCTGGAAGCAAGTCGAGTACGTCGTCGTCGACGACGACGACGACGACCAAACCGACGACGAGCTCGTCGACGACGACCAAACCGACGTCCACCGGTGGATCGGGCAACAAGTCGCCCTCGGCCATCACCACGTCGGCCGACTGCCCATCGGACTTCAACGCCACCTTGAACAAGCCGTCCTACCCGTCGTACCCGCCGATGACCATCGACGGCACGAAGACCTACACGGCGACGGTGACGACCGACATCGGGCCCATCACGGTGTCGCTCGATGCCAAGACGGCCCCCAAGGCGGTCAACTCGTTCGTCTTCCTGGCCAAGCAACACTTCTTCGACTGCATCGTGTTCCACCGCGTAGTGCAGGGCTTCGTCGACCAGACCGGAGATCCGACCGGCACCGGTACCGGCGGTCCTGGCTACTCGTTCGCCGACGAGCCACCAGCCAAGGCCACCCCCCAGTACCCGCTCGGGTCGCTGGCCATGGCCAACTCCGGTGCCAACACCAACGGCAGCCAGTTCTTCTTCGTGGCCGGTCCGTCCGGCGAGTCGCTGCCGCCCAGTTACACGCTCTTCGGCGCGGTTACCGCCGGGCAGTCGGTGGTCGACAAGATCAACGCCGCCGGTGCACCAGCCTCCAACGGCCAGGGAACCCCGACTACCGAGCACCGCATGGTGTCGGTGACTGTCGCCACCTCCTAGCGCCTGGGGTAGCGGAACCACGCCGCAGCCCCGCAGTCGTACCTCTCACCAAATAGTTCCCCACCCCCGACCTACAGGAGTAACCCCATGGCCCCCGAGATCCCTTCAGCAGACGGCTCCAGCCCCAAGACCCAGCGGTTCAACAGCGAGCCCCCGATGATCATCGACCCCACCAAGACTTACTCGGCGGAGATGCTCACCAACAAGGGGGCGATCACCATCGCCCTCAACCCGATCGCTGCACCCAAGACGGTCAACAACTTCGTGTTCCTGGCCCGCTGGCACTACTACGACGGCGTCATCTTCCACCGCATCATCCCCGGGTTCATGTGCCAGGGCGGCGATCCCGAAGGCTCCGGCCGCGGCGGCCCGGGCTACAAGTTCGCTGATGAACTGCCAGCCCCCGGCCGCTATGAGATCGGCTCGCTGGCCATGGCCAATGCGGGACCGAACACCAACGGCAGTCAGTTCTTCATCATCAGTGGCCCCGACGGCGTGGGACTGCCGCCCAGCTACTCGCTGTTCGGCACCGTGGTGAAGGGTCTCGACGTGGTCAAGGCCATTGAGTCGGTGGGCAGCCGCTCCGGTGCCCCGACCGAGCCCGTCGTCATCGAGTCCGTGGTGATTACTGAAGGCGACTGAGCCTTCGCTGTCCGCTACCGTGATCCCGTGAGCGGTCTGCGGATGCCTGGTGGGGTGGTGCACAAGCTTCCCGCCGACCTGCGCTTGGCGCTGGCTGGCAATGCCCAGGCGCTCGATGCCTGGAGAGACATCACTCCTCTGGCCCGCAACGAGTTCATCTGCTGGGTCGAAGATGCCAAACAGCAGGCGACTCGAGAACGCCGCATCCGACGGACCCAGGAAGAACTCGAAGAGGGCATGCGTCGGCCGTGCTGCTGGCCCGGGTGCACGCACCGCGAGCGCACCGGCAAGTAAGCCTCGGCAGGCAGGGCTCAAGCAGGCCCCAGGCAGGCCTCAGGCAGGCAGGGCTGCGAGTCCGTCGGCCGCTGGTGCCCCGTTCAGGAACACGGCCACCGGCTGCTCCCCAGCCGAGCGCCACGTACCCGCAGGGTCGCGGATGAGTGCCGTACGCTCGGGTATCCCCACCACCGGCGTGTCGGCCGGGGCCAACAGGACGGACCGGTGGAGCTTCTCCCCATGACCGTCCTCGCCGATATCGCCGAAGTGCGGCACCACGGCCACCCCGGATACCAGTCCGAGCCCGATGGTCAGCCCGCCGCCCCGTGCATCGACCATGGGATCGGTCAGAGCCATGGCGGCACCCGAGGAGCCCACAATGACCGCCCCGTCGGCCCATGCCGCCACCATGGCGTCCCACACCGCCGAGCCCTTCAGCACGCTGCGGACGTGCATGGGGGAACTTCCAGCCAGATAGATCAGGCGTGCCTTGCGCATGATGGCGGCCGCACCGTCGTTCTCGGCATCGGCGCGGGTCACCACCATCAGTCCCTCCACCCGGCCGCCTAGTGGGGCGAACCACTCGCCGGCCCGGGCTACCAGGTGCTCGGGGTGCTCATAGGCACCGGCCGTCGGCAGGACCAAGACCTCGTCCGTGCCCGATGCGGCCAGGAACTCAGCGTCAAATGTGCAGCCGTCCTGCCACTCTCCTCCACCTACGAGAGCCAGGATTCCGGGGTTTGCGTCCATGGCCCGAGTGTAGAGGTCGTCAGCACCCCACTTGCGCAGGTACTGACCGATCAGCCTTCAGTGATTGCTGCTGCCCGGCGCATCAGCGCACCCATGGCGTCGCACACCTCGGTGGCCAATGCCAGGCAGTCGGGAACGACGCCCATGCCGAAGAATCCGTGCACCATGTCGTCGTAGCAGCGGTACTCGACCTCCACGGCGGCGCCAGCCAGAGCCCCGGCGTAGTTGGCACCCTCGTCGCGCAGGGGATCGAACCCGGCGGTCACGATCACCGCAGGAGCCAGACCGTTGAGGTCGTCGCACAGACCCGGGGAGGCCCGCACGGTTTCCCAGTCCGAGGGATCGGGCAGGTAGTGGGCCCGGTAGGCCGTCATGCCTTCCTGGGTGAGGAAGAACCCGTCTCCCATCACTCGGAACGACTCGGTCACGAACCGGGCGTCCATGGACGGATAGATGAGGCACTGGGCCAAGGGAGGCGGCACGTCGTCGAGGGCTGAACGGCGTCCAGGCCTGGTCTCTTGGGCTACCACGGCAGCCAGGTTGCCTCCGGCGCTGTCCCCCATCACCCCTACTCGGCCCGGTGCGGTACCGAGCTGACCGTAGTTCCGCTGAATCCAGGCGTAGGCCGCCAGGCAGTCCTCGATCCCAGCTGGGAACGGATGCTCGGGGGCGAGCCGGTAGTCGACAGCCACCACCACGCATCCGGTGACGGCCGCGATCAGGCGGCATGAGCCGTCGTGGGATTCGAGGTCCCCGACCACCCAGCCACCCCCGTGGAAGTAGGCAATGGCCGAGGGCCGGTTCCCGGGATCGGCGATGCCCACTCCGAACCGCCGGTAGATGCGGACCGGGATGTCTGGGGCTCCGTCAGCGCCAGGGATGGTCCTCCCGGTCACGTGCACGTCGGTGCGGGTCGGCATGACCAGCTTGGTGGTAGCGCCGAACACATCGCGGGTATCGACCGGATCTGGTGCCCCCCCGCTGCGGTTGGTAGCCCGGTCGATGACAGCCGAGAGTCCCAGCAAGGCCTGCACACTGCGGTTGAGGACCCGACCATCGACCACTACCGGACTGCGATGACCGGAAAGTGCCAGCAACACTGCGGGTCGAGCCAGAACGGCCGACAGCAGTCGTCCGGCCAGCGGCCATCGTTCGTTGGCGGAGTGGGCACGGCGGTCGTAGAGCCCCAGTCGGTCCATCGGTCCCCGAGGGCCGTCCGGTCGGGGGCTTTCCGCTCGGCCGCCAGGAGCAGCGGCTGTGGTGTCGGACACGGGGGCAGGGGTCCTGCGGGTTGGGCTCACCGCCCCATCGTGTCGGCGCCCCGGGACGATGGCAAGCGACTTGAGTTGGGCGGCCCCTCCCAGGCGCCGCTAGCATCCCCTCCTATGTCAATCGCACGCGTGGGAATTGTCGGTTCAGGAATCATGGGGTCCGGCATCGCCGAGACTGCCGCCGTCAGCGGATTCGAGGTGGTCCTGCGCTCGCGCAACCAGTCGACCGCCGATGCCACCCTGGCCGCCATGGAGAAGTCGCTCAACCGTCAGGTGGAAAAGGGCAAGAAGACCGAGGAAGAGCGTGACCAGGCGCTGGCCCGGGTCACCGGCACCTCGGAGCTCGACGCCCTAGCCAGCTGCGACCTGGTCATCGAGTCGGTCGTCGAGGACCTCGACGTCAAGAAGGCGTTGTTCAGCGAACTCGACCGGATCACCGGCGACGGCGCCATCTTGGCCACCAACACCTCGACCCTCCCGGTCATCGAGATGGCCATGCAGACCGGCCGTCCCGACAAGGTCTGTGGCATCCACTTCTTCAACCCGGCACCGGTCATGTCGCTGGTCGAAGTGGTCCGGCCGCTGACCGCCTCGGACGAGACGATCGCGGCTGCCCGCCAGTTCGCCGAGGCCTGTGGCAAGACGCCGGTCGAGGTCAAGGACCAGGCCGGCTTCATCGTCAACGCCCTTCTTTTTCCCTACCTGAACAACGCCGTTCGCCTGTTCGAACAGGGTGTGGCCTCCGTGGCTGACATCGACGCCGCCATGAAGGGCGGATGCGGGTTCCCCATGGGTCCCTTCGCCCTCTTGGACCTCGTCGGACTCGACACTTCGCTGGCCATCCTCGATGCCCTCTACGACGAGTTCAAGGACCCGAACTACGCCGCCATGCCGCTCCTGCGCCGCATGGTCACCGCAGAACAGCTGGGCCGCAAGTCGGGCCAGGGCTTCCTCGACTACCGCAAGTAGGGCCAGCTCACAGCCGGGGTCGTGACCGGCCGGAGGAGGCCCAGTCGGTCCCACCTACCGCTCGGTACCCGGTTCGGGCCACAATGAGGGCATGAGCGACGTGGACAAAGCAGTGCAGGCCGACGGAACATCGGGGACGACAGCCGCCGCCCCGACCCGGGACAAGCCGTGGGTGATGCGGACGTACGCCGGTCACTCGACGGCCAAGGCCTCCAACGAGCTCTACCGGAACAACCTGGCCAAGGGCCAGACCGGCCTGTCCATTGCCTTCGACCTGCCCACCCAGATCGGCTACGACCCCGATGACCCGGCCGCTTCGGGCGAGGTCGGCAAAGTGGGTGTCCCTGTCGCCCACCTGGGCCACATGCGCGAGCTCATGGACCAGATCCCGGTCGAGTCGATGAACACGTCCATGACCATCAACGCCACCGCGGCGTGGCTGCTGGGCCTCTACATCGCCAACGCCGAGGACCGGGGCGTCGACAAGCAAGTCCTGTCGGGTACCACTCAGAACGACATCGTCAAGGAGTACCTGTCGCGGGGGACGTTCATCTTTCCGCCGCTCCCGAGCCGGCGACTGATCGTGGACACCATCGCCTACACCGTGGTCAACGTGCCCAAGTGGAACCCGATCAACGTCTGCAGCTACCACCTCCAAGAGGCCGGGGCCACACCCCACCAAGAGGTCGCCTATGCCCTGGCCACCGCCGTCGGGGTGCTCGATGCCGTGCGCGACTCTGGGCAGATTCCGGTCGAGGAGTTCCCGGCCGTGGTCGGACGGATCTCGTTCTTCGTCAACGCCGGGGTGCGCTTCGTCGAAGAGACCTGCAAGATGCGGGCCTTCACCGAGTTGTGGGATCGGGTGTGCTCCGAGCGCTACGGAGTCACCGACCCCAAGTTGCGTCGCATGCGCTACGGCGTTCAGGTCAACTCGCTCGGCCTCACCGAGGCCCAGCCCGAGAACAACATCCAACGGATCGTGCTCGAAGCCCTCGGGGTCACCCTGTCCAAGAAGGCCCGAGCCCGGGCCTTGCAGCTTCCGGCGTGGAACGAAGCCCTCGGCCTGCCCCGTCCGTGGGATCAGCAGTGGTCACTGCGTATCCAGCAGGTCCTGGCTTTCGAATCCGACCTGCTCGAGTACGGGGACATCTTCGACGGCTCCATCGTCATCGAGCGCAAGACCGCCGAGGTGGCCGAGGCCGCTTGGGCCGAGCTCCAAGACGTGCTGTCCCTGGGCGGCGCCTTCGAGGCCATCGACGAGCTGAAGTCCCGGCTGGTGGGTAGCCAGGCCGAGCGGGTCCGCCGCATCGAGACCGGCGACCTCGAGGTGGTCGGGGTCAACTGCTTCAAGGAGACGGCGGAGTCGCCGCTGGCCAACGCGGGTGGCGAGGGAGGCTCCATCATGCGGGTCGATCCGGCCGTCGAGTCCTACTTGAAGGCCGATGTCGAGGCGTGGCGGGCCGGCCGGGACCATGCGGCTGTGCAGCAGTGCCTGGACGACCTGCGACGGGCTGCTGAGGGTACCGACAACATGATGCCGGCCACCATCGCCCTGGCCCACGCCGGAGGGACCACCGGCGAGTGGGCCAATGCCCTGCGCGAGGTATTCGGCGAGTACCGGGCCCCCACCGGGGTCAGCGGCGGCGTCGGCCACCGGGGAGCCGAGTTCAGCGGCGTGCTGGCCCGCTCCAAGGCCCTGGCCGAGCGGGCCGGTGGGCCGCCGCGGCTGCTGGTGGCCAAGCCCGGCCTCGACGGCCACTCCAACGGGGCTGAGCAGATCGCCGTGGCCGCCCGGGATGCTGGCTTCGAGGTCGTCTACCAGGGCATTCGCCTCTCCCCGGCCGAGATCGCCGCGGCGGCCCGGGACGAAGACGTCGACGTGATCGGGATCTCCATCCTGTCCGGCAGCCACCTCGAACTCGTGCCCGAGGTGGTCGAGCGCCTGCGTGCGGCCGGAGTCGATGCGCCGGTCGTGGTCGGGGGCATCATCCCCCCAGAAGACGAGGTCATCTTGTTGCGCAAGGGCGTGGCCCGGGTCTACACCCCTAAGGACTTCGAGATCGGCCAGATGATGGACGACATGATCAGCCTGGTCGAGACGTACCGGGCTGCCTCGGTGGGCTGAGCTGGCGAGGTTGACCGGCTGCACACGTGCACTCCACCTGATGACTACACCGACCGGGTAGGTTCCCGGCGTGCCTACACGTCCCACTCCCCCGACCCGCCGCTCCTCGGGCATCCTGTCCGGGCCCATCGACGCCCCGCCCGAGGCCAAACTGGCCAAGGTGTTCCCCCTCGTCCCGGCCGTGGTCGGCATGACCCTCACTCACCGGTCCAGCGGGTTCTTCGGCACCCTTCTGCGGATCGAGGGCGGTGGAGTCGAACTGCGGGGACAGACCGGCCAGGAGCGGGTCTTTCGGCTGACCCCTGGGGCATTCGCCGTCGACGGAAAGGCCGTCAGCCTGGTACGAGCACCGACAGATCCTGCCGCGGCCAAGCGGGCCGGAATCACCGCCTCAGGATCGGTCGCTGTGGCCGGGGCGCCGGCACGGGTGGCCCGGGCCGGTCGGTTGTGGGTGGAGGGCATCCACGACGCCGCGCTAGTGGAGCGGGTGTGGGGTGACGACCTTCGGGTGGAGGGCGTCGTGGTGGAGCGGCTCGATGGCATCGACCACCTGAACAAGGCCATCAAGGAGTTCCGTCCGGGACCGGCCCGCCGTCTCGGGGTACTGGTCGATCATCTGGTTCCCGGCAGCAAAGAGTCCCGCATGGCTGAGGGCGTGCGTCAGTCCGATGTCCTGGTCACCGGCACACCGTTCGTCGACGTGTGGCAGGCCGTGCGCCCGTCGGTGCTCGGCATCGAGGCATGGCCGGTCATCCCCATGGGGACGGAGTGGAAGACCGGAATCTGCGAGGCCCTCGGCTTCGGTGACCCGCCGGCGGCGTGGCGCCGCATCCTGGCCTCGGTGAACAGCTACGCCGACCTGGAGCCCGCCTTGGTGGGTGCAGTCGAGCGACTGATCGACTTCGTCACCTCGGAGGACTGAGGGTCCCGAGGCGTCAGCCCCGACCCGACCGATCAGCCGGCTACTCGGGTACTGAGTCAGGTGATGACGGCGTCAGGTGCATCTCGTGAGAACGGAAGACCTCTGCGGTGTCCACCGAGTACCAGGAGTAGAACTCGTCGCGGCCGCGCTGCTGGGCCGCACGATGCGCCGGGTGGGCGCGCCAGGATCTGACGTCTTCGTCAGTCTCGAAGCACTCGAGGGAGACCTGACTGCCGTCCGGTGCGTCATAGGACTCGATTGAGATGAACCCGGGCTGGGAGGTCACCAGCTCGTACATCTCGACAGACAACGCCTCATAGGCGGCGAGGTCAGCCCCCGCCTTGTAGCGAGACCGGAACACGACGATGACCACGACTCATCCCCCAGTCCAGGGGCGGTCGCGCCGGGTGTTGGCTGGCTTGACCCACCACCGTCCACTGAACCGCCACGCCGGGGGCCCAGCGGGCGACTCGGCCACGACCATCGTGGGTCGGGGCCAGACCTGATCCACTGCTGCCGACAACACGGCCAACACGACCGGGTCGATCGGTTCCGGTCCGGCGATTCCCTCGGTCACAGCGGCATGTTCCCATGCTTGCGCTTGGGAAGGTCCTCGCGCTTCGAAGCGAGCAGATCGAGGCTGCGCACCAGGATCCGGCGCGTTTCGGCCGGGTCGATGACATCGTCGATATAGCCCCGCTCGGCGGCCGCATACGGATTGGCATAGCGCTCGGTGTAGTCCTCCACCAGCTCCTTGCGACGACCGACCGGATCGTCGGCTTCAGCCAGGTCCCGGCGGTAGACGATCTCGACGGCGCCCTCTGGCCCCATGACGGCCAATTCGGCCGAAGGCCAGGCGAAGGCCAGGTCGGCACCGATCGACTTCGAGTTCATGACCACATACGCCCCGCCGTAGGCCTTGCGGGTGATGATCTGGATCCGAGGCACGGTCGACTCGCAGTAGGCGTAGAGGAGCTTGGCGCCGTGGCGGATGATGCCGCCGTACTCCTGATCGGTCCCGGGCATGAACCCGGGTACGTCGACGAAGGTGACGAGCGGCACATTGAAGGCGTCACAGGTGCGCACGAACCGGGCGCCCTTTTCCGAGGCATCGATGTTGAGCACACCGGCCAGCATTTGGGGCTGGTTGCCCACGATGCCGACGGCCCGGCCGTTGATGCGGGCGAAGCCGCACACCAGGTTCATGGCCCAGTGGTGGTTGACCTCGAAGAACTCGCCGTCGTCCACGACAGCCTCGATGACCTTCTTCATGTCGTAGGGCTGGTTCGGCGACTCGGGCATCAGGTCGGCCAGCTCGGGAGTGAACCGCTCGGGGTCGTCGTCGGTAGCCAGCATCGGTGCCTCCTCCAAGTTATTGGAGGGGAGGAAGCTGAGCAGGTAGCGAACGTCGTCCAAGCACGACTTCTCATCGGGTGACACGAAGGCGGCCACTCCGGACTTGGTGGCGTGGCTCATGGCCCCGCCGAGCTCCTCGAGAGTTACGTCTTCGCCGGTCACCGTCTTGACCACGTCGGGGCCGGTGATGAACATGTGGCTGGTCTCTTGGACCATGAAGATGAAGTCGGTCATGGCCGGGCTGTAGACGGCCCCGCCGGCGCACGGCCCGAGGATGACGCTGATCTGGGGGATCACGCCGGAGGCCTGGGCATTGCGGTGGAAGATCCCGCCATAGGAGTGCAGCGAGACCACACCCTCTTGGATGCGAGCACCGGCGCCGTCATTGAGGCCGATCATCGGAACCCCGATAGAGGAGGCCAGGTCCATCACCTTATGGATCTTTTCGGCGAAGACCTCGCCCAGGGCCCCACCGAAAACGGTGAAGTCCTGACTGAAGACGCAGACACGTCGTCCGTCGATGGTGCCGAAACCCGTGATCACACCGTCGGTATACGGGCGGTTCTCTTCGAGGCCCATGCCGTGGGCCCGGTGGCGGGCCAGCATGTCGAGCTCTTGGAAGGAGCCGTCGTCGAGGAGGTAGTCGAGTCGCTCACGGGCCGTCATCTTGCCCTTGGCGTGGTGCTTCTCTACCGCTCGGGGGGATCCCGCATTGCGGGCGAGCTCCCGGCGCTCCTCGAGGTCTTCGAGCCGTTGGGTCATGGTGTGATCCATGGACGGTGAGGCTACCGGACCGACCGGCACTGGTTCGATTCCTGGACCAACAAACTGCCGTCGGCCCGGCTTGACCGCGCTCAGTGGGCCGTGTTTACCCAGTGTGGACCACACCATACGTAGGTCACCTGGGTGGGGGTGCCCGCCCCTAGGTAGCCACTCACGCTCCGTCCGGCGTACCGCTCCTCGAGGTCGGTGTCTCGGGTGCCGCTAAACGAGTACCGGCCAGCGGTGCCCCCGGCAAGCGGGGCTGGCTCCCAATCATCGATCCGATAGACGGATTCGACCAGATCACCGGCGACGACCACAGCCCACTGGGGCGAGCGCACCGATTCCAGATCTACCCACCGTCGGCCGATCCGCCACCCGTGACGGGCGGAGTCGTAGGTGGTGTCGGACCCGTGGGCTCCGACCCGGAGCAGCACTACCTGATGGCTGCGCTTGAACTTGGCCCGCTTGGCCAGTCCGGCCCCGAGCTCCACGGCGGGTGCCCGATGGCTCCCAAGGGTCGACCCGAGGCCCAGGCCGAGGGTGTCGTCGACGGCGGCCACCACCAGATCAGCCTCATCGACGGTGAGTCCGTGGCGGAGGATTTCGATGCGTACCGGGCGTCCATCGGACTCGGCCTCGCTGATCCGGTCCAGCAACGGGTACTTGCCGGGCTTGGTCGAGGTCGAAGCGGTGCGCGACGCCGTCGGAGAGCCGAGCGCCCGGGCGGCGTCCACGTGTCGAAAGCAGCGGTCGCCCCGACCGCGGCCGACGTAGAAGGGCCGTCCGGTGCGGGCATCGGTCAACAAGTAGACGTAGATGGCCAGCTTGGCGGCCACACCAGGGGGGAAGGAGGCCTGCGGCAGCGAGGCCACGTCGGTGGTGGGGACCGGCTCCGGCGTGGTGAACGCCTTGGGAGCCACCGCTGTCGCCGTCACGGCCGTCGGAGCCACGGCTGGCTCATCTGGGATGGAGACCGACTCGACCGGGGCCTGCTCGCTGGCCACGGGAGTGGCGACAAACGGGGTGGG
>JBAXCY010000061.1:0-14234 GCA_037141235.1 Acidimicrobiales bacterium | reverse complement strand
GTCATGACTTCGATCCTGGGCGGGGTGCCGATGCACGCCGGACTGGTCGTGGCACTGTCGCTGCTCACGGTGGCTGCATCTGTCGGCGTAGTGGTGGTCGGCGCACGCATGCGGTCGCGGTTCGCTCTCGGGATAGGTGTTCTGGTCTTGGTGGGGACGGCAGCCTCGGTGGTGGCGGTCACTCATGTGATCGGGTTCATCTTCGGCTACCTGGTCATCTGGGTCGTGGTCCTACCAGCGGCCGCCCTGATCGGACTGGGCATGGCTGGCGCCGCCTTGGTCCGCGCCTCACTTGCTCGTCGAGGTGCCAGTGCGCTGACGGCAGTTCGGGTGGGGCTGAGTGTCCTGGCCGTACTGGCCGGCGTGGTGCTGTGGGCGCGCGTTGCCGCCATCCCTCCGCTGGACCGCGCTTCCGACCCCGACGTCGGCCGACTGGCCTACCTAGTGGCACCCCACCTCACCCCGGGGGTTCGAGTGGCGGTCGGGGATGCCGGTGCGGGCACGGCCGATACCCAGTTGCTCGACACCGAGGAGTTCATCGGTCTGGTCAACCTGCTGGAGCGGTATGACTACCGCCCCACGGTCAACGACTTCTGGAAGGCGCAGTTCGGTCCCGGCTACCGAACTGACGGCACCGAGCCCCGGGTGATCGAGCTGTCGACGTGGAGTGCGGCATCTCCCTCCATGCCCGGGTACGTCGGCAAGGTCGGCGACATGGCCGTCAGGGTCACTGATCGCAACGGTGCTGCCGCGCCCGTTTCGGGCGGACAGCGCCTACCCGGACCGACTTAGCTCCCAGGCTCGGCCGCGGAGTCCGACGTGCTGCTCGCATCTCGTGCCGCCCGGTTGGCGGTGCCCAGGCCGGCCGCGGTGGCCAGCAGCCAGGGGGCGATCAGCTTGGCCCCGGCGGCGGTCACGTGGATCCCGTCGGCGAAGCGGACGACGACCCCGTCGATGGTGGTGGTGTACTTGCCCTGAGGATCGATCCGGCCTCCTAGGTCGGCGACCACCACCCGGCCCTTGGACCCCGCGGCCACCTGGCGGAGCATGGCGTTGTACCGGTCCACCCGGGCCGGGTCATCCTCGGGCCACGGCTGGCCGTTGCTCTGCTCTTGCTGGTGATAGCGGGGGGCGGTCAAGAGCACGACGGTGGCACCGGTCGACCCGAGCACCGTGGTGGCTGCGGCCAGCGCACGGGCCTCACGGGCATCGACCAGGGGGGTACCGATGTGCACCCACGCCCCGCCGATGGCCTGATTACGCACTTCGTACTCGCCCTCGGCCAACAAAACAACATCGGGATGGAATGCCTCGACATCGGCCTTCCACCGGGTGAACTGTGTGCTGCACGGAATGATGACGTGTCCGCCCCGCTGGCCCAGGGACCCAGATACCACCGTGCCGTGGAACTGGGTCGTGGAGGTGAGCAGTCCGCATCCGAACACCCCGTCGCCCTGATAGTCCACGTTGTAGGTGGCCGAAGCCGGACCCAGGCCGAACCCGAGGAAGCTGGCCTCGGAGTCGCCCACCAGCAGCACCCGGATGGGGCCGGGTGTGCCCGCCGCCACCGAGGTCACATTGGCCGAGGTTCCCGGGTCACCACCGGGGGGGAGTCCGTGGGCGCCAGTGTTGATGGTGCCCGCCGGGATGGCGGTGACGGCAGTGGTGGCCCCGGCCGTACCCGCTACCACCAGGGCCGCAGTGCCACCCACGGCCAGCGGGGCCGCCACCCACGCCCGCCACCCCCGCATGACCCCGCGGCGCACCGGCATCTCCAAGAAGTGGAACGACACCGCAGCCACCGCCACGGACAGGCCGACACGGACAATGAACAGGGACCAGCCGTCCAGGCCGGTCCGGGCGTGATCGACCATGACGAAGATCGGCCAGTGGAAGAGATAGAGGCCGTACGAGATGGCACCGACGTAACGCACCGGCCGCAACGACAGCACCTTGGCCCACGGGCTGTCCGGTACCAACGCCACGCAGGCGATGACCGCCGCGGTGGCCAGGGCCACCGCGGTGAACCCGCCCCGGTAGATCCAATCGGTGGCACTGCCATTCGCCACGGAGATCCACACCACCACCACGAGTCCGACCCCGCCCGCCACCACCAGTCCGGTGCGGGCCGACGTCGAAAGGGCGAACGATCGCACCAGCGATGTGGTCGCCACCGCTGTGTCCCGACGCTTGGGGAGGGGGTGGGCCAGCACGATGGCCAGTGCGGCACCGATCAGTAGTGCCTGAGCCCGGGTGTCGGTCCCGTAGTAGGCGCGGTTCTGGCCCGACCCGTTGGCGAAGACCACGGCCATGGCGATGGCGCTGGCCGCCGCCCCGGCCACGGTGACCACCAACAGGGTGCGCAGCGATCGACTCCACGCCAGGATGCCCAGGACCACCAGGGGCCACACCAGGTAGAACTGCTCTTCGATCGAGAGCGACCAGGTGTGCAGCAGCGGGCGCGGGGTGTTGAGGGCAGCAAAGTAGCCCTGGCCGCCCGTGGCCTGGTGCCAGTTGTTGACGTAGAGCAGCGTGGCTACGGCATCGGCCCGCAGTTGGCCCAGGGTGTCCGACGGCGCCAGGAACAGGCCGTAGAACGCCACGCCGGCCAGCAGGACCAGGAGTGCGGGCACCAGCCGGCGAACCCGGTGGCCCCAGAAGCGAGCCAGGCCGATCCCCGAGTTCTGCCGGTACTCGGACACGAGCAGCCCGGTAATCAAGAAGCCCGACAGCACGAAGAACACGTCGACGCCGAAGAACCCGCCACTGGCCCACGAAAACCCGCCGTGGAAGCACAGGACGAGGATGATGCCCAAGGCTCGGATGCCATCGAGGGCAGGGATCCGACCCAGGTGGGGCTCGGGACGGACGGCTGTCCCAGCATCGTCGGAGGGCATCGGCACGCCCTCCATCGTCGACCCGGCTGCGGCCTGGCCCTCCACAGCTGTTCCCACGCCGCGATCGTACCCCTGAGACCCCGGCATCTCGGGGGCGCGGCTTGCCGTTCGGTCAGTTGCCGCCGGCGGCACGGGCCGCCGAACGGGCCCGCCACCGCATCAGCGGCCGTTCAATCAGGAACCAACTGAAGATGGCGATGGAGAAGATGACGACCAGGCGGGCCAACTCGTTGGGCCAGAACGACCAGCCCGTGGTGTCCGGCTCCATGGCCAGGTAGACGGGAAAGTGGACCAGATACACGGTGTAGGAGAGATCGCCGATGAACACCAGGATGCCGATTCCGGTAAGGCGCGACCCCAGGCTGGCCGGGCAGATCACGAAGTAGGTGATGATCACCGCCGAAGCCACGGTGCTGGTGGGGAGCCACCACACGGCCAAGTTCTCGGTGAACAGCAGGGCGTACCAAAGGATCCAGCACAAGAAAGCGGCTGAGGCCGCCGCCGCCACCGTCAGCAGCCCCCGGGCCCAGCGGGCCCACCCGTGCAGGTAGCCGTCCGCAGCCAGCAGCCCGAGCAGGCAGCCCAAGAAGAGGGCATCGGCACGGGTGTCGAAGGCGTAGTACACCCGGGTGAACACCGTGTTGTCGAAGTGGGGTGCGTGGTAGACGAGGTAGAGCCGGGTGCCGGTCGACGCCAGCATCCCCACCACGGCCAGTCCATAGGCCAGGCGCCGTCGATGGGTGGCCACCACGATCACCATGGCCAGGGACCACAAGATGTAGAACTGCTCCTCCACCGAGAGCGACCAGGTCTGGGCCAAGTAGCCGAAGAACGGTGCATGACCCAGGGCCTGGCGGTAGTCGGCGTAGTAGAACATCGCCGCCAGGCTGTCCCCCCATAGGCGGTGGGCGGCATCAGCTATGGGCACGAAGTGGGCGTAGATGGCCAGCAGGCCGATGGTCAGGAGCAGTGGTGGGACCAGTCGGACCCCTCGGCGGGCGTAGAAGGCTCCCAGACTGATCCGCCCGTTGCGCATGCCCTCACCGGCCAGCATGGCCGTGATCAGGAACCCGCTAAGCACAAAGAAGACCTGCAGGGCCACCCAGGTGCCGGGCAGGGTCTTGAAGTTGGAGTGGTACGTGAGGACGGTGAAGAGAGCGAGTGCCCGCACTCCGGTCAGCGGGGGACGGTTGCCCAAGCGGAACCGGTAGGGCTCAGGCGTACCGGATGCAGCCAGGTCGAGCGCGGGCTCGCCCACCGGAGTGTTCGATGAGGTCAGAGAGCCAGCGTCGATCTGTCCACTCGTGGGGGTGGAGGCGGCATCGCCCCGGTCGGCCATCGGTGGCCTACTCGGTCCCGACGGACCGGGTGGCGCAGGTCGGAGGAGCCGTTCCGCATCGTCCACCGGGTACGCGCATGGCGAGGATCGTACTCCAGGGACCTTCCGGATCGGCGTGTGATTGTGGTCGAGCTCTGGCGGCCAGCCACGGGCAGGGCGATCGCTCGAGGCGGCCGGACACCGTACCGAGGGCCTGCTCCACTACCATCACGCCCATCGCACACCGGGGGAACACCGTCGTCACGTCTGGACCAGGTCCGATCGGCGATGACGCAGCGACCGGGGCCACGTCCCCCGTCGGACCCGGTAGTGCGCCGGGCTCGACGCCCGGATCGAACTTCCATTCCTGGTGGCCGATCGTGGTGCCCCTGCTCGTCGTCCTAGCGGGCGCTTGGACCTACCGGTGGGTCGACGAGGACGCTTTCATCAACTTTCGGATCATCCACAACCTCCTGGCCGGATTCGGGCCGGTGTTCAATGTGGGCGAGCGGGTCGAGGTGGACTCGGATCCGCTGTGGATGCTCACCCTGGCCGGGCTCCACGCCATCACTCCATGGGCCTCGTTGGAGTGGACCTCGGTCGTCCTCGGCCTGGTGTGCACCTCCGGCGGGTTCGTGGCCGCAGGGCTGGCTGTCGTGCGCCTCGGGGCCCGCCACGACGAAGGGACGGTGCTGCCCCTCGGTCTCCTCATGGTGTCGGTGGTCGCCGGGGTGTGGGAGTTCGCCACTTCGGGACTCGAGATGTCGATGGTCTTTTTGTGGCTGGGGGTGTCCTTTCTGCTGCTGGTCCGGGTCGGGTTCCGACGCACAGGTGCCGGGTGGACGGCCGTCGTGTTCGGAGTGGGCGCGCTGATCCGGCCCGAGCTGTTGGCCGGGGCTGCTGTGTTTGTCGCCGCTCTGGTCGCCTTGGTGTCGTCAGCCCAGTGGCCCTCGGACCGGTCGAGGGCGATTCGGTGTGTTGGCGTAGTGGCCGCGGCCGTGGCTGCTCCGGTCGCCTACGAGCTGTTCCGAATGGGGTACTACGCCTTGCTGGTTCCCTCCACAGCGTTGGCCAAGGCGGCTGGGTCGTCGTGGTGGTCTCAAGGCGCCACCTATCTGCGGAACTTTGCGGCTCCCTACGCGCTGTGGCTCCCGCTCCTCTTGGCCGTGCCGATCGTCGGAGTCCGTGTCGTCCGGTGGTGGGGGGCGGGAGATCGCGCCGCCGTGCTGGTCCTGTGCACGCCGCTGGTGGTCGGACTGGTCGACCTGATCTACGTGGTGGAAGTCGGCGGCGACTACATGCACGCCCGTCTTCTCCTGCCCGCTTTTTTCGCCCTGTGCCTGCCCGTCTACGTAGGGGTCCGCTCACTGCGGGGTGTCTTGGTAGCGCCGGTCGCCGGTATCGCCGTCTGGTCGGTGGTCTGCCTCGGCTGGCTGCGGTTCGTGCCACCGGTGGTCCCCGGGCTCAACCCGCAGACCGTGTTCATCTCGAATGAGCGCAACAGTTGGATCGGTGCCACCGGGTCGGCCCACCCGGTGACGGGCGACGACTACGCCCGGGCACTGTCGGGCCGGGCTGGAGTCGTACTGGCCGAGGCCGCCCGGCGGGTGCCGCCCGGCCACCAAAAGGTGCTGGTCATCACCAACCCGTTCGTACCTATTGATGCGGCGTCTGCGTCACCGGCCCAGTCATCGCTGCCGTTCAAGTTGGCGGTCAACCTCCCAGCCATCGGGGTCATCGGCTATCTGGTGGGCCCCGACGTCTACATCTACGACACCTACTCGTTGGCCAATCCCATCGGCAGCCACACCACGGTGGATCACCACGCTCGGCCCGGACACGAAAAGCTGGTCGGTCCCTCGTGGATGCTGGGGCGGTTCGGCGTGCCCGGCGAGACACCGGTGGTGGCCGACGGCCCTTGGCCAGAGCGCGTGGCTGCGGCCCGCATGGCCATCGGCTGTGACCCGTTGGCTGCGTACCTGGACGCCATCACCAGCCCACTGACAATCTCTCGCATGGTGTCGAACGCGGCCAGCAGCCTCTCGTTCACCACCATGGAGTTCCGCGCCGACCCGGCGGTCGCCGTGGGGCAACTGTGCCGGCCGGCGACCGGGACGGGAAAGCGGTGACCAGTAGGCCGGTGACTAGTGCGGCCGTGACTGGAACGACCGGGACTGATTGGCCGCCGCCTCGTGCCCGCGAGTCGGGCCGGCTTCGGGTGTGGCTGCTAGCCACCGCCGCCTACGCCGTGCTGGCTGTCGTCATGTGGTGGAACGTCTGGTCGACTCATCCCACCTCCACTACGACCTGCGGCTGTGGCGATGCGGCCCGCTTCCTCTGGTTCTTCCAGTGGCCCGCCTATGCCATGGCCCACGGTCACAACATCTTGTACTCGACCTACCTCTTCCATCCGGGCGGCATCAACCTGCTGAACGACACCAGCGTCGTCGCCCTCGGAGTGCTCCTCGCCCCGATGACCTGGCTGGTGGGTCCGGTGGCGTCGATGAACGTGGCCCTCACCTTGGCTCCCCTGTGTTCTGCCCTAGCCATGTTCGCCCTGCTGCGTCGGTGGGTGTCGTGGACGCCGGCCGCCTTCTTCGGCGGGCTGGCCTATGGATTCGCGCCGTTCGTGGTGACCGAGTTGGCGCTCAACCAGATCAACATCGCCTTCCTGGCCATCCCTCCGCTCATCGTGCTGTTCCTGGCTGATCTGCTGGTCACCCAACGTCGCTCGCCGTGGAAGAACGGACTGGCCCTGGCCGGGCTGGTGATCGTCCAGTTCTTCCTCAGCACCGAAGTCCTGCTCATCACCGTGCTGGCCTCACTGATGGCAATGGCCGTTCTGGTGACGTGGGCCGCGCTGTCCCAGCCGTCAGCCATCGGACCCCGGATGGCTGGCGCCGTGCGTGGCTCTGCGGTGGCCGTCGCTGTGGCAGTGCTCGTGCTGGCCTATCCGCTCTGGTTCCTCTTGGCCGGGCCGGCCCACCTGGTGGGACCGATCTGGTCGGTCGGAGGGACATCTCGCTACGGCACGACCTGGTCGAGCTTCGTCACCACCGGGGGCCTGGCCGACCTCAGGCCCTCGATGCTGCGGTTCGGCGGCTACCAGGGGCCGGTCCTGGTGGGGCTCGGCTATCTCGGTCTGGGTGTCTTGCTGGTGGCAGTGGTGGGCGCCGTGGTGTGGCGGCGAGACCGCCGTCTGCTGCTGTTCGCCGCCGTGGGACTGCTGGCCGGCGTCCTGTCGTTGGCGCCCGGGCACGGCTACCCGGTCCCGTGGGACCTCCTGGTGCACGTGTCGTGGGTGGGCGACATCGTCGAGGTCCGCTTCGTCCTGGTGGTGACGTTGTGTGTGGCCGTCATGGCCGCCCTGGTGGTCGACCATGTCCACGATTGGCTGGTAACCCGGTGGTCTGCACCTGGGGGTTCCGTGTGGCGAGCCAGCCTCTGCTCCTGGCTCCTGATGGCTCTGGTAGTGCTGCCCACCGTGGCCGTGCTCGGTCCTCAGGTCCCTCTGACCACTCGACCGGTGGTGCTGCCCGAGTGGTATGCGCAGCGAGGTCCGGTGGTGCCAGCCGGCCGAGTGGTGCTGGCCTATCCAGTGCCGTTCTCGGGACTGCAGTCATCCGAGGCGTGGCAGGCGGTCAACACCATGCAGTGGGCTCAAGCCGGGGGTGGGGGACCGCAAGGCCAGCCGTCTCGAGCCGGTGCGGCCCGGCCGGGGTTCGAGGTGCTGTCGGCCGCATCGCTGCCACTCGGCCCGGCACCCCAGCCGACCGCGGCCAATCTGGCCGCCATCCGCCAGGCCCTGGCGCTGTGGCGGGTGACCACCGTGGTCGTCCCCGACCAGCCCGGCTTGCCTGTCTATGAGCAGGGGAGGGGCACCGCCTACGCCGCCGGCCTGTTTACTGCCGCCCTGGGCATGGCACCAACACGCGACCACGGAGCGTGGGTGTGGGGCGCAGTGCGATCAGCACCCGCACCGGTACCGGTGTCGTCTGGATGGTTCGCCCGCTGCACCGCCGATGGTGGATCGACCGCCAGCCACCTAGCGGTCCCCGCCTGTGTGCTGGCCGAAGGAGTGCCCGATGTCTGACGCTCGTTCTGCCGACCAAACGACGGACACCGGTCGAAGCCGAAAGGGGAGCGGACGAGGTCGAGCCCTGGCCGTGGCCGCGGCCGGGTATCTGGCGCTGACCGTTGTCGTCTGGTGGGGCGTGTGGTCATCGCATCCGACGTCGACGACGACGTGCGGATGCGGCGACAGCGCCCTGTTCCTGTGGTTCTTCGCCTGGCCGGCTCACGCCCTGGCCCACGGTCTCGATCCGCTGTACTCGACGGCCATGTCCTATCCCGGCGGGGCCAACCTGCTGGCCAATACGTCCGAGTTGGCCCTCGGCACAGTGCTGGCCCCGGTCACCTGGATCTTCGGCCCAGTGGCCTCCATGAACGTGGCCATCACCCTGGCCCCGGCACTGTCGGCGCTGGCCATGTACGTGCTGGTGCGTCGGTGGGTGTCGTGGAGCCCGGCCGCCTTCGCTGCCGGCTTGCTTTACGGGTTCTCTCCCTTGGTCCTGGTGAGCCTGTCCGATGCCCACCTCATGCTGGGCTGGGCTGTGGTGCCGCCGCTGATGGTCCTCTGTCTCGATGAGCTGGTGTTCGGCCGACGACGTGGCCCGGTGGTGATCGGCGTGGCCTTGGGACTGCTGGCTGGCGTGCAGTTCTTCGTGGGCACCGAGATCCTGTTGCTGCTCGGCATCATCGGTGCGTTAGCTGCCGTGGCGATGCTGGCCTACGGGATCCGCCATGGCGACGCGTTGCGTGCCGGTGCCCGCCGGGTGGCCGTCGGCTTGGCTACTGCGGCCGGCACGGCCTTGGTCCTGCTGGCCTATCCGACGTGGTTCGCCTTGGCCGGCCCCGCCCACACATCGGGGCGGGTGTGGCCCACCTTGGAACTCGGTCTGGAGGGGACCACGGTGAAGGGGTACCTGTGGCCGACCCCGGTGTCGACCGGTTTTTCGCTGTTCACCCACCGGGTCGGCGGCTACCAGGGGCCCACCATCTCTGGGCAGTATGTCGGCCTCGGGATCCTCGCCGTTGCCGTCTTGGCCCTCTTGGTGTGGCGGCGGGACCGGCGGCTGTGGTTCTTCGGGATGCTGGCTCTGGCCTCGGCCGTGCTCTCCCTCGGCGCCAGTCACTCGGTGTGGCTCCCGTGGCAGATCCTGTCCGGCCTCCCCCTCTTCGAAAACATCATCCCCAGCCGATTCCTGGTGGTTGTCTATCTGTCACTGGCCGTGATGCTGGGGATCGCCATCGACCACACCTATCTGGCCGTTCGGCGACGCACGGGTGGCACTGCCGCCCCAGATGGGGTGGGAGTCACCGGCGGCAGGGACGCACGCACACACCGCTGGGCGCCGTCGGTGGCCGGGCTGGTCGTGGCCGTAGTGGCGCTCGGTCCGATCGCCGACTATTTGGCCGTGACCGTGCCCATGGTGACCCAGCCCGTGCGGTCACCTACCTGGTTCACCCGGGTGGCCCCGCGCCTGCCTGGCCACCAGGTCTTATTGGTGTTCCCGGTGCCGTACCAGTTGATCGAGAGCGCCATGGCCTGGCAGGCGGTGGGCGACTTCCCTTACGACATGGTGGGCGGGGGCGGACCCGGCGGAGTGATCGAGCGGGCTGGTCGCCAGCGGGCCGGGGCCGATGCCATCGGCCGGGCCTCGTTCTCCTTTACCGGCCAAGTCCTGCGTCCCGGTGATGTCACTGCCACCCGGCGAGCCCTGACGGCCTGGGGCGTCACGGGGGTGGTGCTGCCCGACGAACGCAGCCTGCCCGCCTACGACCAGGTCACCTCGGTGCCGTACACGGTGGCATTCATGACTGCGGTGGTCGGCCGGGCACCGCAACGGAGCCATGGTTCGTGGGTCTGGTCGGGCATCGCCGGTGGGATGTCCCAGGCGCCGGGCCCGACCCCAGCAGCACTGGCGGACTGCACGGCACTAGGTGCGCCGGGTTCTCCGGCCTCCGTGGAGCGTGTGGCTGCTTGCGTCCTGGCCCTCGGCTAGTTCCGCCAGCTTGGTGAGATAGATGCACCTAGAAAGACACATCCACACCTGACTTCCGAACCGGATGCAACCACTTGCCTTCTCATGTGAGCGACTGCACACCGGTCTTTTCTGGCCTCGAGCAGTCGCTTGGCCTCGGGGCCGGACTAGCCAGGTGCTGAAGGACACACCACTGATTGAAAAACTGGCCGGATCTGGTATCGGATCAGATACCGCTCTAGCGCCGATTCCTGCCAACGCCCACCGACATGCGAGATGGTGACCTTCTTGGCCAGGCGACGGGTGGACTCGACGAAGGTCACCGACGGCTGGGACCGGTCTTTCGACTTGAACCGGGGGAATCCGACAGGACGTCCCTTGCGGCTCCGCGATAGGACCGGAGCAGGCGCCCCTGGTCCCGGGTGGGGTCGAACGACAACGCCACGGTGGGCGAACCCACCCTCGCCTGACCCTCGCCTGACCCTCGCCTGACCCTCGCCTGACCCTCGGCTGACCCTCGCCTGACCGGGGCCGACTGGTAGCGTCGCCCCCCGTGACACCAGTGGGAACCCCTGAGGGGACGCACCGGCCCCACCCGGTGAAGACGGCCCTGGTGACGGTGGGGAGCTGCCTCGTAGTCGTCGTGGCCCTGGCCGCGCTGACCGGCCAGGCCGCGCGCGGCTACAGCACCGTGTCGCAGCAGATGGACAGCCACGCCGTGCATGATGCCCAGGTCGATGACGCCTTCTACCGGTGCATCGATGTCCAGGCCCACAGCTTGGTTGCGACCGACCAGTCCGTGCGCCTCAGCGCTGAGAACCTGGCCGACGTGGTCACCATGATCAAGGGCTTCGGCAACTGGGTGAAAGTGGCCGAGCGCTCATCTCCGGCTCAAGTCGTGCTGACGCTCCGCAACGATACGTCCGGTCCCGAGGCGTGCCTCGGCACCCGGGTGGTTGCCACCTCAGTGGGTCTGGACGGCCGCACCTTGGTCCGCCTCGGAACCGGTGACCACGTGGACGGCCAGGGCCCGCCGCCGGCCCCGCCGCTGTGAACACCGTCTTGGCCACCATGGTGGCGGTCACCGTCCTGTCGGCCGCCGGGTGCATGCCAGTGGTGGCCGCCATAGGTCTGCGCTGGTTCGCCGTTCCGCTGGTCCCGCTGGCCGGAGCGGTGTTGGCCGGCCTGGCTGCCTCGGCCTCGCTGTCCTTCGGCGGCGGCCTCCTCAACTGGTTCGTGGGCCTGGCTATGGTGGCCGCCGGCGCTGTCTTCGCCCTGTGGGTGATGCACCCGGAGCGGGGTCCTTGGCCGTCCTCCTCCTCGTCCGATGTCCCCGGTCGCGGTCGGCATCGGTTGATCGGTGCCGTGGGATTCGTCGTGGTGCTCATGTCGTGCGCCTGGAGCCTGCGGGGGCTGCGCTCGCCCACCGTGGGGTTCGATGCCCGCGCCCTGTGGGTGATGCGCCCCGGCTGGTTCCTCCAAAGCCATGCCCAGCTGTTGATCGACATGAAGGCCCGGGACTTGCAGTTGACCCAGAGCGCCTATCCGCCCCTGGTGAGTGCTGTGGCCGCCGTTGCATGGAAGATCACTGGGATCCACACGGCCCGGCTCGGGGTCGCCTTGATCGCCGTGCTGAACGCCTGCGCCCTGGCTACGGCCGCACTGGCCCTGGTGGAGGTGGGGCGTGGTGTGTCTGCTCGTCTGGTGCGTCGCTCGAGCGGCCCACCCGGACCGAGTAAGCCACCATGGGCGCCGATGGTCATCGGCGTGGTCGCTGCCGTCCTCCTGGTGTTCGTGGCTGCTGGTGCCACCGAGCCGTTCCTCACCAATGGGTATGCCGATCCGATCTGGTCGCTGGCTGCCGTGGGAGCGGTCGCCTATGGGCTCCAGGTCCATGTCGATCGATCGACACGGTCGGCGGCTGCGCTGCTGATCCTGGTGGCCGGCCTATCCAAAAACGAAGGATTCGTCACCGCCACCGCCCTGGTCGTCCTGATCGCGGCCCGATCGATCGGTGTGTCCGGATTGCGAGCGGGCTGGCGCCGGTGGGCGTCCCCGGTGATGCTGGCCGCATGCGAGCTCGCCATCTTGGTCTGGTGGCCGGTACTCATGAAAGCCATCGGCGCCCGGGGCGCCACATCCTCGTTCTCCACTTCGGGTGATCTGGCCTCGCGGGCCACAGCCACGATGCACGGCATGAGCCCCTATCTCCACGTGCTGGTGGTGGCCGCTCCCGTGGCGGTGGTAGGCGGGCTGCTGTTGTCGTCGGTCCGGCGCCGTGGTGGCATCGGCAACGATCTGTGGGCGTGGCTGGCCCTAGTGGCAGGCCTGGCTGCTGTGGGTGGGGCGCTGGTGACCGGATCGGGGGCCATCGAGCCGTGGATCCGATCGACCGTCCACCGGATCACCGAATACCCGCTGCTCGAGGGGTGGTGGATCCTGGCCGTCTGGGGTGTGGTGGCAAGTGCTGGGATAGGTGCTGGGATAGGTGCTGGGATAGGTGCTGGTTCCGTGCCGCTGGACGCTGATGCGATCACCACTGATGCGCGTGCAATGGCACCCGACGGGCTGATCGAGGTTGGGAACGCCGACACCTTCGTGGCTGGTGCGGCCCGATGACCGTGGTGGGGGCGACCGCCGAGAGCACCGATGCCGAGCCGACGGAAGTGACGCACGGCGGTACCGCTGAACCGGGCGACGTGTCCAAGACGACCCCGCCGAGGACTCACCGGTGGTGGTCGCTGGTGGCGGGCGCCGCTGGCTATCTGGTGCTGTCGGTGGCGCTGTGGTGGAACGTGTGGTCGACCCATCCGACCTCCACCACCACTTGTGGATGTGGCGATACCTCGCTGTTCACCTGGTTCTTCGAGTGGCCGGCTTACGCCATGGCGCACGGGCTGAACCCGCTGTACTCCACCTTCCTCTTCCACCCGGGGGGTATCAACCTGCTCTCCAACACCGCCGAGGTCGGGCTCGGCATCGTATTGGCTCCGGTGACCTGGGTGTTCGGTCCGATCGCCACGCTCAACGTGGTGCTCACCCTCAGCCCGTTCCTGTCTGCCCTGGCCATGTACGTGCTCCTGCGCCGGTGGGTGTCGTGGTCGCCGGCCGCGTTCGTGGGCGGCCTGCTGTATGGCTTCTCTCCTTTCATCATGGTGAGCCTGAACGATGCCCACCTGATGCTGTCCATGGCGCCGGTGCCCCCGCTGATTGTCCTCTGCCTCGACGAACTGTTCATCCGCCAGCGCTGGCGTCCGTGGCTCACCGGTCTGGCCATCGGCGCCTTGGCCTTGGCTCAGCTCCTAGTCGGCACTGAGTCGCTCGTGCTCTTGGTGATCATGGCTGCCGTCGGTTCGGTCGTGGTGGTGCTCTGGGGCCTCGCCCACCGCCAGGTCTTGGTGGCTCGAGCCCCGTATGCGCTGCGCGGCATAGTTGCCGCCGTCATCAGCTCGGTGGTGCTCCTGGCCTATCCGGCCTGGTTCGCCCTGGCTGGGCCCGCTCATCTGTCTGGTGACGTGTGGGGGAGCAACGGGCTCCTCAGCTACGGCGGCAGCACTATGGGCCTGTTCGTGCATCCGATGGTTCCATCGGCCCACATCACGGCCCTGACCCACCAGTTGGGTGGGTACCAGGGACCCACGCTCTCCCAGCAGTATCTGGGCTACGGACTGGTCGGGGTAGTGGCGGTAGGTCTGGTGCTGTGGCACCGCGACGTCCGCCTGTGGCTGTTCGGTGCCTTGGGGGTGCTGGCAGCGTTCTTGTCGCTCGGACTGTCGTTTCATGGGTGGACCCCCTGGCGCTTGTTCGTGCGGGCCCCACTGATGGAGAACGTCATCCCGAGCCGGTTCGTGCTCGTGGTGTATCTGTGTGCAGGCGTCATGCTCGGGATCATCTGCGACCACACCTATCGGGCGGTGGCCCGACACGGGCACGACGTCGAGCCGCTGGTGCATGACGTGCAGGCGATCGTTGACG
>JBAXCY010000060.1:0-14279 GCA_037141235.1 Acidimicrobiales bacterium | reverse complement strand
GTACTCGGGCTCATACCGATTCGAGCGCTTCGGGATCGACCATTACGCCACGAGATCGAAACGGATCTGGGGAGTATTCGAGCAAGTAGGCGTGGAACGCCGGGTCGTCCGTCACGAACCAGTCATTCTTCAATCGGGTCGCCTGCGTCCAACGAGGCACCACCATGCCGTTCCTCATGGCCAGCTCTTCAGTTGAGCCCGCTAGGAGAGCGTCCCAGCGGCGGTCCCCACTGGTGGCTGGTCGTCCGAAGAAGACCTCCACATCGATCGGGCGGGACACCCATGCGGCATTTGACCTGTGCTCGCGCATGATCCGCAGGAGTTCTCTTGACGTCCACCCGTGACGGATCCCGCCCCGAATCGCAGAGGCGGCCTGAGGTGCAGTCACCAGTCCATTGGTGTAAATCGGACTAGTGCTGCCAGCGGCGACGGCAGCGACAATGCGCTCTAAGGTCGCCGGTCCCGGGACCTTGTCGCCGCGCTCATAGGCCGTGATGTTGCTTTCCGCAGTTCCGACCACTCGAGCCACCTGAGCCGCCGTGAGTTCGGACTCTCTGCGGCTACTACGCAACTCCCATCCGTCCATGGCCACATTGTATCAGTTATGTGTTATTGGATATGGATCCACGAGTGGCGGATGCCGAACCCGTGGGTCCCTGCAAGATCACCCTGCTCCGGAACGGGATCTCTGCCAGATGCACCTGAAGGTGGCGAACCTGCCATGCGGGTTCAAGCGCGACCTGTCCCTTTGGTGTCTGCCCAGGTTGTGAGCGTGTCCGAGGCCATCCGCTGGGCGCTTCGGCAGTACGTCCAAGTCAGGGAGGGATCGCTCTATCCCTCGACCAACGAAGTGGGAATCGTCGCCCCGCTGCATCTGTGTGCCAAACCCAGCACGGTTGTGTCGTCGCCCTTGATAGTGGGGCCGGGGAACCGAGCGAAGGATTGCCGTTATGCGTTTCAAGTTATGACATGGGACACATGGACATCGAGCTCGAGGCCGAAGTATCCGAGTGGTACCTCTTGAGGATGCCGCACAGCAAGCCACTCGGAGGTGGTCTGTTCGAACTGGATTCACCATGGTTCGTCGTGCGTGGCGTAGTACGTATTGGCAATGACCTGATGGTGCGATCGTCCTACTCACGGTCTTCCAAAAACAGCGCAACAACGAACGACAAGAAGAGTTTCATGGCCGTAACGTTCTCGAACATCGATGAGCATGCACGGGCCGCGATGACGACCCAAGATGCAGAACTCCATGATCGCCAACGGGCGGAGCTTTCTGCACAACTCCGGACGGGAATCGCACTTCACGACGCTCGTGAAGGCGCAGGCCTCACTCAGACCGAGCTCGCAGCAAAGATCGGAATCGCCCTAGAGGTCGGTGTCCACCGCGTAGTGGTCGCGCCCGCCGACCAGTGACCCGAACGTCTCGACAACTGGTCGACCTCGGCCGCCACTACGCCGTTCAGCGGTCGAGCACCTCGGCGGCAATGAGCTCCTCGAGCATCCGGGTGTCCCACCACGACATCTGCAACTGCTTGGCCCGGCGGAAGTAGAGCTGGATGTCGAACTCGACGGTGAAGCCCATACCACCGAAGATCTGTTGGGCCATGGCCGTCACGTCGCGGAAGGTCTGACAGGCGTACAGCTTGGCCATGGGGGCCAGCTTGCCCACCGGTCGGCCGTCCGAGCGGGCCCAGCCCGCCTCGTGCACGAGCACCCGGGCACCGTCGACGTTGGTGGCGGCATCAGCCATGTAGTGGGCCAGTGCTTGAAAGGCGCCCAACGGCTTGTCGAACTGCTGGCGGTCCTTGGCGTACTGGACGGTGATGTCGAGGGCGTACTGGGCACCACCGACGGCCTGGGCGGCCGCCAAGATGATGGCCTCGTGCATGACGGCATTCCAGGTGTTCCATCCGGTTCCGGCCGCCCCGATCCGATCGGCCTCGGTGACCCGCACGCCAGTGAGCTCCACCTTGTACTGAGCGTCCGAGGCGATGGTCATCTGCTGGGTCAAGGTGACACCGGAATCTGCCGGGTCGACCAGGAACAGGTCGATGTCCTCGACTCCGTCACCAGTCCGGGCCAGCACGACCAGGCGGGTGGCCGAGGTAGCGAAGGCCACATGGCGCTTGATACCGGTGATGGTCCATCCGTTGCCATCGGGCACGGCGCGCACCTGCACGCCGGTCGGCCCCGAGCTGTTCTCGGGCTCGAGCCACGCCGGGGTGAGGATGGCCTCACCGGTGACGATGCCGGGCAGCCAGGCCTGCTTCTGCTCGTCACTACCGGAGCGGGCCAGCGCGCCTCCCGAGATGATGGAGCTGACGAAGTGGGGGGAGGGAGTGATGGCCCGTCCGAACTCCTCGTACACGACCACGCTCTCCAAGGTGGTCATGCTCGAGCCGCCGTACTCTTCGGGGATCTGCAGGCCGATGAGGTCGAGGTGGGCCAGCTGCTTCCACAGCTCGGTCGAGTAGCCGATCGGGTCGTCCTCCAACTCACGCACGACGCTCAGCGGGCTGGCGGTGGCGACGATGCCGCGCACGGTCTCACGGAGCATCTCCTGCTCGGGGGTGAAGGTCAGGTCCAACATGTGGTGCTCTCCTCTGGTGGTGGTGCGAATGGTGGTGGTGCGAATGGTGGTGCGTCTGGTGATCAGGGTGCAGCCTGTGCGTTCGTAGTCGGTCAGGGTGTCCAGCGGTCGCCGGAGCGGGACCACGGGTTGTCGTCGGCATCGATGGGCAGGGCTACCCGAGCCGTGCAGGTCGTCTTGGCCACGCCGTCGACCGATACGGCGATGTCGAGGGCGACCCAGCCGCAGCCGGTGTCGTCCACGCCAGTATCGCTTACCTTCCCCTGAAACACCATGGTGTCACCCGGAAATATCGACCCGAGCATCCGGAAGGTCACCCGCTGGAGGCGTCCGAACGGTCCGGTCCAGTCGGTGATGTAGCGCTCGAACCACGATGCCAGGTTCGGGGTGTTGATGAAGATGTCCTGGGTGCCGTTGCGGTTGACGGCGAAGTCCTTGTCGTGGTGCATCGGCCGCCAGTCGCGTGCCGCCAGCGCCCCGAGGACGATGGTGGTGGCCGTGACCGGGTAGGCCAGATCGGGAAGCACGTCACCCGAGGCGACCTGTCCGTGCAGAAGCGTAGGAGCGGTCACTTGCCGGCCTCCGACTCGCTGCGTCGGTAGCCGAAGCCGGTGTAGCTCTCCACGGCCACGAGCTCGTCCTTTTGGTTGTGGTACTCGACGTCGATCACCCAGAACCGTCCAGTGCCGAGTTTGGTGGTCTTCTCATCGCTCACCGACTGCAGGATCTGGCGGGTGGTCAGCCGGTCGCCCGGGCGGACCGGCTCATAAAAGACGATGGTGTTGTCACTCATGACCGCTTCGGGCAGGCCGAGACCTTCTTTGAGGTCGAAGTGGATCTGTAGGGGCAGGCCCGGGGTCGAGCGGTTCGGAGCCCAGTGGTGGGGCCGGAACCACACCGACACCATGGTCGGCGGGGCGATCGGGCCACCGGTCACTTGGGCTGCGACCTCCGCGTCCCAGAACAGCGGGTTGCCGTTCTCCACCGATGAGCAGGTGGTCCAGACGTACCCCTGCTCGACAGGGAACTCCCCCACCTCTTCGTACTGCCTGACCCCGAGGGCACCCGCGATGTCGTCGATTCCGATGGCGCTCATGCCACCACTCCCTTCGCTCGTAGTTCGGCGATCCGCTCTGCCGTCACACCAGCGGCCGCCAACAGCTCGTCGGTGTCCGACCGGGACGGATCCCCGGCCAGCACCTGGTCGCCCGCACTAGGCATGCCGGCCAGCACCGGTCCCACCTGGCGGAACGACGTCGGCCCAACGGCGCCGGCCGGCCGCACTGCTTCGACGAATGCGCCACGAGCGCCATATTGCTCGTCGTCGACCAGTTCGGCCACCGACAGCACCGGGCTGACACAAGTATCGGCCTCGGCCAACTCGTCCACCCATGCGTCACGGTCCTTGGTGGCAAAGGCTGCCGCCAAGTCTGCTCGGATGGCGTCCTGGGACGCATCGTCGAGCTGGCTCCCGATCCACCTGTCGCATCCCAAGAGGCGGCACAGGTTGGCGAAGAACTTCGCTTCGATGGCCCCTACGGCCACCCAGGCCCCATCTGCGCACCGGTAGGTGTCGTAGCAGGCGTACCGGCCGGTGATGATGTTGTGCCCGAAACCGACTGGGGCGCCGGTGGCCAGGTACTCGTCGACGGCCAGCGAGGTGAGCCACAGAACGCCATCGGCAATCGACACGTCGAGGTGAGCGCCAGGGCCGTCCGTGCCCCGGCCGATGAGGGCGGCCATGACAGCCATAGCTGCCTGCATCCCTCCACCGGCAGCATCGGCGATGGTGGCACCGGACACTGGCGGTCCACCGTCGGCCGCCGGCTCGGTAGAGGCCAGGTAGCCGCCCACAGCCAGGTAGTTGATGTCGTGGCCGGCCCACGCCGAGCGGGGGCCGTCCTGGCCGAAGCCGGTGGTCGAGCACAGGATGATCCGTGGGTTGACCGCTCGCAGGGCATCGAACCCGATGCCGAGACGGTCGACCACCCCGGGCCGAAAGCTCTCGACCACCACGTCGGCGCTCCGCACTAGGTCCAAGAAGGCGCCGCGTCCGTCGGGGTCCTTCAGGTCGAAGGCCACATGCTTGAGGTACCGGGCCCCGCTGTAGGCGTAGAAGGGCGGTCGGATCGGCTCCACCCCGCTACCCGGCACCGTTCCCACCTTCACCACGGTCGCCCCGTAGTCGGCCAGCATCCGGGTGCACCGGGCCGCCGGACCGACGCTGGCCAGATCCAGCACCACTACACCGGACAGCGGCCCCGCCGGGCTCGTCGAGGCGCGTCCCTCAGTCGGATCGGTAGGCGCGGCGGCAGAGGCGGTGGGCAGGGAGGTCACAGGAGTCGGGTGGCTCAGAAGTTCTTGGGGAGACCGAGCTTGCGACGGGCCAAGATGTTCTTCTGGATTTCCGAGGAGCCGCCACCGATGGTGTCGATGACCGTGTACCGATAGGTCGACTCCGACCGTCCGACCATGGGAGCTTCCTCACTGTGGACACGCAGCTGACCACCGGATCCAGAGATGTCCATCGAGGCATTGGCCAGTCGGCGAGAGAACTCGGTGGTGAACAGCTTGTACTCGGACGCCTCCGACGTGGGCGGCGGGCCGTCGGACAGCGAGGCGGCCACGAACTGCAGCCCCAGTACCCGGGCCACTTCGGCCTCGGTGTGGAGGTGGGCCAACTGAGCCCGGATCTGCGCGTCGTCCTTCAGCGGCTCGCCGTCTCGGGTCGCACCCTTGACGTACTCAGTAAGGAGGTCGAGGCGCTGGGCGGTGGGCGAGTAGGTGAAGAGGGTGAACCGCTCGATGTCTAGGGCCTCGGAGATGTACTGGAATCCCTTGTTGAGCTCGCCGACCACGTAGTCATCAGGGACGAACACGTCGTCGAGGTAGACCTCGTTGGTCCGCTCGTCGCCCATGGTCCAGATGGCCTTGACGGTGATGTTGGGATGGTTCATCGGCACCATGAAGAGCGAGATGCCGTGGTGCTTCGGCGCCTCTTGGTCGGTGCGGGCGCCCACCCAGTACCAGTCGGCGAAGTGGGCCGAGGTGGTCCACGTCTTCTGGCCGTTGAGGCGCCAGCCGTCGCCGTCGCGAGTGGCCTTGAGCTGCATCGCGGCGGCATCCGAGCCGGCATTGGGCTCGGAGTACCCGACGGCGAACTCGACCTCGTTCTTCAGGATCTTGGGAAGGAACTCAGCCTTCAACTTGTCGCTGCCGTGGGTGATGATGGTCTTGCCGATGATGCCGACGCCCTTGCCGATCTGGGGTCCGCCCCGGGCGGCCAGCGCCTCGTTCAGCAGATATTCGTAGATTCCGCTGCCGGCCTTGCCGCCGTACTCCTCGGGCCAGGTGATCCCCAGCCAGCCCTGCTCACCCAGCTTGGCCATGAAGGCGCGACGCTTGGGAGTGTCGACGATCTGCGCCATATTCTCCCGAGTAACGTCAAAGACCTCGGGGTCATAGTTGTCGTCGAGGAACTGCTCTACTTCCTTGACGAACTCGAGCTGCTCGGGGGTGAACTCGAAGTCCATGTTCCGACCTCCATCCTGGCTGTGCGGCACGTTCCGCGGTGGTGATCTGACTGACCGTCAGATACTGTTCCCATCATAGGATGAGCGAGCGGATGATGCCAACGACATTGCGCACGGCACTACCTTCCCGCCGGTTCCGCCAGTACTCTCGCCAGTACTCTCGCCACTCCGGACTGCTCGCCAGTCGCCACCACGGCCACCACCACGAAGGGACCACCACGACCATGCACAAGGCCAGCTCGACGAGGACGTACTCATGACCAGGGGAATTGTCAGCATCGCTGGATATGTCCCCTATCGCCGGCTCCAGCGAACCGACGTGGCCCAGGTCTTCGGGTCCGGTGGGGGCAAGGGCGCACGCTCGGTCGCCTCGCACGACGAGGACACCACCACCATGGGGGTGGAGGCGGCCCGCCTGGCGCTGCGTGCGGTCCCTGGTACCGCCCCCCGCTCCCTCTGGTTCGCCTCGGCCACACCGGCCTATCTGGACAAGACCAATGCCACCACCGTCCACGCCGCGCTGCGCCTACCCGCCGATGTCGGCGCCTACGACTTCGGCGGGGCCCTGCGATCGGGCCCCGGAGCCCTGCGCTCCGCCCTGGACGGATCAGGCACGAGTACGACCCTGGTCGTGGTGGCCGACCTACGAGACGGTCTGCCCACATCAGCCGACGAGTCCGCCGGTGGGGACGGTGCCGCCGCCGTAGTGATCGGCGACGACGGACCGGGCACACCGGTGATCGCTGAGTTCCTAGGGGGCTCGTCGATCAGCGATGAGTTCCTCGACCGGTGGCGCACGGCCGGCGACCGCCGGTCCCGGACTTGGGAAGAGCGGTTCGGTGAGACCCGCTATGTGCCTCTCGGTGCCGATGCCTGGGAAGCAGGCCTCAAGGCAGCCGGAGTGACAGCAGAGCAGGTCGACCACGTAGTGGTCACCGGGATGCACAGCCGGGCCGCCAAGGCCCTCGGCCGCAAGCTGGGCGTCCGTGACGACGCCGTGGCCGACGACCTCTCGACCACGGTGGGCCAGACCGGCGCGGCCCACGCAGGGCTGGTGCTGGCCGCCATGGTGGAGCAGGCCACGCCGGACCAGATCATCGCTGTGGTGTCTCTGGCCGACGGAGCCGATGTGCTCATCTTCCGGACTACCGCCGCACTGGCCGCCTGGTCGCCCGCCGACCCGGTGGCCGCCCAGATCGCCGCTGGCGCCGACCTTCCCTACGGCAAGTTCCTGACTTGGCGCGGCATGGTCACTCCGGAGCCGCCGCGCCGCCCCGAGCCCCAGCGGGTGTCTTCTTCGGCTGCCTGGCGCAACGAGGATTGGAAGTTCGGCTTCGTCGGATCCCAGGACCGGTCGTCAGGTGCCGTGCACCTTCCGCCCTCTCGGGTGTCGATGGACGGCGGCGCCGTCGATGACATGGTGCCGATCGACCGGGCCGACACCGAGGCCACCATCGCCACCTACACCATCGACCGTCTCGCCTACTCACCGAGTCCTCCGGTGGTCTTCGCCATCCTCGACTTCGACGGCGGGGGACGCTTCCCGGTGGAGTTGACCGACGTCGACCCAGACACCGTCGACATTGGCGACAAGGTGGCCATGACGTTCCGCAAGCTCTACACGTCCGACGGCATCCACGACTACTTCTGGAAGGCCAAGCCGGTACGGGCCGGGTCCCCTGACCCGGCACTGACTGCCTGACCGCCTGACTGACTGAACGACACGATTCACCGGGTGCCGACCGGCGCCCGTCACTGACGCACAGGGCAAGAACTCAAGGAGAGCAATGGCTTCGCACGGAATCAAGGACCGGGTGGCGATCGTCGGGATGGGATGCACCCGTTTCGCCGAACACTGGGACAAGAGCCTCGACGACCTGATCGTCGAGGCTGCCGAAGAGACCTTTGCGTCGGCCGGCGTGGCCAAGGACGACATCGACGCTTTTTGGTTCGGCACTGCCCAGTCCGGCATGAGCGGCATCACCATGGCCCGGCCCTTGCAACTCGAAGGCAAGCCGGTCACCCGGGTCGAGAACTACTGCACCACCGGTTCTGAGGCGCTGCGGGCTGCGGCCTATGCCGTGGCCTCGGGCGCCTACGACGTGGCCATGGCCCTCGGGGCCGAAAAGGTGAAGGACTCCGGATACCAAGGTCTCAACGCCTTCCCCATCCCCAACGACGGGACGTCGCGGACGCTGACGGCAGCCGCCATGTTCTCCATGGTGGCCCCGGCGTATGGGAAGAAGTACGGGGTGAGCGAGGAGCAGCTCACCGAGGTGCTGGCCCGCATCTCGTGGAAGAACCACCAGAACGGCGCCCGCAACCCTCGGGCCCAGTTCCGCAAGGAGGTCTCCACCGAGACCATCTGCGCCTCTCCCCGAGTGGCCGGCCGGCTCGGCGTGTTTGACTGCGCCGGCGTGGCCGACGGTGCGGCAGCCGCCATCGTGGTGCGGGCCGAGGATGCCTACAAGTACACGGACAAGCCGATCTTCATCAAGGCACTGTCGTTCGCCACCGGCAGCGGCAGCGGACTGATCGATCCTGAGTACGACTACACCTGGTTCCCCGAGTGCGCCACCGCCGCCCAGGACGCCTACGCCCAGGCCGGCATCACCGACCCCCGTAATCAGTTGGCCATGGCTGAGGTACACGACTGCTTCACCCCCACCGAGTTGGTCCTCATGGAAGACCTGGGCTTCGCTCCCCGGGGCACGGCATGGAAAGAGGTGCTGGCCGGCACGTTCGACCGCACCGGTCCGCTGCCCATCAACCCCGACGGCGGCCTCAAGAGCTTCGGCCATCCGGTCGGCGCATCAGGCCTGCGGATGTTCTTCGAGACGTGGCTGCAACTGCGTGGCGAGGCCACACCGGAGCGTCAGATCGACACGGACAAGACCCTGGCCCTCACTCACAACCTCGGGGGCTACCCCGGAGAGATGGTGTCGTTCGTGTCTGTGGTCGGTACCGAACTCGGCTGAGCCGGGCCTGCGCTCAGACTGAGCCGAGCCGACCGGGCCCGTAGCGCGCTATCCCGGCGGCAGACGACTTAGGCCGGGATGCGGCCGAAGCGGACTACGAATCCAGCCTTGCCCAGTGGCACCTTCTCGAGGACCTTCATGCCGGCCCGCTTGGCCAGATCGTCGTAGCCGTCAACCGGGTAGCCGTAGACACCGACGCCCCGCATCCCGTAGCGCATCTTGCGCAGGCCCGTCCGCATTCCCGGTGACGGAAACGTCCCGATCGCCTGCTGGGCAGCACGGCCCATGCGGCCGAGCAGATCGGCCGGGTCGGATACGTAGTCGTAGACACCGAGGGCAACAGCGACGTCATAGACATCGACCTCGTCGAGGTCGGCCCATGCCCGCTGCTGGACCGTGACCAGACCCGGGTACTTGGTCGCCTCAGCGTTAGCCAGGGCCACCATGTTGTCGGCCGGATCAATACCGGTGACGTTGATGCCCTTTTCGGCCAACGGAGCGAAGAGCGGACCGCTGCCACATCCCACGTCCAGGACGCTCTTGGCCCCTGCGGCCACGGACATGTCGACGGCCATGCGCAGCCGATCGAAGAGCGGGCCGCGGCCGAGCATTCGAGATACCGACTCGCTCGAATAGAACGACGAGAACCGTCGCGCCCTCTGGTGGAAGTAGGTCTGGAAATCATCGTTGGACATCGACACATGCCTTACTGCCGTAACGGCTGAGGATCTTCGAGAATGCTCCCTCCACCCTTCCCCGACCCACCAACTGCTTGGCTTCAGCAATCGATCGGATCGAGCCCAGGCTCGGGAGTGTGGCGTCAAAATCGTACGAATGGTAATACACGACCGCTGGTCCGACGGACCTACCGACCATGCCCGAGGCCACCGATGCAGGCATCAGACGCTGGTAACTGCCGCCGCCGATGGGGAAACCATGCATCACCAGCACCGGGAGCTCGGTGACCGGCGACCCCTCGCCCATGACGTGGGTGTCCGATACGTACTCGAACCCGGCCTCAGCCACTGCCTCGCGGTACTGCCCGAGGCTCTGCGAACTGGGGCGATCGAACCTGGGCGAGCGGAACCCCCGGACCGGGACCTGGAACCGGTCCTCTAGGCCCTCCTTGCCGGAGCGCAGCCACTCGACGAGGGCGGCTGGATCCTCGGGCAGGCGCCCGTGGTCCGGACCGTGACTGGCGATCTCGTGCCCGGCCTTGGCCATGCCGGCCAACTCTTCGGCTACTTCGTCTGCGTAGTTGCCCACCACGAAGAGGGTCACCTTCGGCGATCCCTCCGTGGCTTCAAGGTGCTCGAGCAGGCCGGTCAGCCCACTGCGGGCACCGGCCGGCTTCGGAACCGGGACGCCCAGGACCTCCATCCCGTCGTACCAGTCCTCGACGTCGATGGTCACGCACACCGGCGGAGTCATGCTGCCCCCGATACCGGGGCGCCAGTGCTACTGCTCTGCAGCGTCTCGGCATAAAAGTGGCGCAGACGTTCCATGACCAGTCCTTCGGAGAACTGCGTCACGATGTGGTCGCGGCACTGCTTCCCCAACTCGATGCAGCGATCGGGTGCATCGATCAAGTCCGAAACAATGGCCGTCAATGCCGCGACATCGCCACGTGGAGCGAGCAGGCCGAGTGCGGGGTCGATCACCTCGCGCACGCCACGGATGTCGTAGGCCGCTACCGGGCGCCCCATGGCTGCAGCCTCCATGGCTGCTCGAGGGATGCCCTCGCGGTAGGAAGGGAGCACCATGAAGGTGGCCGACTCCACGTAGGGCCGCACGTCGGCTACTTCGCCGATGAACCGCACTGTGCCGGCCGCCTCGGCGGCGGCCACCAGGGCCGGCGACAGGGCATCTTTTTGGTCACTCTCGACCGGTCCGACGTGGACGAAGTCCGCCTTGTCGGACAGGCTGGCCGCTACTTCCAAGAAGTCGGCGCAGCCCTTTTCCAGAACCAGTCGGCTGACCATCAAGACGATGGGCCGCTCCGAGTGGATGGCCAGCTCCACCGGGGCCAGGAACCGATCGAGCATGATCCCGTTGCCCACGTAGTGCAATTTCGCCGCAGGGCAGATGCGCACCCGAGGCAGGACCTGCTCGTCCTCGCGGCTCTGCACCAGCGCGCTGTTCGCCCACATGCAGCACCAAAACTCAAAGCACCAGCCGAGGAAGTTGGCCAGCCGGGTGTTCCCCTTGAAGTACAGCGCACCATGGATGGTGTAGACCGCCTGGCTTCCGGCCAGACGGGCGGCCGGCAGACCCAGGAACGACGCCTTGGGAGTATGGGTCTGCACGATGTCGAACTTCTGGCGACGCAGGTAGCGCCACAGACCTACGAAAGCACCGATGTCGGAAAGGGCGAACTCCCGACGGATGGGGATGACCTCCACCTCGACACCTTCGACCGGGTCGTCCCACTGGTCACCGGAGATGACGGTCCAGTCGGCTTCAGGCAGAGAGCGCAGCTGGTTGGCCAGTAGGACCCGGGCCGTCAGGGACGTGGTCACGATGCGGCATCCGCGCCACCGGGTGCGTTGCCTTTCGTCTCCATCGGTTCCCGGGGCCATGGCAGTGCTTTCCCTTGTGATAGTCCCCAGTGGGGATCTTGTGACGGTCCCCAGCGGGGATGTTTTCGGACCTCCCCTGATGACGAGCCCTGAAGGGTCAAGAATACACGCGCACCTGCAGTTGCACCATGACCAATTAAGAGAAATTCACCGTCCCACCTGGGACGATCCTCCGCGTGCTGCAACAGGGGATCCCGACCATGTGCCCGCAAGCAGTTGTACGCTCCCTGCGTGAATCCGGTGGCCGACAACGCAGCAGGCGGGGCCCATCGACGCCTCCGCATCCTCTCGGTCATCAAGGTCCTCGGCTTCGGAGGCGCGGAGCGCCTCCTCGTCGAGACGGTGGCCACCATCGACAGGGATGCCTTCGAGTGCGAGGTGGCCTACGTACTCGACGCCCATGACGGCCTCGCCCCCACCATCCGGGACGGAGGGACTCCCGTCCACTCGCTAGGAGCAATCAGGAGTGCGGATCTGCGCTGGGTGCTTCATCTGCGAACTCTCATCCGTGAGGGCTCCTTCGACGTCGTCCACTTCCACCTGCCCTACACCGCCGGATTCGGTCGTATCGCCGTGGCCACCCTGCCCCGTTCGAGACGACCGGCCGTCATCTACACCGAGCACAGCCTGTGGAGTAAGGCCGCCATCATCACCAAGGCCATCAACCGCATGGGGGTGGGTCGGGACCAGGCGTTGATCGTGGTGTCCCAGGCCGCCCACGATGCCCTGCCCCCTGCCTTGCAGGACCGGGCCCAGGTGATCGTGCACGGAGTGGACACGACCCAGGCCGATGCACTGATTGCCCGTAGAGACGAGATCCGCCAAGACGTGCGGTCGGAGTTGGACGTTCGAGACGGACACGTCCTGATCCTGACCGTGGCCAACCTCCGTTCCGAAAAGGGGTACGACGTGCTGCTCGATGCAGCCCGCCTGCTGATCGACCGAGGGGTGCCGATGCGGATCGCCGCCGTCGGAACCGGACCGCTGGAGGACGAGGTGCGCACCCAGCACCAGGCGCTCGACCTCGGTGACCACGTGCAACTCCTCGGCCAGCGGGGTGATGTGCCTCGCCTGCTGGCCGGATCCGACGTCTTCGTGCTCGCTTCCCACCAAGAGGGGCTCCCGGTCTCCCTGATGGAGGCGACCAGCATGGGGATGCCGATCGTGGCCACCGCCGTTGGCGGGGTGCCCCAAGTGATCACCGACGACGTCGACGGACTGATCGTTCCCCCCGGGGACCCCGTGCGGCTGGCTGATGCCCTTGAGCGGGTAGTGGCCGACCCAGCGCTACGCCTGCGCCTAGGTCAAGGGGCCAAGGCGAAGAGTGCGATGTTCGATGTGGCCGCGTCGAGTCGCCAGATCGAAGAGATCTATCGCCAGGCAGTGGCCGTCAACCGAGTTGGTCGCCCCACAGGAGCAGACCCGGCCTGATCGACCACGAGGGCCGACCTGAGTTTCCTCAGGCAGCTACGCCCTCGGCCTCACGCTCGTCCAGCATCGTCCACCAGGCATCGGCGGCACGACGGGTGGCCACAGCCACCTCATCGGCCTCGGCACCCAACAGAGCCAGGGCCTCGACGGCCCAGTCCCCGTGGTCAGCGTCCATCGTGGCGTGCACGTCCCAGAACTGGGTGCCTGCGGTGTCCATGCCGTACCAACGACGGAGTCCGTCACCCTTGGAGGCAGCAATGGCTGCGGCCTGGGTCTCATAGGCGGCCAGTCCGGCGATGGCGGCGATCGGTGACTCGGCGGCCAGGGCCCGGTAGGTGTCGGCCAGCGACTGAGCAGCGGCACCAGGACCGGTGGCCACGGGAGCGACCGGCAGCGCGGCGGCAAACCCGTCGAACATCGACAGGTGGGACTCGGGCTCGCCGAGCTCGTCAGACAGGTTGCGGGCCACCATTTCGGCAGCCTCGAACTCACCTTGCTCCATCAGCTCGGCCACGACCGTGCTCAGCACCTCGGGGAGGACAGCTTCGAAGGCCCGGTAGTTGACGGCGTACTCGGCCAACTCACTCGCGGAGAGCTCACCTGCCTCCCACCGTCGGTAGAACGGGTGAGTCAGAAGCAGCCGCCCCTCGAGGGAGGACGCGACGGCATCGGCCAGATCTACATGGGTATCGGTACCGGCGGAGCGCATGTCGTGGTTCATGCCTCAGACCCTAGCAACCCGTGCGGACTCCATGACGGAACGTTCAGCGTGCGACGGCTTGGCCGTTCGACGGGTGGGCATACCGGCCGCCGACATAGCTGGGAACAGTACTGGTGCGGCCCATACGGCCGTCGGCGAACGGATCCAGATAGTGGAGCTTCGCCTCGCGCTCCATGGCCAAGCGCTTCAGGTACACCATGAGGCCCACATAGGCGGCCAGGACCACGCCATCGACGGCGCACAGCATCCAGGCGAACGATGCACCCGGCAACAACCCGACCAAGAAGGTGGTGGCGAATATCCCAGCCAGCCCGACCAGAATGTCGCGGCGACGCTGGCGGGCCTGGTTCGGGGCAAACGCATCGTCGCCCCTGACCCCAAGATCCGACCCTGCGTGCACGGCTCGACGAGACTCGTAGGACTCGTCGTAGGACTCGTCGT
>JBAXCY010000059.1:0-14324 GCA_037141235.1 Acidimicrobiales bacterium | reverse complement strand
GGATGGCATCGCCAATGCCAGCGACAAGTTCACCTTCACGTACAACACGGTCATGTCGCCGGGCTCGATGCTAAGTGGGTGGACGGGCTCGTCAGCCAGCGTCTACGTCAACTTCACCCGGATTTCTGGGTCCCCCACCCAGATGGCCATCTGTACTGTCAACACATCGTGTACTGGCACCACTCTGTACAACCTGGGAAGCGTCGACCTTGGTGATACCAGTCGCTACATCACCAGCGGTACCAGCCAATACGCCGCAGCCACACTGTCCATGGCTACGGTCAGTGGTGTCTCCGTGGTCACGTTGACCCTGACGACCACCGCCTCCGGCTGGACAACCCAGACCGGGTCGTTCCCGCTCACCTGGACGCCGTCGGCATTGGCCACCGACCTAACTGGTACCGCCAGCGCGACTACCGCGGTGACCACTACCGCCGCTCAGAACTTCTGACCATGCGGTAGGGGCTGGCACCGCCAACTTCGACGGCTGTGTCGGCGCCTCGGCCAAGAGGTCCACCCATCTTGACGTAGGGACTGAACCAGCGGGCAACGCTCCGCCAGCCCGTCGGCATCGGCTGTCAGCGCCGGCTTCTGATCCTGCGGGCCAGGGCGGACTTGCACCCTCCAGCCTCAATCTGGTTCGGGCCCATTTCCCTGACGGCTAGCATTGTCCCCTTATGCCTATAAAGACCCGCGACGACATCCGTAACGTAGCCATCGTGGCTCACGTCGACCACGGGAAGACCACCCTGGTGGACGCCATGCTCTGGCAGTCCGGTGCATTCCGTGACAATCAATCCGTCAACGAGCGGGTGATGGACTCTGGCGACTTGGAGCGCGAAAAGGGCATCACCATCCTCGCCAAGAACACCGCCGTGCTCCACAACGGGATGAAGATCAACATCATCGACACCCCGGGCCACGCTGACTTCGGTGGCGAGGTCGAGCGAGGCCTGACCATGGTCGACGGCGTCCTTCTGCTCGTCGACGCGTCCGAGGGCCCACTCCCCCAGACCCGCTTCGTACTGCGCAAGGCCCTGCAGGCCCGCCTGCCTGTAGTGCTCGTGATCAACAAGGTCGACCGGCCCGATGCCCGAATCAAGGATGTCATCCACGAGGTGGAGGAGCTGTTCCTCGACGTCGACGCCGACGAGGATCAGATCGACTTCCCGATTCTCTACGCCTGCGCTCGGGACGGGTGGGCCGCCAACGAGCAGGGCGTCATCGGAACCGACCTCGAGCCGCTGTTCCAGGCCATCATCGACCACATCCCCGCTCCTCACTACGAAGAGGGCGCACCGCTCCAGGCCATCGTCTCCAACCTCGACGCCTCCCCTTACCTGGGCCGCCTTGCCATATGCCGGGTGCACAACGGCACCCTCACCAAGGGCGCCACCGTGGCCTGGTGCAAACTCGACGGCACCATCGAGCGAACCAAGATCACCGACCTGTTCATCACCGATGCCCTCGACCGGGTCGAGTGCGACTCCGCCGGCCCCGGAGAGATCGCCGCCGTGGCCGGCATGGCCGACATCACCATCGGCGAGACCCTGGCCGATGCCGATGACCCTCGCCCGCTGCCGGTCATCACGGTCGACGAGCCCAGCCTCGGCATGACCATCGGTATCAACACCTCCCCGCTGGCCGGCACCGACGGTAAGAAGCTCACTGCTCGCCAGGTGAACACCCGCCTCGAGAACGAGCTCATCGGCAACGTGTCGCTGCGCGTCCTCCCGACCGAGCGCCCCGACACCTGGGAGGTCCAGGGTCGCGGCGAGCTACAGCTGGCCGTGCTGGTCGAAACCATGCGGCGCGAAGGCTTCGAGCTCACCGTGGGCAAGCCCCAGGTCGTCACCCGCGAGATCGACGGGAAGCTGCACGAGCCGATGGAGCAGGTGGCCATCGACGTCCCCGACGACTACCTCGGCGTGGTCACTCAGCTCATGGCGCTGCGCAAGGGGATGCTGATCGAGATGGTCAACCACGGCACCGGCTGGGTCCGCATGGACTACCGGATCCCCGCCCGTGGCCTGGTCGGGTTCCGCACCGAGTTCATGACCGAGACCCGCGGCACCGGCATGCTCCACCACATCTTCGACGGATGGGAGCCGTGGCACGGCGACATCAAGACCAAACGCAACGGCTCGATGGTGGCCGACCGCCGCGGCTTCACCACCGGCTACACCCTGATGAGCCTCCAGGAGCGCGGCCTGCTCCTCGTCGGCCCCGGCACCGAGGTCTATGAGGGCATGGTCGTGGGAGAGAACGCCCGCGACGAAGAGATGGACGTCAATCCGACCAAGGAGAAGAAGCAGACCAACATCCGGTCCGCCTCTGCCGACGAAGCCATCCGCCTGACCCCTCCCCTGCTGCTCTCGCTCGAGCAGGCCTTGGAGTTCATCGCCGACGACGAGTGCGTCGAGGTGACCCCGAGCTTCGTCCGCCTCCGCAAGGTCGTCCTCGACGCCACGATACGGGGCCGAACCCGCAGCAAGGCCCGCAAGGGCTGAGCCAGGCTGCATTTGCACTGCGGCTGGCCCAGGATGCGACCGCTCGCTGCTGGCTCCGAGGGGAGGGCTCGAACCTCCAACATCCGGCTCCAAAGGCCGGCGTTCTGCCAATTGAACTACCTCGGATCGAACCGCCAGGTCTGGGCATAGGCAGCGCACCCCCCTGTCGACTCGACCACAGGCTAGTACCGGGACTGGGTGGCCCCTGGCCCTGCCACGGCTAGCGACTACGACCCCGATAGGCTCCCGACGCGATGCGAATCCTGGTGGTCGATGATGATCCTGCCGTCAGCGGAGCCCTGCAGCGGGCGCTCCGCCTCGAGGGCTACGAAGTCACCCTGGCTGGTGACGGGCCCAAAGCCTTGGAAGAGGTGGCCATTCGGCCACCTGACGCCGTGGTCCTTGACATCGGGCTCCCGACCATCGACGGCCTCGACGTGTGCCGACGGATGCGGGCAGCGGGCGACGACACGCCGGTGCTCATGCTGACGGCCAGGGATGCCATCGACGACCGGGTCCAGGGCCTCGATGCCGGTGCCGACGACTACCTGGTCAAGCCGTTCGCCCTGGCCGAGCTGTTGGCCCGCCTGCGGGCCCTGCTGCGCCGCCGGCCAGAGGACCAGGGAGAGACGCTTGCGTTTTCGGACCTGACCCTCGATCCGATGACCCGCGAGGCCCACCGTGGCGACCGGGCCTTTACCGTCACCCGGATCGAGTTCGACCTGCTCGAGCTCCTGCTCCGCCACCCTCGCCAAGTGCTCACCCGTGAACTCATCTTGGACCGCGTCTGGGGCTACTCGTTCGACTCGGGTACCAACTCGCTAGCCGTCTACGTCGGCTATTTGCGGCGCAAGACCGAGGAGAATGGTGAGCCCCGTCTCATCCACACCGCCCGGGGGGTCGGCTATGTCCTCCGCGAGCCCTAAGGCCCAGGGCGTCACCGAGCCATGACGTTCCGCACCCGGCTAGTCCTGGTGGCCACCGGCGCTGTCCTCGTCGTTGTGCTGCTCGGCTCCCTGGCCACCTACATTGTCGCCTACAACTCGCTGTCCGCTTCCTTGGATATCACCCTCGAGCAGGATGCCCGCAACCTGATCAAGGTGGGGGATGGTGTGGACCAGCGCACCATCTCGAATGACTGCGGCGTGAGCGGCTACTGCACGCAGATGGTGTGGGCTGACGGCAATGTGAAATCTGTTCACCGCCCGGTGCTGCCTATTCCACCTGCAGTAGCACTTCTGGCCGCTAGTAAGGGCAACGGGCCAACGCTTTTCTTCACCACCCAGGTGACCACCAACTCCGGTCCGATATCGGTCCGCGAAATCGTCCTTCCGGTGGGCTTTTACTACCAGTACAACGATGGCACGGCCCCACGGCGGACCCTCACCATGGACCTCGGAGGGGCACTACAGGTCACCGAACCGCTGACCGGCGTTGAAGAGGGACTGCATCACCTGGCCGTCGCCCTGTGGCTCATCATCCTCATTGGTGTGGCTCTGGCTGTACTGCTCGGTCTCATCGTCGGCCGCACCGTGCTGCGGCCGCTCAACGACCTGACCGGGACCATCGAGGAGCTGGCCCTGACCACCGACATGTCCCGTCGGCTCGATCCGGGCGGTCCCGACGAACTGGGTCGGCTTCGCCGGGCCTTCAACCGACTCCTGGCAGCCCTGGATGCATCACGCGAGAGCCAGCGCCAACTGGTCCTCGATGCCTCGCACGAGCTCCGTACGCCCCTCACCAGCCTCCGCACCAACATGGAGGTAGCCAAGAGGATGGAGGATCTGGATCCGGCCGACCGGGACATCTTGATCGGCGATGTGCTCACTCAGTTGGACGAGCTGACCTCACTGGTCGGTGACATGGCTGAGTTGGCCCGTGGCAACATGCCCAAGGTGCTCTCGGAGCCGTTCCGCTTTGATGACCTGGTCCTGGTCGCCGTCGAGGCAGCCACCACTCATGGACGCAGCCGGAACATTACCTTCCTGGCCAGCACCAGCCCCTGCTGGGTATCGGGATCCTCACCTCGGATCGAGCGCGCCGTCGACAACCTGCTCGACAACGCGCTCAAGTACAGCCCTGACGGTGCCGTCGTCGAAGTGAGCTGTGTCGAAGGGGTCCTCGTGGTGCGCGACCACGGCCCCGGCGTGGCTGACAGCGACATCGAACGGATCTTTGACCGCTTCTACCGCGCCCCTGAGGCCCGCAGCCGGCCTGGGTCCGGCCTGGGGCTGGCCATCGTGGCTCAGGTGGCCGTCGACGAAGGAGGGCTAGTCAGCGTGCATCACGCCCCCGGCGGCGGTGCCCTCTTCCGGTTCGCCCTTCCCACCATTACCGCTCCCCATCCATCGACGCTCGAGGACTGAGGTGAGCATGTCGGTTGGGATCCCTGGTCCCAGGTAGCCGAACTGGCCGCAGAAGACAGGACTGACTCGCCGTATGGCGTCAAAGATGCTGGTCGACTAGGGTGCGCACGACATGGGATCCCTGATCAAGAAGCGCCGTAAGCGCATGCGTAAGAAGAAGCACAAGAAGATGTTGAAGGCCACTCGTTGGCAGAGGCGAGCCGCGGGTAAGTAGTCCCGCCTCTGACGAACGGCCCGATCACCCGGTCCCGACCGTCACTGCAGCAACTCAATCGGCCACTGGCGACGTCCTCGTCGGCACCAGTGGGGCGCGCTGTCCCGCATGCTCCAGCCAAGCCCGACTGTCGAGCCCTAGTTCTGACGCAGCCCCTTCGACGAACCAGGTAGATCCGCTGCCAGCCAGACGCGCGGTGCGGCCGCTGGCTTCCTCGAGGACCAGGCGCCACTCGCCAAGCCGGGGCTCCACCTCGATGGCTGCCGCCTCGAGGTCATTGGTGGAGGTTTCTTTTGCCCCCTGTGCCCCTTCGGCCGCCAGCCGGTCCCATGCCCGGTAGACGGCGGCGGTGTTGACGCCGAAAGGTGGCAGCAGCAGCACAAACGACCGCTCCTCGAAGGGCAGCGGGGTCACCGACTCTCCGATGCCGGATACCAGTGCCCGTCCCCCGGTAAGGCAGAACGGGACATCGGCACCCAGGCTGGCAGCCACGTTGAGATCCGCACATCCAGCCCAACGCAGTACGGCGGCAGCATCGGACGAACCCCCACCTAGGCCAGCTCCTGGAGGAATCCGCTTCACCAGCCGGATCCGAGCCGATCTCCCCGTGGCCTTGAGAGCCAGGGTCACCAGGTTGTCCGCCGTCGGGCCTACCGATAAGTCCCGCCATCCGTCCATACCGGCTGGCCACTCGACATCCACGCCGAGGTCTTCGTCCTGGGTGGCTACGCCCCCACCTGTACCGTCTGTGTCGTCGTCGATGAGCAGGGTGTCAGCCAGGTCGAGTGAGACCATCTCCGACTCCAGTAGGTGGTACCCGTCAGCACGCACGCCGGTGATCCGCAGTGACAACGTCAACTTGGCCGGTGCCGACCACTCCGTGATCACTGAGCCGCCCCTTTCGCTTCCTGCTCTGCCTCTCCCTGTCCCGCTACCCCCCACCAGGCCAGGCGCTCCCATTCAGCCAGCCCCAACTCCTCGGCTCGCACCGTCGGGGCGATACCAGCACCAACGAATGCCTCAGCGGTGACCAGATGCTCGAGTGAGCGCCGGAGCATCTTGCGGCGGTGGGCGAAGCCGCCCTTCACCACGGCAAACAAGCGGTCGTACTCCGGCGATCCGGGGCCCACGGATCCGTCAGTGGTCGGCAACGGCTGGCCTGGATGACGGACCATGCGCACCAGTACCGACTCCACCTTGGGTTTAGGGATAAATACATTGGCCGGCACCTTTCCGACCACCGACGCCTCGGCCCAGTACGCCACCTTCACCGAGACCGCTCCATACGCCTCGTCACGGGCTCGAGCCGCCAGACGCTCCCCCACCTCGCGTTGGACCATCACGAGGAGCGAGGACACCTGTGGGGCTTCCTCGAGCACACGCATGACCAAGGGCACGGCCACGTTGTAGGGCAGGTTGGCCACCAAGGACCACCCCGGCTCGTCGCCGAGCAGTTTACGGAAGTCGACCGTGAGGGCGTCGGCCTCGACCACTTCGACACCGAGTGGCTCGACCTGGGTACGCAGCACCGGCAGCACATAGCGGTCGATCTCCACGGCAGTGACTTGAGCACCGGCTTCGACCAGGGCGAGGGTCAACGAGCCGAGTCCAGCTCCGATCTCCACCACCCGGTCGCCAGGCTCCACCCCGGCCAGACGGGCGATGCGGCGGACGGTGTTGCCGTCGGCTACGAAGTTTTGGCCGAGGGCTCGACTGGGACGGAGATCGTTGGCCGCCAGCAGCTCGTGGATCTCCGTTCTCCCATACGTCACCCGATCAGTGTGTCACTTCGGAGCCCCAGGTCGATCCACCCCTCCGGTACCTGCCGGGGGTCATGCGAGCGGTCATGGCGGGGGTCATGCGAGCGCACGAGGTCAGCCCCCTCACCAGCGGAGTTGGGCGTTCACCACGCCCTGCCACAGAGGGGCGATCTGAGCGAAGGAGGCGGTGGCCAGATCGATGGATCGGCTGGTGTCCGCCTCTCGGTCATCGACCACGCAGGTCACCGAGGCGCCGTTGGCCGGGTTGGTCACCTCGACCACCGTCCCGAAGGGCAGCCGCGGGCTGGCGCAGGTCCCAGCCGGGTGGTCGTAGTAGGTGACACTTCCCGTGGTCTGGACGCTGGATCCAGGCACCAGCGCGGGCCTCGTGGTGGTCGTGGTCGTGGTGGTAGGCGTGGTGGTAGGCGCAACGGTGGTCGTGGTGGTCGGCACCCTGGTGGTCGTCGTGGTGGTTGGCGCTGGGACCGCTGCCGCTTCCACAGTGGTGGTCGTGATGGCCACATCGTTGCGCACCGGGGAATCGGCGATGGCCACCGGGCCAGCACCTGCTGTCACGGAATGAGCAGATGTGGCGGCGGCGTCTGGCCCGGCCCACGAACGCGACGTCGCGGACGACGAGCGTGCACCGTCAGAGGACGCGCCAGCATCCGTTCCTCCATGGATCAGCAGGAGCGGCGCGATCAGCACGGCTCCACAGAGAAGCAGCCCGACGTAGTGTCGGCTGCCCCGATGGTGTTGGGTCCTCAGGACTCCACTCTCCTCGTGGGACTGCGTCCCTCCCCCGACAACCCTGGATCAGGGCCGGCCACCTGGCCGATCCCACCCCAGGGAGAGGTTGGACACGAACGACTCCTCCAAGCCGTCCCCCGCAAGGCGCCCCGACATGGCTCCAGTTGCGGAACGGCCACCCTCTAGAGCGACCGCAGGTTGAGCGTAGGCCGGGGTGCCTCTCGTAATCAAGCCGGCATGGGGCCAAGAACCGGCCTCTATCGGGCCGATCAGATAGCGAAGGCAGCCCGGGCGTTGGCGGTGGTGAGTGAAGCCACCTCGGCCGTCGTCATCCCCTTCACCTGGGCTATGGCCGCCCCGACCAGCGGAACCCGGGCCGGCTCGTTCGGCGAGCCCCGGTGGGGCACCGGAGTGAGGAACGGCGAGTCCGTCTCGATGAGTAGGCGATCCAGGGGACACAGAGCGGCCGCGTCACGGACATCCTGGGCATTCTTGAAGGTGACCACCCCGCTGAACGACAGCGATGCCCCGAGGTCGAGACAGCGTCGAGCTTCTTCGGGCCCCCCCGTAAAGCAGTGGATGATCGTCCGCTCCGGCACCCCGGCTGCGGACAAGACAGCGAACGTGTCGTCCCACGCCTCACGGGTGTGGATCACCAGGGCCAGATCGTAGCGGAGAGCCAGTTCGACCTGAAGGGCGAACACCTCGCGCTGCACCGGTCGAGGCGAGTGGTCGTAGTGATAGTCGAGGCCACACTCCCCGATGCCCACCACCACACGGTTGCCCGGGTCGGCACTGTCGCCGAGCTCTGTGGCCAACAGCGCGTCCAGAGAGTCGACCCCGTCGACCGCATCATGGGGATGGAGGCCGATGGTCGCCCACATGGCGACACCCTCAGCCACAGCCGGCCCACCTGGACGTCGCATGGCGCGGGCCAGGGCTACAGCTTCGGCTGACGAGGTGGCGCCGGTGCCGACACAGACCAGGCGGGTCACTCCAGCCTCGGATGCCCGAGCGATCGTGGCGGCCAGCCGGTCGGCGTGGGGCTCGACGGGCCCGTCACCCTCGGGGGACCCGAACTCGTTCTGGAGGTGGCAGTGCGAGTCGAACCACTCGAGGACGGCATCGGACGCCGTGTCAGACACGAGTTCCTCAGTCCTTGCGCCGAGGGAAGAGCGGGGCGCCCTTCTCCACGGCGATTCCGCCGGGGTACCCGCCCCAGACTGCGGCAGCTGGCAGACGCTGGTCGGCCGGCCTCCCGTCCAGCCCGATCCGCCGCCAGATCTCATCGGCTGACGAAGGGATGGCTGGCGAAACAAGAAGGGACACGATACGCAGCACCTCGAGGGCGCTACCCAGTACGGCATCCACGTCCGGGCCGGGCTCAGCCTTCCACGGCTCAGCCGTCTCGAGCTCGGCGTTGGTCTCACGGATGAGACGCCAGGTCGACTCCAGGGCCAGGTGCGGGGCACCGGCGTCCCAGGCTGCCGTCACCTCGACCAGTACGTCTGCAGCCACTCCAGCCAGCCGGCTGTCGGACGCGGGGGCCGGGCCGACGCCGTCACACTTGGAGCCGACCACCGTCGCCACCCGCGACAACAGGTTGCCCAAGTTATTGGCCAGGTCCGAGTTGTAGCGGGCCGTGATCCCCTCGGCCGAGAACTCGCCATCACTGCCGAGCGGTACGTCCCGCAGTAGGTGGTAGCGGAGGGGGTCGACTCCGTACTCATCGACCAGTTCGGCCGGCGTGATCCGATTGACACTGGAGTTGGACATCTTGTCGCCGCCGAGCAATAGCCAGCCGTGGACCTGCACATGAGCCGGCGGGTCGATACCCGCGGCCATGCACATGGCCGGCCACCACACACAGTGGAACCGGATGATCTCCTTGCCGATCAGGTGGTGCACATTCGGCCACCACTGGTCGAACTTGTCCTGGTCCTGGCCGTAGCCGATGGCCGTCACGTAGTTGATAAGGGCGTCGTACCAGACGTAAAAGACGTGCTCCTCGTCCCACGGCACCCGGATGCCCCAATCGATGGAGGTCCGAGTGATGGAGATGTCATTGAGTCCACCTTTGATGAAGCCGAGCGCCTCGTTGCGCTTCGACTCGGGCAGGACGACGTGGGGGTTAGCCGCATACCAGTCGATCAGTGGCTGCTGAAAGGCGCTCAGTTTGAAGAAGTAGTTCTCTTCCTCCAAGAGTTCGAGTGGGGTTCGGTGGTCGGGGCACAGATCGCCGTCGAGCACTTCGTCCGCTGCGTAATACCGCTCACAGGCAACGCAGTAGAGACCGGTGTAGTTGCCCTTGTAGATGTAGCCGTTGTCGTTGATCCGACTCAGGAACTGCTGCACGGAGGCGGTGTGCCGCGACTCGGTGGTCCGGATGAAGTCGTCGTTCGAGATCCCGAGCCCGGCCCAAGCTTCGGCGAACCGGGGGGACATCTGGTCGGTCCACTCGAGGGGAGCCATCCCCTGCTCTTCGGCAGCCCGTGCGACCTTCTGGCCGTGTTCGTCGGTGCCGGTCAGGAAGAAGACATCGTCACCGATCAGCCGGTGCCAACGGGCCAGGGCGTCGGCGTTGACCGTCGTGTAGGCGTGCCCGACGTGGGGCGCGTCCTTGACGTAGTAGATGGGCGTGGTGACGAAGTATCGGGACACTGCCCGTCAGCGTACCGACCCAGGCGACACCGTCCGGACCGCGAGGTACTCGCCGACCCTGCGACTACCAATTGGCGACGTGACAGCCACCTCGACCGGTGCGCTGCGTGTAGCGCTGGTGGTAGGCCTCGGCTGGCCAGAACGTGGACGCGGGTGTCACCTCGGTGACGATCGGCCGCTGGAACCGGACCTGGAACGCATCGAGGGATGCCCGTGCTGCCTCGGCCTGGGCCTCGGTGTGCGTGAAGACGGCAGAGCGGTACTGCGTCCCGTGGTCGGGGCCCTGCCGGTTCAAGGTGGTGGGGTCGTGATGCCGCCAAAACTCCTCGAGCAGGGTGTCGAAGGTGACTCGGGTCGGGTCGAAGGTGACCAGCACAGCTTCGGCGTGCCCGGTCGAACCCGAACAGATCTGCTCGTAGGTCGGACGGTCGACGTGGCCGCCCTCGTAGCCCGACACGGCGTCCACCACGCCGGGGATCTCGAGGAAGAACTCCTCTACCCCCCAGAAGCATCCGGCTGCGAACGCCGCCCGGTCAGACCCCTCGGGGACCTCGTCGGGCCCGATGGGGGGTCCCTGGCTAGAGTCAAGATCCATACTGCGTCCAAACATGTCGCTTCCCTTCTGGAACGGCGAGCCACGGCATGCCCCAACTCGTCGGGGGCACCACGTGCCTCAACTTGCACTCTTCTTGCTACGTCGGCCATCGGATCTACTGGATCGTCGCAACCGGAACAGTCCTACCTGTTCCTAGTGTGCAACACCCTGGCGGGGCGCGGCATTCCACCCACTCGGGCACCCGGTGCGGGCGGTGCGGGCGGTGCGGCTGACTGGTTGCTCGTGGACACGGCGCTAATCGTCGGAAGCATCTGGGTCGTCGGAGGTGGTGGGCTCCGTTCCGTTACCTTGGTGTTTCGCCTGGAGGGCCAAGTCGTAGACACGCCGGCGGGGCACGTTGTACTCGGCTGCCACTTCGTCGACGGCACCGCGGGTCCGAGCGCCCGCTGCCGCCCGCCGCTGCAGCGCCTCGATGAGGACGTCGTCGTCCGCCTCCTGGTGGACGACCTCTGGGGCACCCCCCAGCACGAGCACCACTTCGCCGCGGACCCCCCCTGCTGCCCATTCGACCGCACCATGCAGTGAACCCCGCCAGACCTCTTCGTGGAGCTTGGTGAGCTCGCGGGCCACGGCCACCGGACGGTCGCCCCCGCAGGCGGCAGCCAGGTCGCCCAGGGTGGCCCCGGTACGTCCCGGTGACTCGAAGAGGATCGAGGTGCGTTGCTCGCTGGCGATCGCTGCCAACCGCTCAGCCCGGTCCCGTCCCGAGCGGGGCAGGAACCCTTCGAAGCAAAACCGATCGGTGGCCAAACCACTCGAAACCAGTGCGGCCAGAACCGCAGACGGTCCCGGAATCACAGTCACGGTCAGTCCGGCGCTGGCCACGGCCGCGGCCACCCGGGCTCCAGGGTCCGAGACTGCTGGCATGCCAGCGTCACTCACCAGTGCGACTGTGCGGCCATGGACCACGGCGGCTACCACCTCATCGATCCGGTCGACCTCGTTGTGTTCGTGGAGGGAGCGGGTCGTCACCCCGGTGATTCCTGAGTGGCTCAGGAGCTTGCGTGAATGTCGGGTGTCTTCGCAGTAGATGACGTCGGCCGAGGCCAATGCGGCCACCGCTCGTGGCGATAGGTCCCCCAGGTTGCCGATCGGGGTCCCGACGATGACCAGGGCACCGTCGGGCCACGCCGTGGGTCCAGGGTCCGCGATCGTCAACTCGGCATTTTCGTCCACGGGACTGTCGTCTGTCGGGTGCACTGTCGGGTGCTCTGTCGGGTGCTCTGACATCAGCGCAGCTCCAGGTGGTCGCCGACGGCGAGCCCCCACCGTTCGAACGCACCGGCCTCGGCCTCGATCACCGACCGGCACCGGCGGCGGGGCAAGGTCATCCGCATTGGGCGCACCCGGGCAACGTCCCGCACGACGAAATCGGTATCACAGAAGGCCACGTCGATCGGGAAGTGCATGCCGATCGTGTGGATCGAGCGAGTGCGAGGCAGGAGCATTGCCCCTTCATAGCCGGTGCGCCCGAGCAGCCCTTTCGACCTCAGACGGAACGTGTCTGCCACCTCGACCGTGGCCAGCACATCACCGTTCCGCAGGAGCCAGGTCATGCCCGCGCCGTCACGACTTCGCCGTGCCTGGGGTCGTGTCTGTCCGCCCTAAACCAGTGCCCGTTGGCTGAGGGGTGCGTGGACCGAGTAGCCTTGCCGAACTGTGTCGAAACGAACCAACAAGCGCAAGCTCCGGGCCAAGAAGAAGGCCAACCACGGCAAGAAGCCGAACTGCGGGCGCGGCTGACCGCTGCCCCCATGGGGACTGTCACTACGGTGGCGCCCCTCGTCCTAGGCCGGTTTACCGGACGGGACCGTTCACTCTTGTAGGACAGGGATGCTCCATCCCTCTGGTGGGTCGCGTCCCCCCGGCTAGTCCAACTCTGGTCATACGCCGGCCCACGACGACTCAAGTCCCCGGCGACCACGTGCACCCGAGGCTCTCGAGTACTCCGACCAGCGCGCTGGGCCGATCGGTGATGATCCCGTCGACCCCTAGTTTGCACAGCGATTCCATCTCGGACTCCTCCTCGATGGTCCACACATGGACGGCCAGACCTTGGGCGTGGGCGGCCTCCACGAACCGCTCGTCGACCAAAGTGATATCCCCGAAGGAGACCGGCACCTGCAGGGCCACGTGGCGCATGGGGGCCGGCTCCTCCCCCGCCTGCACCGAACGGTAGAACTCGGCAGTGGCCAGCGTGCCCGCTGAGGTGTGGAACTCGGGAGCGAACCCCGAGAAGGTGTCTGTCGCCGTGTCGAGGAACGAGGCCACGATGACCCGGTCAGAACAGTCGAAGCGCCGCAGCAGGTCGGCCAGGGCCTCCTCGTAGGGGACGACCGTCGGTGCCGTCTGCTTGATGTCCAGATTGAGTACGACCTGGGGAAACTCCTCGAGGACCTCTTCGAGTAGGGCGAACCCGAAGCGGTGGTCTTCGGGTGCCCGTCCTCGTAGCGGGTAGCCGTCGTCGGCCAGCCCCGGGGTCACGTCCGCGCCGGGCGCCCACCAGTAGGCGTTGTCCAACCGAGACAGCTCGGCATAGGTGAATGACGCAATGGTCCCAGAGGCTGCCGATGTCCGGTCCACGGTGTCGTCATGGCACACCACCAGGCGTCCGTCAGCGGTGGCGTGCACGTCGAGTTCGATTCCGGTGGCTCCGACCTCCAGGGCCGCAGCAATGGTGTGGAGCGTCGACGAAGGGCCCTCCCATGCCCCGCCCTGGTGGGCGTAGGCGATCACTCGGCGCTCGCGCCACAACGACGGGGCCGAAGAGTCCGAGGATGTTGGATCGGGAGAGGTGGTCACGGAAGAACGGTAGCCTCTCCCCCGCCATGCTGGACCACGTCTTCACACAGATCGTTACCTCTCACCGGAGCGCCTTCGAGGCCGCGCTGCTGCAGCGCCAAGCCGTCGAGGAACGGTTCCAGGTGGACGTGTTCCTCGGAGACGTCAGCTTCGAAACTTCCTACAGCCTCCCGGGCGAGGAGCGGCCTGCTCGGATCCGGGTGGACACCAGTCTCGACTGGCCGACGTGGAGCCAGACTGCCTACCGCAGTTGGGCCATCGGCGATGATCCCGACGAGCTGCCCGAGGTGCTGGTGGAGATTGCGTTCCGCGTCCAGGGACTCGACGGCGTCCCCGATGCTGGTCCACTACTGGCCATCCTGCCCGAGCACCTCGATGTGCTGGGTGAGCCGCTGACCCGAGGACCGGCAACCATCGAGCATGTGCTCCTCGACGGACCCAACGGAACCGAGTGCGCCATCGAGGTGGCCTACGAGGGGTCGTGCGCCCTCGAGGAGAGTGTGCTGGAGGAGCCCACCACGTTGGACGAGGCGCTGACTCCCCTCGGTCGCTCCGTTGCGTCACTCCTGGTGCGCATCGGCGACCTCCCGTTCACGTTCCGCCCGGTCCAGCCCGACACGGCCTGACCCGTTACGGCCTGACCCG
>JBAXCY010000058.1:0-14452 GCA_037141235.1 Acidimicrobiales bacterium | reverse complement strand
GTCGCTACGGTCACTGTCGATCGGGTCCGTCATCGGCCTCCCCCCGCATCCGGCGCATCAGCCGCAAGCTGTCGCCTGCGGCTGAGTCGCGTGGCCACCAATGGTGGAGCCAGGATGATGCCCATCACCAGCAGTGCCCATCCGAGGTAGACCAGCGCCTGTGGACTGGCCACCGATGACGTGGCCGCCACCAGAGCATTCGCTCGGAGGAACTGGTTCGGGCCGCCCGATCCGAGCCGGCGGACCACCTGTCCGTTCACCACGGTGTAACCCTTTGCGGCCAACTCCGGGGTGAGACCAGCCGCCGCAGCCGCCGCTGCTGCCGATCCTGACCTAGAGCCCGCTGCCGACTTCGATGCCGAACTACCGGTCGTGGCCGTGCCTGTCGCGCCCGAGGTCCCTGCAGCCCCACCCGAGGTCGACCCAGTCGAGGATCCCCCTCCAGCGCTCGTCCCCGCCGAGGACGTCGTGCTTCCCGTTCCGCCGATACCCCCGCCGCCCACTCCCTCCACTACCGGTGAGCCCGGAAGCGGAATCGTCCCGTCCACATACGGGTTCTTGCAGTTCTGTGCCGTAGGCGCCGGAGGGGCCTGGCCGCCGTTCATCCGAGCGATGGCATTGAAGTCAGCCTGGACCAGCACCGGGGGAAGGGGCGAGTAGCCCAACGTGGCCATCTTCTGTTGGCCAGCACAGGCCAAGAACGCTACGAACTGGCCCAGGGCCTGTCCCTTTTGGCTGGGGAACGGCGAGGTGGACCCCGGTCCTCCGGCGCACGACGAACCACCGGCAGCGGCCAGGTTCGGTGAGCACGGGGCCACCAGGTAGCTGTAGGCCGACAGCGGATAGGCATTGGGCAGGGGATTCACATAAACGGCCGTCAGGTCCTGGGTCAGGTCGGCGTGCAACAGGGCCGCCTCGAGCGCGGTGGCTACATTGAGCGAAGTCGGCTGCACGAAAGCTCCGCTGGCATTGGCCAGTGAGGCCACCGGGAAGTTGTGCGCTTTGGCGAATGCCGTCTCCACAAAGGTGATCGATCCCAGGCTGGACAGTGCAGACACGTAGTTGGCCGCGTTGTCGGACCCGGCCTGCCCTACCGGGTAGCCCTTGGACCAGCCGCTGTACTTTGCGGTGTCGTAGGGGGCACTGGCCGCGGGCACCGGCCAAGTTGCCGACGGCAGGCCGGGGTTGCCTGACTGGAACGCGTTCTGCGCGGCCACCATGTCGTCATGGTCCTGGCGCAGGAGGTAATCGGTCAGGAGGTAGTTCTCCCCGGAAGCGTCCGAGCGGTAGACCGGGATGATGTTCTGGTGAGGAAGATTCCCTTGGAGCTGCGGATTGAGGGCGGCAATGGGCGCTGCATCCCAGGTGGTGATCTCCCCGAGGAAGATCTGGCCGATGGCTGCTGCGTTCAAGTTGATGTTGTTGATCCGCTGGCCGTTGTTGCCGTTCAGGTTGTACATGAAGGCGAGCCCACCGGCCACATCGGGCAGGTACTGGTAGGGCTGGGACGGGTAGTAGGTCGACTGTTGTGCGCTGTAGGGGATATCCGAGGCGGCGAAGTCGAGCTGGTTCTGGCCGAAGTTGTTGAGGCCGACGACCGACGAGGACACCTGCCAGTTGATGTTGAGACCGAACAGGGTGGACGACTGCCCGACCCACTGCTGGATGGCCACGCTGGCAAAGCTGGAGCCGGTCGACTGCATCGACGGACTGGCTCCGGCCGGCACTATTCCCAACGACTGTGTGAGGACGGTGCAGACCAATGCTGCGCTAGCGACGACGAAGGTGCGCACCTTGACGGTGCGACGACTATCCGAACTGACCGTTGACATAATCGAACGTCCTCTGATCGGTGGGTGAGCCGAAGATGGTGGTGGTCCTGCCTGCCTCGATGACGCGGCCGGGCTGGTTCTCCTCGGCCAGGAAGAAGGCGCAGTAGTCGGAGACCCGCTGGGCTTGTTGCATGTTGTGGGTCACGATGACCACCGTCACCTCGGAGGCGATCTCCTTGATGGTCTGCTCGATCCGCAACGTGGAGGTGGGGTCGAGGGCCGAGCACGGCTCGTCCATCAGAAGCACCCGTGGCTTGACCGCCAGCGACCGGGCGATGCACAGCCGCTGCTGCTGCCCACCGGACAGTGCGCCGCCAAGTTCGCCGAGCCGGTCCTTGACCTCGTTCCACAAGCCACCCTTGGTCAACGACTCCTCGATCAGATCGTTCTTGTTGACCGGGCTGGACCGCGAGAACTTCAGGCCGGCCAGTACGTTCTCGGCGATGGTCATGGCCGGAAACGGATTCGGCTTCTGGAACACCATGCCGATGTGGCGACGGGTCTCCATGGCCCGCTGGCCCGGTCCGTAGATGTCGACCCCGTCGAGCTTGACCGAGCCAGCTAGTTGCGCCCCGGGAACCACTTCGTGCATCCGGTTGATGATGCGCAGGAATGTGGACTTGCCACATCCCGAGGGACCGATCAGGGCCGTGACTTTCGACTTCTCCATGACCAGGTCGACGGTCTCCAGGACCAAGCGGTCGCCGAACCATGCACACACGTCGTGGGCGTCTACTTGTCCCGGCTCACCCGCAGATGGAGTGCCGGTGAATACCTGGGGGTGTTCAGCGTCGCCCAGCGAAGTGGATGGAAGGGTGGCCGTCATCGGGTCTCCTCGTTCTGCTCGATCGGGATGGGCACGAACATCCGTGCCATGAGGTCGTCATCATCAGGTCTGGCCTTCCTTCGCTTGCCGTTCTTTCCCTTGGGGCGGCTGAAGATCCGAGCCAATACGAACAGGACCAGCACGATGGCCAAGAGGACGAAGGCGGCCTGGAAGGCCAGATTGATCAGGACATCCTGGGCCTGACGAACATCGGAGAAGATGACCAGGGGAAGCGCTCCCTGGTCGTGATTGAAGTAGCCCTTCCAGTTGGTGACCTGGGATCCGAACGCGGTAAACAACAGCGGCGCCGTCTCCCCGACGATGCGGGCGATGCCCAACAGCACTGCCGTCACCACTCCGGAGCGGGCCGTGGGCAGGACGACGGACCACACCGTGCGCCACTCGGGAGCACCCAGCGCCAGCGATGCCTCGCGCAGTCCGCTCGGGACCACCCGCAGCACCTCCTCGACCACCCGGGTGACCGAGGGAAGCAGGATGACCACCAGGGCCAAGGATGCGGCGAAGCCCGAATACGTCAGCACATGGGTCAGGATCAGCATGGAGTAGATGAAGATGCCGGCCACAACCGAGGGGGTGCCGCTCATGGCGGTCACTACCGTCCGGACCGTCTTGACCCCCCACCCCTTGACCTCGTTCAGGTAGACAGCGGTGGCGATGGCGAAGGGGACGCCGATCAGCACAGCCATGAGCACTTGCTCAAACGTGCCGATGATCGCATGGACCACGCCCACCTGATTGAGGGCGTTGGGATCAGTCACTACGAAGCTCTTCTGGTCCTTGGTGAAGAGCGAGCCCCAGTGGATTGACGGGATGGCCTTGTAGCACACCCAGACCACGATGAACACCACGATGGCCACGATCAGCAGTGCAGCCGAAACGACAATTACCGCTACCACCCGGTCGGTGGCCACCTGGCGCTCGATGATCTGTGCGGTGGCGATCCATGTCAGCGCCACGAAGCCGACATACCAGCACACCAAGAATCCGACCCCGCCCGACAGCGACGTGAGCTGGTAGAAGATGACCCAGACGAGACATAAGGAAGACATGGCCGCAGCCACCAGGATCAGTGCATCTTGGGCACCGAACGCCGACGGTCGGATCGGGCTGGGCAACCGGCGTGGAGGCACCGGGGGGGGCTGCGGTACCGCGCTCCCTGACGCAATGCGCTCTGAGTCACTGTCGTCGTGGGACTCGAAGGTGTTGGTCGATGCCGGTCCGCCCGTGGAGACGGGCCCTTCGGGGGTGACAACTGTGCCAGAAGTGCCGGCGGTTGTGGTGGTCTCCGGGGTCACAGGTCCACCCCCGCCCCGCTACGGGAATTGTTGACGATGGCCGACGCCGCCAGGTTGATTACCAGGGTCAAGATGAAGAGGACGAACCCACACAGCAGCAAGGCCTGGAGACCAAGCTTGCCGCCGGAGCCGAAGTTGATGGCGATGAGCTGCGAAATGGTCGATCCACCGTGCTGGAGGATGTGGGCCGTCACCGTGAAGGACCCACCGAGGATGATGGAGACGGCGATGGTCTCCTCCAGCGCACGCCCCAGACCGAGCATGACGGCACCGACCATGCCACCGCGACCGAAGGGCAGAACCACCGTACGGATCATCTGCCACCGGCTGGCCCCGAGCGCCAGGGCCGCTTCGCGCTCTCCTGCTGGGGCCAGTGAGAAGACCTCTCGGCAGATGGAGGCCACGATGGGCACGATCATGATGCCGACGACCAGTCCGGCAATGAAGATCGATGCGTTGAGCGGAGGGCTGACCACCTTGAAGAAGGGGATGAAGTCCATGTGCCGAGAGAGCCAGGTGCTGAATCCCACCACGTTGGGCTGGAGTTCGAAGACCGCCCAGAGCCCGAAGATAATGCTGGGGATGGCCGCGGCCAGGTCGATCATGGCGATCAAGGTCCGCCGGGTCTTCAGCGGGGCGTACTCGCTGAGGAACAGTGCCGTAGCGATGGCGATGGGCGCACCGACCAGCATGGCGACGACCGCCACCTCCACGGTTCCCACGATGGAGGCCAGCACACCGAAGATGGGGTGGTCACCCAGAGTCTGGAATCCAGACCTGGTGAAGAACTTCCACCCAGCCTGCTGGAACGCCGGATAGCCGGACCACGCCAGGAAGATCCCGATGACCACCAGCAGGAGGAAGACTCCGCCACCCGAGACGCGCACAGCAGCCCGGTAGATCCGGTCAGGGGTCGAGTAGTCGCGGGTGATCACCAGCGGTGCGGGGACCGTCCGCTCGGGGCGAGCCGTGGAAGGTTCGAGGTCGATGGTCATGCCTGCGGTGCCGCCCTGCCCTTTCCGGCTCGTCGTTATGGCTTCCGCGGCCAGCGGATCGTCTCTGGTGGGATGGCCCTGAGTGGGCACTTACTCTTTCCGTCGATAACGTAACGATCGAAGGTGAACGTGCGGCAAACGCCGGGGGACACCCAGGTAATAACCAGGTGATCGTTCCGCGATGGACCCCCGCTACTCCAGAACGGCACCGACCTCCTACCTGCGGGTACCGATTAGTAGCCGACGAGCTGCCCTCGGCCTACGGCGAAAGAGACCTTTGGGTCGACCCACACCAGATGGCGCTGGGCATCGATGGTGATTGGCAAGGCCGAGGCCTTCCCGGTAGTCGTGTACGGTGCCGCGGCCAGCAGTTCGCCGATGGTCCGGGTCATCTGGGCCCCGGCGGCCTTGTCCGCCTTCGTGACCTGCGAGACGCTCACCCAGTATGGGCTCGTCCCCCCGCACGCCAGGAAAAAGACCATCCAGCGTGCCTTGGACGCGCTCGTCCACAGGACGGGGTCGGACACGTTGATCGTGCGACCCCTTGTGACAGTCTTGACCGGAGTAGTCGAGGTGTCAGGGCCGGCGAAGAGCTCGGTGCCCGCTGGCAACGAGTAGCCATAGACCAACCCGGTGCCGCCGCGGGCACGAATCTTGCCCAGGGCAGATGTAGCCGCGGTGGTGGGGCTAAATGCCGGGATGTGTGGATCGATCCCCTGGGCCGCCCCTGGCGGGATCGACCCGTTGGGTGCGTAGGTGCAGCCCTGCAAGGGAATGTCGGGGGGTCTGATCGGATTCGCACCCGTTGGAGCCACCGGAGTCGATGTCGATCCACCACCGCAGGCGGCCGTTGGCACTGCCAGGAACACCAGCGCGACCAGCACCTTGGCCCGGCCGGATCGACGGTTCCTGGACGATGACGGGCTGATGCCCTGGGCCAGATCCGGGGGGCGGTGGCTAACTGATTCGGTATTCGAGGGCATGGGCCGACTCCGTGGCAGGTAGATGCAGCTGTTCACCGGCGGGTCCGGTACCACTTCTATGGAGGGAATCTTCGGGCACCAAGCGGTCCGCCAACCACTCGGCGTCCAAGTTGTCCCACGCGGAGAGGCCGGTGTCAACGCCGGAAGGTCGTAATCGACCCTTCCCGCGCAACAATCATCGGTGGGTAACTGTGCGGTCACTTGGCGTTCAGGTCGGAGCTACCCGGCGAGCACCTGCCGATTGCCCAGGCGACTCTGGCGACTCTGGCGACCAGAAGTGCCGACGAACAACCCTAAGGTTGAGCCCATGCACATGCCGTCCCGATGGATCCGCCGAATCCTCGTCCTCGCCCTACTGCTCGCTGTCGGCACCTGGGTTACCAGGCGCTTGACCGCCCCAGGTGGACCCGCAGACGGGTTCATCCCGCCTATCGGCGGAGATACTTGGCCCCCGGTGCCGGTCAAGGACGTCCGGACGGTCTGAGCCAGGCCCCAGACTTACGTGCGGACGGTGTGGACGTCGCTGATGCCCTCCGCGGCGCGCAGCTGGTGCAGCGCCGCATCGGGGATCTGCCCATCGGTGGACAGCACCATGAGCGCCGTGTTGGCGGTGGCCGATGGCCCCACCGCCATCGACGAGATGGATACCCCGGCATCGCCGAGGATGGTGCCGACCACGCCGATCATGCCGGGACGGTCGTCGTTGCGCACCACCACCATGTTGGGTGCAGGCGGCACCTCGACGGTGTGATCGTCCATCATCACCAGGCGGGGCTCGCTGCGCGGTCCGGCCAGGGTGCCCGCCACTGAGTGGGCGCCACTGCGGACCGTGATCAGGTTGACGAACTCATGGGCGGTGACCGTCGAGATCTCACGGACCTCGAGGCCGCGCTCGGCCGCCAGTTGCGGGGCGTTCACATAGGAGACCGGCTCTTCGATCCCCTCACCGAACAGGCCCTTGAGGACCGACAGGGTCAAGATGCCGGTTCCTGCCCCGGCCAGCCCACCCTGATATTCGATCTCGAGCACATCAGGCAGCCCGTCCTCCAGGCACGACAGGATCCGGCCGAGCTGCTCGGCCAGGCCCATGAACGGGCGCACCGTCTCGGACACGTCGGTAGCGCTGACGTTGACGGCGAAGGGCACGAAGTCCCCAGCCAAAGCCAGGATGACCTGCTCGGCGATGGTCACACCTGCTTTGTCCTGGGCTTCGGCCGTGGAGGCACCGAGGTGCGGGGCGACGATGACCGAGGACAGCTCGAACAGCGGTGACTCGGTGGTCGGCTCCTTGGCGAAGACATCGAGACCAGCGCCTTGGACATTGCCGTTGCGGATGGCATCGGCCAGCGCGTCCTCGTCGACGATCCCACCCCGGGCGGTGTTGATGATGCGGATACCGGGCTTGGCCTTGGCTAGCACGTCAGCCCCGATCAGCCCCATGGTCTCCTTGTTCTTCGGGAGGTGCACAGTGACGAAGTCGGACTGGGCCATCAGGTCCTCGAGGCTCATCAGCTCGACACCCATGTGACGGGCCCGATCGGCCGACACGAAGGGGTCGTAGGCCACCAGATGCATGCCGAACGCCAGCGCCCGCTGGGCCACCAGGGCACCCACCCGGCCGAGTCCGATCACGCCCAGGGTCTTGCCGTGAAGCTCGACTCCCTCCCACTTGGACCGCTCCCACTTGCCTGCCACCAAGGCGGCGTGGGCCTGGGGGATGTTGCGGGCCTGGGCCAGCAGTAAGGCCATGGCCTGCTCGGCCGCAGAGAGGATGTTCGACTGGGGGGCATTCACCACCATGACGCCGCGCTCGGTGGCGGCCGCCACATCCACGTTGTCGAGTCCGATGCCCGCCCGGCCAACGACGACCAAGTCGGTCCCGGCCGTGAGTACCTCGGCGGTGACGGTGGTGGCGGATCGGATCACCAGGGCGTTCGCCCCGACGATGGCCTCGACCAGCTGCTCTGGCGACAAGCCGAGCTGGACATCTACCTCATGGCCGGCCTTGGCCATGAGGTCCAGGCCTGGCTGGGCCAGCTGTTCTGTCACGAGGACCCTACCCATGGTGTTCCTTTCGGTTGCGGATCGTTTGTTCTGTTGCAGATCGTGTTCGGCAGTACCGCATACATCCGTGCCGGGACGCACAAGGATAGGCGCCGCAGGTCCACATCAGACCACGTGGGACCCCACAGCATGGCCGTGTGGGCCCGGCGTCGGCCAACTGGGGAGCAGTGGTACCCCGGCTAGTCCTGGGTGAAGAGCGCGGCCAGGCGTGACACGCCCTCGACCAGGTCGTCGTCACCCAACGCATAGGACATGCGGAAGTAGCCAGGTGACCCGAAGGCTTCGCCCGGGACCACGGCCACCTTGGCCACCTCGATGGCCACCTCGGCCAACTCGGCGCTGGTGTTGCACACCCGTCCCCCGAAGGACCGTCCGTACAGGCCGGTCACCGACGGAAAGGCGTAGAACGCCCCCTCGGGCAGCGGGCACTCGATGCCGTCGATCTCGTTGAGCATCCGGTGCATGGTCAGGCGGCGCCGGTCGAAGGCCGCCCGCATCATCTCCACTGCCTCCAAGCCGCCGGAGACAGCAGCCAGTGCAGCGCGCTGGGACACGTTGGCCACGTTCGACGTCTCGTGCGACTGCAGGTTGACCGAAGCGGCGATCACATCGGCGGGGCCGATCATCCAGCCCACTCGCCAGCCGGTCATGGCGTACGTCTTGGCCACGCCGTTGACCACGATGCAGGTGTCGGCCAACTCAGGTACCACCACCGGCATCGAGTGGTGCTCGGCTCCCCCGTAGACCAGGTGCTCGTAGATCTCGTCGGTGACCACCCAGATGCCGTGCTCCAGGGCCCATCGGCCGACCGCCTCGATCTCCTCTTTCGGATAGACGGCTCCGGTCGGGTTCGACGGCGACACGAACACCAGGACCTTCGTCCGGGGAGTGCGGGCGGCCTCGAGTTGGGCCACCGTCACCCGGAAGCCGCTGGTGGCGTCTGTCGGGACCGCAATCGGCACGCCCCCGGCCAGGGCGATCGACTCCGGATAGGTAGTCCAGTACGGAGCGGGCAGCAGCACTTCGTCACCCGGGTCGCACAAGACGGCGAAGGCATTGGCCACCGCCTGCTTGCCTCCGTTGGTAACGAGCACCTGAGAAGCGCCAATCTGCAGACCGGAGTCGCGCTGCGTTTTGACTGCGATGGCCTCGCGCAGCTCCGGCAGTCCGGCCGTAGGCGAGTAGCGATGGTTCTTCGGGTCGCGGCATGCCGCCTCGGCCGCAGCCACGATGGCATCAGGAGTGGGGAAGTCGGGCTCCCCTGCTCCGAAGCCGATGACGTTCTCTCCCTGGGCCTGGAGTGCCTTCGCCTTGGCGTCGACGGCCAGGGTGGCCGAGGGGGCCACGGCGGCGATCCGGGCGGCGATCCGGTTGCCGGTCGTGCCCGCGCCTCGAGTCGCTGAGTTGCCGGTTTCTGTGTGCTGGGCCATGAGTGCCATGATTCCATACGTGACCGACACCCCCGACATCCGCATCCCTGCCCACCTGCTCCCTACTGACGGACGCTTCGGCGCCGGACCCTCCAAGGTGCGCCCCGAGGCCGTCGAGGCCCTGGCGGCCGCGGCACCCACCTTCCTCGGGACCAGCCATCGTCAGAAGACGGTGAAGTCCGTAGTGGGCAGCCTCAGGGCCGGTCTGGACTCGCTGTTCTCCTTGCCTGACGGCTACGAGGTGATGTTGGGCAACGGCGGCACCACCTGCTTCTGGGACGCCGCTACCTTCGGCCTCATCGAGCGCAAGAGCCAGCACCTCAGCTTCGGTGAGTTCTCCTCCAAGTTCGGTACCGCCGCCGCCCAGGCTCCTCATCTCGATGACCCCGAGATCATCAAGGCCGACGTGGGGACCCACCCGCTGCCGGTGGCCCGCGACGACATCGACCTCTACGCCCTCACCCATAACGAGACCTCCACCGGCGTGATGATGCCCATTCTCCGCCCTGTGGGTGCCACGCTGCCGGCCGACGGTGGCGGCCTGGTGGCCGTGGATGCCACCTCGGGTGCCGGTGGGCTGGCCGTAGACGCCAACGAGTTCGACGCCTACTACTTCGCCCCTCAAAAGTGCTTCGGCTCCGACGGCGGGCTGTGGGTGGCGCTGCTGTCCCCCGCTGCTGTCGAGCGGATCGGCTCCATCGCTGCTACTGGGCGCTGGGTGCCAGCCTCGATGGACCTGACCATCGCCCTGGACAACTCGAGGCTCGATCAGACCTACAACACACCGGCACTGGCCACCCTGTTCCTCTTCGACGATCAGGTGCGGTGGTTCAACGACAACGGGGGCCTCGGGTTCTCGACGGGCCGCAGCGACCGTTCCGCCGAGATCCTCTACACGTGGGCCGACAGGTCGGACTTCGCCACGCCCTTCGTCACGCGTGAGCAGGACCGGAGCCACGTCATCGGGACCATCGACTTCGACGACTCGATCGACGCCGCGGCCATCGCCAAGATCCTGCGGGCCAACGGCATCGTCGACACCGAGCCCTACCGCAAGCTGGGCCGCAACCAGCTGCGCATCGCCATGTTCCCCTCCATCGACCCAGATGATGTCGCCGCCCTGTGCGCCTGCATCACCCACGTGGTCGGGGCGCTGGCCCAGTAGTTGCATCAGTAGCTGCATCAGTAGCTGCACTGGTCGGCTCCACCGGCACGATCGGCTCTTGGACGCACGAAAGCCCCGCCGAACTGATCGGCGGGGCCTTCGTCAACTCCGTGTTCGAGGAGGCCCGTGATCCGGGGCTTCTCTTGGAGGCTCAGCCTCCCGAGATGTCCTGGACCTTCTGCTTGCCGGCGGTCACGAACGGCATCATGTCGCGCAACTCCGCACCGACTTTTTCGATCTGTTGGTCCTGGCCGGCCTGCTTCAGGGCGGTGTAGTTGGGGCGCCCAGCCGCGTTCTCGGCCACCCACTCGGCGGCAAAGCGTCCGTCCTGGATCTCATCGAGGATCCGGCGCATCTCGTCCTTGACGCCCTGGTTGATGACCCGGGGGCCACGGGTCAGGTCGCCGTACTCGGCGGTGTCCGAGATGGAGTACCGCATACCGGCAATCCCCTGTTCGTACATCAGGTCGACGATGAGTTTGAGCTCGTGCAGGCACTCGAAGTAGGCCGACTCGGGCTGGTAGCCCGCATCGACGAGGGTTTCGAAGCCGGCCTGCACCAGGGCGGTCACGCCGCCGCACAGGACGACCTGCTCGCCGAACAGGTCGGTCTCGGTCTCTTCGGCAAAGGTCGTGTCGAGCACGCCGGCCCGGGTGCCACCGATGCCATGGGCATACGAGAGCGCCAGCGCGTGAGCGTTGCCGGTGGCGTCCTGGGACACGGCGATGAGGGCCGGCACGCCGCCGCCCTCGGTATAGGTGCGCCGCACCAAGTGGCCCGGTCCTTTGGGCGCGACCATGGCCACATCCACGTCGGCCGGGGGGTTGATCAGATCGAACCGGATGTTGAAGCCGTGGGCGAAGAAGATGGCGTCGCCGGCGTTCAGGTTCGGGGCGATCTCGGCCTCGTAGACCCGGGCCTGCTCGGTGTCGGGCAGCAGGATCATGATCAGGTCGGCCTCGGCAGTGGCATCAGCCACCGACAGGACCTTCAGGCCCGCCTCTTGGGCCTTGGCCCGCGAGGCCGAGTCCTCACGCAGACCGACGCGGACGTCGACCCCGGACTCGGACAGGTTGAGCGCATGGGCATGGCCCTGGGAGCCGTAGCCGATGACGGCCACCTTGCGGTTCCCGATGAGACTGGCGTCTGCATCCTTCTCGTAATAGAGCGTGGCCATCTTCTGTCAACCTGCCTTTTCTGTGGTGTCTGCCGTCCCGGCGGCCGGTTGGCCCCGGTGATCGACTCGGTCAAGCATAGGCAATGCGACCCGGCCGGTCCGCTGCATCTCCACGATGCCGTACCCCCGGATCAGATCTTCGAAGTCGTCGAGCTTGGACGGTGAGCCGGCCAGCATCACCGACAGGTGGGCTGGGCCCACGTCGACGATCTTGCCCTCGAACACGCCCACCAGCTGGATGACCTGTCCACGTGTGTCAGGACCGGCCTCCACGGTGGCGAGGAGCAGCTCGCGCTCTCGGGCGTCTGCGGGGTCGAGTTCGCGAATCGACACCACCGGGATCAGCTTGTCGAGCTGCTTCATGATCTGATCGAGCGGAGCGGACTCCACGTCGACCACAATGGTGATCCGGCTGAACTTCGGGTTGTCCGAAGGTGCCACGGCCAGGCTGAAGATGTTGTACCCGCGTCGCGAAAACAAACTCGCCACCCGGGCCAAGACACCAGATTTGTTCTCCACCAGCACCGTCAGGGTGTGGTGGCGCTTGTCCGTTCCGTACATGCTCATGCGGGGTGCCCTCCGATCTGCGACGGGTCGACCAGAATGTCGTCGTTGGATGCGCCAGCGGCCACCATCGGGTAGACCTTCTCGAAGGCGTCGGTCCGGAAGTCGATGACCACCGGGCGGTCGTCGACGGAGTTGGCCTTGTCGATAGCCGCACCGACATCGTCGGAGGACTCGACCCGGATGCCGACACAGCCCATGGCCTCGGCCCAACCCACGTAGTCGGGCAGATCGGGAGACAGGTAGACCTCGGAGTACCGCTCCTCATAGAACATCTCTTGCCATTGGCGAACCATGCCCAAGTAGGCATTGTTGAGGATGGCGATCTTCACGGGGATGCGCTCCGAGCTGGCCGTCACCAGCTCCTGGGCGGTCATTTGGAAGCAGCCATCACCATCGACGGCCCACACCATCTTGTCCGGGCGTCCGACCTTTGCCCCGATGGCCGAGGGGACGGCAAATCCCATGGTGCCGAGGCCGCCCGAGTTCACCCAGGTGTAGGGATGGTCGAACTGCCAGTACTGGGAGGCGAACATCTGGTGCTGACCCACCCCGGAGGCCACGATGGTGTCGCCAGGCGTGCGATCCCGCAGCTGCTCGACGACGAACTGTGGCTTCAGCGGTCCCGCTCCTGGCTGCTGGTCGTAGAAGAGCGGAAAGCGCTCCTGCCATGCACCCAGCTGCGAGCGCCACGGGGCCAGCCCCTCGCGAGGGAAGCCCGCAGCCACTGAGCCAGCGGCCGCTGTAGCGCCGGCCACGGCATCAGATGGGGTTCCACCCGATCCGCCCCGGGTGGCATCGGAGTGGCTGAGGCCGAGCGATTCGAGCGCCATGAGGAGCTCCTCGATCACCAGGCGGCAGTCCCCGGCTATGGCCACGTCAGCCCGCCGGACCTTGTTGTGCTCGGCCGGGTCGATGTCGACATGGATGATCTTGGCCTCGGGGGCGAAGGCGTTCACCCGACCGGTCACCCGGTCGTCGAACCGACTGCCGAGGGCGATCAGGAGATCCGACTTCTGCATGGCCGTGACGGCGGTGTAGTTGCCGTGCATCCCAGGCATTCCCAGGCACAACGGGTGGGAGTCCGGAAAGCAGCCACGGGCCATCAGGGTGGTGACCACCGGGATGCCCGTGCGCTCGGCCAACTCTCGGAGGGCGTCGGCCGCCCGGGCCTTCAAGATGCCGCCTCCGGCGTAGATGATCGGACGCTTCGCGCCCAGCAGCAGCTCCGCTGCCTCACGGATCAGCGCAGGGTCACCGTCGGTCACCGGGCGGTAGCCAGGCAGATCCAGGTCACTGGGTGAGGGCCAGTACCACTCCATGGAGGACTGGGCGATGTCTTTGGGGATGTCGATGAGGACCGGGCCCGGACGGCCGGTGGTGGCCACGTGGAAGGCCTCGGCCACGATCCGCGGGATATCGGCGGCATCGGTGATCAGCCAATTATGCTTGGTGATCCCCATGGTGATCCCGGTGATATCGCTCTCTTGGAACGCATCGGTGCCGATCGAGGTGGTAGCCACCTGGCCGGTGATGACCACCAGCGGCGTCGAGTCCATGTAGGCGTCGGCCAACGGGGTGACCACATTGGTGGCCCCGGGGCCCGAGGTGACGATGGCCACACCGGGACGTCCGGTGACCTGGGCGTAGCCCTGGGCCATGTGGCCCGCACCCTGCTCGTGGCGGACGAGGATATGCCGGATCGACGAGTCGAGGATCGGGTCGTAGACGGGCAGGATCGCACCTCCGGGGAGGCCGAACATGACCTCCACGTGCTGCATCTCGAGGCTCTTGATCAGGGCCTGTGCTCCGGTGAGTTCCATCGGGTGCTCCCTTGTGGCGATGGTCGGTGTGATCTGTCGGTGGTGTGAAGAGGAAGATTCGGTGCCGCCCGACCCCTGGAATCTCACCGAAGGACGGACATGAAAACGACCTCCCATCTGGGAGGTCGGAAAGCGCACACGGCGAAACAACGTCGCGTGCGCTACGAAACGGGTACCAAGCAGTCGAAGGTTTGGATGGTGGTACTCATCGTGCAGTCATTCTGACACGCCGACAGCACTTCGACAAGTACGAGATCCACAATGGCTGCCGATGCCC
>JBAXCY010000057.1:0-14738 GCA_037141235.1 Acidimicrobiales bacterium | reverse complement strand
CACGATGATGAGGCCACCTGCTTCAGCAAACATCTGGCGCGTCCACCAAGTGAAGATCAGTCGTCAGTCGTCAGTCGTCCAAGATGTCGTCGCCCGTCATGGCGTCCATCGGTTCCATCAGGTCCAGCCCCTCCGAAGCGATGGCAGGTTCCCCAGCGAACAGATCGACTCCACCTTCCTGGTCCCGGTCTGCATGCGCTTCACCCTCTGCGTCTGGGCGCACCAGGGCGCTGCCCGGCCCACCCGGTCGGCTTCCCATCTCCTCGGGACGCAGCAGCCGTGCCGTGGTCAAGAACCCGGTGTGGCCGACCATGCGGTGATCAGGACGGACCGACCTGTCCTCGATGTGCCAGGTCCGATGCAGCACCTCGAGGGTGGAAGCCATGCCGAACGCACTGCGCTGGAGCACCTGGCGAAAGTGAGCCGTCTGGTTGATGGTGGGCAGGTAGGCGCAGATGATGCCACCGGAGCGGAGCGCTACCTCGGCATGGGGAACCACCCGCCACGGCTCGGGGAGGTCGAGAACGATCCGATCCAGGCCTCGCTCCTCAATCCCGTCGTAGACGTCGCGCAGCTCTACCCGGTAGTCGGCCCCGTCGCCGACCATGGCGGCCACGTTGATCTGGGCCCGCTCGGCGAAGTCGTCGCGCAACTCATACCCGACGACCGAGGCGCCGGCACGCAGCATGGCCATCGACAGCGCCCCTGAACCCACGCCGGCCTCTAGGACACGCATACCTGGAGCAATGTCCGCTTCCATGAGGATGGCGGCCAGATCCTTGGGGTAGATGACCTGGGCGCCGCGAGGCATCTTCAGCACCATCTCGGCCAGGGTGGGTCGGACCACCAGGAACCGCCTGCCGGTGCTGCCGAGCACCGTGGAGCCCTCGTAGGCGCCGATCAGATCGTTGTGGGCCACGATCCCCACGTGGGTATGAAACCCGGCATCGGCGCGCAGGGTGAGCAGATAGCGGCGCTTCTTGGGGTCCTCGAGCAGCACCTTCTCCCCCACCTGCAGGATGCCCTTGTCGGTCGTCTCCACTCCCCCGTCGGGGTCGACGACGCTCAGGACTCGGAACTCGACGTCGAACCCGAGGAGACGGATCCGATCACCAGGCGCTCACCCGGGTGCAATTTGGTGCGGTAGACCACGTCTTCGCTCCGGCGGGCCCGGATCAGCATCCATACCGCGGCCCCGACCACGAACCAGGCGGCGTTGTGGCCGCGCATGCCGCGGCCGAACGCCTTGAACTGCAGGTACCGAAGCACATCTTGCATGGAATCAGATCCGTCGCACTTCGACGATGGTGGAGCGACGGCGTCCCCGTCGACGGCCCACCAGGTAGACCACGGCCACGGTCAGCAACACTACGGCCATCCCGACGGCCATGGCCTGGGACTTGACGCCCTCGACCTCGTCGGTGACACCACCGGTCACCTCGCGGAACTTGGCCTCGATCTGGTCACGGGTGATCTTTTCCTCGGGGGGGCTCACGGCTGCTCCTCGTTCTTCGTCGTATCAGGCATGACGCCTCGGCTGACCGCCTTGACGGCGATGGCGGCGATACCCACCACGACCACGGTGCAGATCACATAGGGGATCCAGGAGAGGTTTCCGGTGAAGGTGCTGCCTGTCTCGTCTTGGAGTAGCCGCAAGAACCCGACGGCCAGCACGATGAGGCCGACGGAGAGAGCCACGGATCCGGCCACACCGAACAGGACGTAGCGCCCCAGCCCCTTGACGGGGTCGAGCGTTTCCTGCTTGATGTAGTCAACGATCAGGTTGACAGTCTCCTGGCCCTCGGCACGAAGTCCGCTCAACCCTCGCTTGCCGTCCTTCCGGCCTTGCGCCACGTTTCTCCTCGGGGTCCCAGATCGGTGTCCGGCCGGGTGCCGGTGCCACTGTCGGCTGACCATCGGGCACCACCATGAGGAGGTGTCCGGGGCCTGGACGGCACAACTCTAGCCAGCCAGCGTCTCCTGATGGCTCACGACGTGGTTACCCACGTCATCTACTGGCTCACGATGCGGCTCACGACCGCTCAGTAAAGAGGTACGTGGAACTGGCTCGGGCCACCAACCGCCCACCGTCATCGACAACCTCGGCTTCGGCAAAGGCCACCCGGGCGCCGCCCGAGACGATCACGGCCGTGCATTCGAGCATGGTGCCCACCTTGGCTGCGGCCAAAAAGCTGGTCTTCATCTCTACGTTCGAAGCGAATACCTTGCGCCCCGTTCCACGGGCGAACGTCACGGCGGCCGAGCCCATGGCCGAGTCAGCCATGGCGCCGATGAACCCGCCCTGGATGATGCCGGCCGGGTTGGCGAAGCGCTCATCAGCCGCCATCCGCCACACCGTGCGACCGGGCACGGACTTGTCCACGCACGTCATGCCGAGTGTGAGCTCGCAATTGGGGGGCACCTGGATCCTGGTATCGGCCACGACGTGACGCTAGCCCTGCCGGGACTGCCGGGACTGCTTCCGACCGACGGGCCGGCGCGCCCGCCGGCAGGACCGGCGATACTTTCCTTATGGACATCGACGAGATGCAGAGCCCGGGCCCGGTGGTCCTCGTGGGTGCAGCCAGCGAGGACTGGACCGGTGACGCCCGCTTCTTCGAATACTCGATGGCGGCCGACCCCATCGGCAGCGGCGCCATCAACCGGGTGCCGATCGAGCGCTTTCCAGCTTCGATCCACCAGGACCCGGGTACCCGACTGATCCCCCTCGACCTGTCCATCGCACTCGGTGTTGGCTATCCGGCCACCAGCCCCGCCCTGCTGGCCGCCTTCATGGTCCTCGATCCAGGCGACACACTCACCACCTATCCCGATTCCACCAGTGAGCTCTTCTACTGCATCAAGGGCGCAGGCTCGAGCACGTTCTTCCAGCCCACCACGGCATCTGCTCCGGCTTCTGCTCCGGCATCTGCTTCGCAACATGCGCCCCTGACGGCGCCAAACACCGGCACCATTGCCTGGGCCGTCGGCGACTTCTGGACGCTGCCGGCCGGGTGCACCACGGAGCACACCGCCGGACCCGCGGATGGTGCCCTGATCTACCGGGTCACCGACGCACCACTTCTCTCCTATCTGGGGGCGACCCCGGGGGCCCCTCAGTTCGCTCCCACCCGGTACGACGCCGCCACATCACTGGCCCGCTTGGCCGAGGTCGAGCACCATCCTGATTCTGCGAAGCGCAACCGAGTGAGCATCCTGCTCGCAAACTCGGCCCACCCCCAGACCCTGACGGTGACGCACACCATGTGGGCCATGCTCGGTGTGCTCCCCGCCGACCGAGTGCAGCACCCACACCGCCACCAGAGCGTGGCCCTCGACCTGATCCTGTCGTGCGACCCTGGCTGCTACACACTGGTCGGTTCCCGCCTGGACGACGACGGTCGAATCATCGATCCGATCCGTGTCGATTGGGAGAGCACCGGCGCCTTCGTCACCCCTCCTGGCTTATGGCACAGCCATCACAACGAATCCGGTGCCCCGGCCTACCTGGTCCCCATCCAGGACGCCGGCCTCCATACCTACCTGCGATCCCTCGACATCCGGTTCGCCTCGGCCGGCGCCTGAGCCGGTGGACTACGCCTGCGCCCTGTCTCAGCACCCGGTCACCAGCCAAGCGCTGGGCGAAGTGGTCGGGTCGGTCCTAGAGCAGATTGGCGATCGCCCCGACCTGGTGCTGGTGACGGTCACTCGCCCGCATGCGGGAGCCCTAGAAGATGTGGTCAGCACCATCGATGCAGTGCTGCACCCGCTCGCCCTCATCGGGTGCGCCGCCGAGGGTGTGGTCGGCCCTGGAGCCGAGGTCGAAGAGCTCCCCGCCATCAGCCTGTGGGCCGGCCGGGTGGGCCCGCTGTTATCCCTAGAGCTCTCGGCCGTGCAGCTGGCCGACGATTCGTGGCACTTCGACGGTCTGCCCGAGCGGCTCGGGTTCACCCCGACCGCACTCTTGGTACTGGCCGACCCGTTTACGTTTCCGGCCCCAGAGTTCTGTGCGCACCTCGAAGAGATCCGACCGGGGCTGCCGGTCATCGGCGGCTACGCCTCGGGAGCCTCGGGGCCGGGTGGGACGAGGCTCGTGCTGGGCAACCGGATCATGCCGACCGGTGCCGCCGCCATCGTGATCGGGCCCGCCGTCGAGGTGATCCCGGTCGTCTCCCAGGGGTGCCGGCCCTTCGGCCGCCTGCTCACCGTCACACGCTCGGAGGGGAACCTCATCCAGGAGATCGCCGGTCAGCCCGCCATGGAGTGCATGATCAACGAGATCTCCCAGCATCTGGATCGATCCGACATCTCCGCTATCGATGGCGATGGACTGCTCATCGGGCGCTGTATCGATACCCGTATCCTCGATCCTGGCCCGGGGGACCTGGTATTTCGAGCCTTGTTAGGTACCAACCGCGCCATCGGAGCACTGGCCGTCGATGGTCCGGTGCCACTTGGAAGCACTATCCGGTTCGCCGTCCGTGATGCCCGGACGGCCGGAGCCGACCTGACCGCTGCCCTGTCCACCGAGCAGGCTGATGCGGCCCTGCTCTTTACATGTAGCGGGCGGGGAACTCGGATGTTCGACGTGCCCCACCACGACGCCATCTCCATCCGCCGGTCCCTCGGATCCGTACCGCTGGCCGGGATGTTCGCGGCGGGTGAGTTCGGCCCGGTGGGCGGCTCCAACTTCGTGCACAGCTTTGCCGCCTCGCTGGCTCTGTTCCGGTCCCGGTGAGTCCGGTTCGTCGGTTCTGAGGTCGTCCCCAGCGTTACCGTTCGGCCGATAGGGTCTGCCCCGATGAGCACTCTGCCCCCGCAACCACTCACCCCTGCCCCGGGCACCGATCTCGAGCAGCGCGGCATAAACGTCATCCGAGGCCTGGCCATCGACGCCCCGAGGGCGGCCAAGTCCGGCCATCCGGGAGCAGCCATGGCCCTCGCCCCGCTGGCTCACGTGCTTTTTACGCGGATCCTCCACCACGACCCATCCGACCCGCACTGGCCGGACCGGGATCGCTTCGTGCTCTCCAACGGCCATGCCTCGATGCTGCTGTATGCCATGCTCCACCTGACTGGGTACGGGCTCACCCTCGACGACCTCCGTCAGTTCCGTGAATGGGGAAGCGCCACTCCGGGGCATCCGGAACTCCACCACACTGCTGGTGTCGAGGCCACGACTGGCCCGCTGGCCCAAGGCTTCGCCAACGGGGTCGGCATGGGGATCGCCGAGCGGTGGCTGCGCACCAACTTCTCCCCCGATCTCTGCGACCACCACACCTACGTAGTAGCCGGAGACGGATGCCTCGAAGAGGGCCTCTCCCACGAGGCTGCATCTCTGGCTGGGCATCTTCGTCTGGGCAGACTGGTCTACGTCTACGACAGCAACCACATCACCATCGACGGACCCACCGACCTGAGCTTCAGCGACAATACGGCCGAGCGCTTCGAAGCCTATGGCTGGTCCGTCGACGCCATCGGTGACGTGGCCAACGATGTAGAGGCCCTAGAGGCTGCGCTCTTGCGGGCCCGATCCGACGAAGACCGGCCGTCGCTGATCATCCTGCAGTCCCACATCGGCTTCCCGGCCCCCAATCTGACCGACACGGCGAAAGCCCATGGGGACCCGTTCACGGACGAAGAGACCCGACTGACCAAGGAGATCCTCGGCCTGCCCACCGACGAGACCTTCTGGGTGCCCGACGACGTGTTGGCCATGTACCGCTCCACGATTCCCCGTGGCCGCGCCATGCGTGACGAATGGGAAGCCCGCGCTGATGCATGGGGTGGCAATCAAAATCGATATGAAGCAGCCCTCGGCGGCCACGGGATGACCGGGTGGGAGGCAGCGCTCCCCACCTTCGCCCCCCATGACGGCCCCATGGCCACCCGAAAGGCCATCAAGAAGTGTCTGGATGCTACCGGGGAGATGCTGCCCGGGCTGATTCCCGGCAGTGCTGATCTGACCGGCAATACCGGAATGGCCATGGCCGGAGCCGAGGCCCAGTCGGCCGATGTGCCCGGCGGCAGCCTCATCCACTACGGCGTCCGTGAGCACGCCATGGGAGCAGTGATGACCGGCATGGCCATCCACGGCGGGACCATCCCGGTGGGTGGCACCTTCTTCGTCTTCTCCGACTACATGCGCGGGGCGGTCCGGGTGGCCGCCCTGTCGCAGGCGCACGTCATCTATGCCTGGACTCACGACTCGATCGGTGTAGGTCAGGACGGGCCCACCCACCAGCCCGTCGAGCAGTTGGCGGCCATCCGAGCCATGCCCGGCCTGCGGGTCATCCGGCCGGCCGACGCCAACGAGACAGCCATTGCCTGGCAGGTTGCCGTGGACCGAGAAGGCCCCACCGCCCTCATCCTCACTCGCCAGGACCTGCCCATCCTGGAGGCCACTGCCGATCTGGCCCCCGATGGCGTTCCCATGGGCGCCTACGTCCTCGCCGACCCCGACGACCATCCCGCCCAAGTGATCCTGCTGGGTACCGGCAGCGAAGTCTGGCTGTGCGTTGACGCAGCGCTGATCCTGGCCGCCGAGGGCATCCGGGCCCGAGTGGTATCGCTGCCGTCCTGGGAGCTGTTTGGCGAACAGTCTGACGAGTACCGCCACGAGGTCCTCACCCCAGGGGTGCCCACGCTGTCGGTAGAAGCGGGCGTCACCTTCGGTTGGGAACGGTACGCCGACGACTCGATCGGCATCGACCATTTCGGCGCATCCGCCCCCGGCGAAAAGGTCATGGAAGAATTCGGCTTCACCCCGGAAGCGGTGGCCACCCGGGCGTCCGCCCTGCTGGCCCGTACCCGATCATGACCCGGACCTGTCCCCGGCGGGATCGTTTGACCACCGATCGTTTGACCACCGCTCGTTTGACAACGGCTCGTTTGACCACCGCTCGCCTTACCACCGAAGTTCCCGAGAGGACCATCCGATGACCAACCTAAACGACCTCTACGACATGCAGGGCCAGAGCCCTTGGCTCGACAACCTGCGCCGCGACTGGCTGCGAGATGGCACTTTGGCCAGCCTGGTCGCCCAGGGCATCCGCGGGGTGACCTCGAATCCCACCATCTTCGCCAAGGCCATCAGCGGCCAGGACACCTATGACGAGCAGTTCACCTCGCTTATAGCCACCGGATCCGTCGAAGACGCCTACTGGGACCTGGTGGTCGATGACATCGTCGATGCCCTCGCCGTCCTGCGCCCGGTGTTCGACTCGTCGGGGGGACGCGATGGTTTCGTCTCGGTCGAGGTAGCGCCAGCCCTGGCCCACGACACCGAGGGAACCACGGTTGCTGCCCGAGGACTCCATGAGCGCATCGCTCTGCCCAACGTGCTGGTCAAGATCCCTGCCACGGTCGAAGGCATCCCCGCCATCCGCCAGATGATCGCCGAGGGTCGCAGCATCAACGTCACCCTCATCTTCTCCCTCACCCGGTATGCGGCGGTCATCGAGGCCTACCTGTCCGGCCTCGAGGAGCTGGACGCGTCCGGAGTCACCGACCTGTCCGGCGTGGCCAGCGTCGCATCGTTCTTCATCAGCCGGGTCGACACCGAGGTGGACCGCCGCATCGAGGCGGCGGCCGATGGCGATGCTGATCTCTTGGCCCTCCGAGGCCAGGCCGCAGTAGCCCAAGCCAAGATGGCCTATGCCCTGTTCGCCGAGGCATTCTCCGGACCCCGGTGGGAGGTGTTGGCCGCCAAGGGCGCCCGGGCGCAACGCCCGCTGTGGGCCTCGACGTCGACCAAGAACCCGGCCTATCTGGATCTGGCCTACGTGGACACGCTCATCGGACCTGACACCGTAAACACTCTCCCCGACGGAACCGTGGCCGACTTCCTCGATCACGGCACTGTGGCCCGAACGGTCGATACCGACCTAGCCGGTGCTCGCCGGGTCATCGACCAGCTAGCCGCTGCTGGTATCGACATGGAAGAGGTGGCCGAGGTGCTCGAGTCGGAGGGCGTGGCTTCCTTTGCCGCTTCGTTCGACGACCTGATGGAGTCCCTGGAGACGAAAGCCGCCGCGCTCGGTATTCGCTGAACCACACATCGGAGGACGAGGACCGGTACGTTCTCCCTGGACGCAGCAGTTAGCGCCGCTCAACTGTTGCGTTTCTTCCGATCCGACCGGTGTACGGACATGTGCACGCCCACCCACGACCGCTGCCACACACTCGCTTGAAGGAGCATGTATGAAGATCGCAATGGTCGGACTCGGCAAGATGGGCTCCAACATGGCCCAGCGGCTGATCGAGCACGGGCACCAGGTGGTGGCATTCGACCTCAACCAGGAGGCGCGTGACGCCACCGCTGCCTTCGGTGCGATTCCAGTCGCCACCCTTGAGGAGCTGGCCGCTGGCCTGGAGCCGCCCCGTGTGGCATGGGTAATGGTGCCATCCGGTGCACCTACCGACTCGACAATCACCACCCTGGCTGGTCTGTTCAGCCCCGGCGACGTCATCATCGACGGGGGGAACTCCAACTACAAAGAGACCGCTCCCCTGGCCGTCGACCTGGCAGCCGAAGGGATCGCCCTGGTGGATGCCGGGACATCGGGTGGCATCTGGGGCCTCACCGAGGGCTACTGCCTGATGGTGGGCGGCACCGACGAAGCCGTAGCCATCTGCGAACCGGCGTTCTTGGCCCTCGCCCCCAAGGGCGGCTACGCCCACGTGGGTCCCCCTGGCGCTGGACACTTCGTCAAGATGGTCCACAACGGCATCGAGTACGGCCTCATGCAGGCCTACGCCGAAGGCTTCGAGATCCTGTCCGAAGCACCCGAGTTCGACCTGGACCTCCATGAGGTCGCCTCCATCTGGCGGTACGGGTCGGTGGTCCGATCCTGGCTGCTGGAGTTGACCGAGCGCGCCCTGCGTCCCGGATCCGGATTCGAAGAGATCGAAGGTGTCGTGGCCGACTCCGGCGAAGGACGATGGACGGTTGAAGAGGCCATCGACCGGGGGGTGTCGGCGCCTGTCATATCGGCGGCGCTCTTCGCCCGTTTCGCCTCGCAGAAGCCTGATGCCTTCGGCATGCGCCTGCTGTCCGCGCTGCGAAACCAGTTCGGCGGGCACGCCTTTACCACTACTGAGGGCACCCAGGGCGGCGAGACTGCGACCCCCAAATGAGCACGGAAACGGATGCAACGGCCCTGTCGCCCGCCCCTCCGGTGGCGCTGGTCATCTTTGGTGCCTCGGGCGACCTGACCACCCGCAAGATCCTTCCCTCCATAGCCCGCCTAGTCGACGGCGGGGTCCTCGATGCCGGGTTCACCATCATCGGCGTGGCCCGGACGGAGTGGACGGATGCCGACTTCCGAAGAGAGGTCACCGCTTCCACCCCCGATGCCGGTCCTCGGTGGCGGTCTATGACGGAACGGTTCCGCTACATCGCCGGCGAGTACGACCACCCGGACACCTTCGATCAACTGAAGGTTCTGCTGGCCGATGCAGACGCCAACGATGGCACTGCCGGGAACCGCATCTACTACCTGGCCACGGTGCCCGCTGTGTTTGGCTTGGTGGCCAAGTCGCTGGCCTCCCATGGCTGCGCCACCCCTGGGGAAGGTGGCTCCTTCGCCCGGATCGTGGTGGAGAAGCCGTTCGGCCGTGATCTCGAGAGCGCCCTCGATCTCAACGAGCAGATGCACTCGGCCTTCGACGAGAGCCAGATCTACCGGATCGACCACTACATGGGCAAGGAGACGGTCCAGAACGTCCTCGCCTTGCGCTTCGCCAATGCCATTTTCGAGCCCATCTGGAACCGCCGGTACATCGAGCAAGTCCAGATCACCGTGGCGGAAAGCCTGGGCGTCGAGCACCGGGGAGCCTTCTACGAAACCGCCGGGGCCCTGCGCGACATCGTCCAGAACCACGTCATGCAGGTCCTGGCCCTCACGCTCATGGAGTCGCCCACCAGCACCGATGCCGATCGCATCCGCGACGAAAAGGTCAAGTTGTTGCGGGCCATCTACATCCCCACTCCCGATGAGGCAGTCGACCGATCCATTCGGGGCCAGTACGCCGCTGGCACTATCGACGGCCAGCCGGTCATCGGCTACCGCGACGAGGAAGACGTGGCGCCCGACAGCCAGACCGAGACGTACCTCGCCCTGCAGCTACGGGTAGAGAACTGGCGGTGGTCGGGCGTACCGATCTACGTCCGCACCGGCAAGCGCCTGGCGGACCGGGTCACCGAGGTGGCCCTTACCTTCCATCCGGTGCCGTTCCTCCTGTTCGACCACCGGTCCAGCCGCGACCTCCGGCCCAACACCTTGATATTGCGGATCCAGCCCGACGAGGGCATCAGCTTGGAGTTCGGGGCCAAGGTTCCCGGGGAGAAGTTCCATCTGCGCTCGGTGGCCATGGACTTCTCCTACGACGAGGCGTTCGCCGACACCAAGGCAGCCGACGGCTATGAGCGGCTCATCCACGATGCCATGGTCGGCGATGCCACCTTGTTTATCCGATCCGACGAGGTCGAGCAGGCCTGGCGGATCGTCGACCCCTATCTTCAGGCGTGGTCCGAGCCAGGGGCCGGCCTCCACCTGTACGAGTCCGGGTCGTGGGGTCCTCACATGGCCAATCTGATGACCGAGCGAGCCGGCCATGAGTGGCGCAACCCCGAAGTCGATCTGGAGATGAGCGACGGCGGCCAGCCCCATCTCGACCAGTGAGCCAATGGCCCAGAAGCGACGGGTCGATTCCGATGAGACACCCACGCCGATGGACACCACACCGATGGACGCCACGCGGATCGACGCCACGCGGATGAAAGACCCGACGTGAACGGCACACTGCGCCTGGTGCGGTCGGTGCCGGATGCGTTCGCCGAGTTGGTGGCTGCTGGCATCGCCGAGGCTGTCGGATCCTCCTACGCACTGTTCCTTTCCGGTGGAGGCACCGCCGTCGAGTGCTATCAGGCCCTGGCTGCCCGAAGCGACACCTTGTGGGGTGGTGCCGACATCTTCTTGGGTGATGAGCGATGCGTCCCGCTCGACGACCCTGACTCCAACCACCGGATGATCAAGGAGACCCTGCTGGACGTGGTCGGCCCGGTCCACTCCGACCATCCCATGTACCGGTCGGGTTCGCCCAAGGAGGCCGCCACCGCCTACCAGGATCTAGTGGCTGCACTCCCCCGGTTCGATCTGGTCCACCTCGGGCTCGGGCCGGACGGGCACTGCGCTTCGCTCTTTCCGGGATCGACGGCCCTGGATGACCAGGATCCGGCTCACCTGGTGGTGGCCAACCGCGACCCCATCGGCGTGAACCCCCACGACCGGATCACGCTCACCCTGGCCGGTATCGCCCAAGCCGAGCGCACCATCTTCACCGTGGCCGGAGCATCCAAACGCGACGCACTGGCCCGCATCCGGACCGGAGAGGACCTTCCGGCCGGCCGTGTCACCGGCGCAGACGTGATCTGGCTGGTGGATGCCGAGGCACTCGGCGACCTCGACCCCGACCAGGTCGGCTGAACGTGCCTCGTCCCCTGCGACCCCTCCGATCTGGTCGTCCCCTGCGACCCCTCCGATCTGGTCGTCCCCTGCGACCCCTCCGATAAGGTGATCCAGATGTCCGCCGTCCCCGGCTCCCACCACCCCCCGACCAGGCACGTCGATCTCCAACGCGAGCTGCTGACTGCCCCGGTGGCCGACCTGATGGACCGGGCCGCTGCGGTGCGGGATGCCGCCTTCGGCACCAGGCTCACATTCTCCCCCAAGGTATTCATCCCGCTCACCATGTTGTGCAGGGATCGCTGTGGCTACTGCACCTTCGCCAAGGCCCCAGCCCACCTGGACTCCCCCTACCTGGGCCTCGACGAGGTCCTGGCCATCGCCCAGGCTGGACGTGCCGCCGGGTGCCATGAAGCACTGTTCACCCTGGGCGAAGGACCCGAAGACCGATATCCGGCGGCCGCCGACTGGTTGGCCGACCACGGCTACTCCTCCACTGTCGACTATCTGGCCGCTGCCTGCGCCCTTGTACTGGCCGAAACTGGCCTGCTCCCCCACGCCAACGCTGGTGCCCTCAGCGCCGACGAGTTGGCCACCTTGCGGATGGTGTCGGCCAGCCAGGGGATGATGATCGAGTCCACCAATCCGGACCTCGACGCCCACCGCTCGGCACCCGACAAGGTGCCGGCTCGACGGCTGGCCACCATGGAGGCCGCCGGCGAGCTAGCCATCCCCTTCACCACCGGACTCCTGGTCGGCATCGGTGAGTCCCGCCAGGACCGGCTCGACACCTTGGCCGCCATTGCCGCTAGCCATGCCCGGCACGGTCACATCCAGGAGGTGATCGTCCAGAACTTCCTCCCCAAGGCCGGGACCTCGATGCACCGCTACCCGCCTTGTCCGACCGACGAGTTCCTCTGGACCATCGCCGCCGCTCGCCTGCTCCTGTCCACCGAGATCCACCTGCAGGCTCCCCCGAACCTCTCCGATGACCTGGGCCCCCTGGTAGCGGCCGGAATCGACGACTGGGGCGGCGTGTCCCCGGTCACGGCCGACCACGTCAATCCGGAGCGGGCCTGGCCGGCCCTCGGGATCCTGCGCGATGCCACCGACGCCAGCGGCCACACGTTGGCTCCGCGGCTAACCATCTACCCCGAGTTCGCCCTCGATCCCGATCGGTGGCTGGACGAGGCGCTGCGCTTTCCCGTGCTGGATGCCTCCGATGCCGAGGGGCTTGGCCGGGACCATCCGTGGGCATCAGGTGGCGAGTTCCCGCCGCCCGACATCCTGGAGTTCATCCCGGCACTTGACCCATCGGGCTTCGTACCGGCACCGGGGCGGCCCCCGGTGGTCACGCTGGCCTCGACTGGTAGCGCCGTGGCCGAGGTACTCGTTGGTGTGCTGGCCGGCCAGACGGTCGACGAGGACGAGATCGTGACCCTGTTCGGCGCACGCGGCCGCGAGGTGCGGGCGGTGGCCGAGGTCGCTGACCAACTGCGCTTCGACACCGTGGGTAATGAGGTGACCTACGTCGCCAACCGCAACATCAACTACACCAATGTGTGCACGTTCAAGTGCAAGTTCTGCGCCTTCTCCAAGGGTCCGCTGTCGTTGAACCTCCGAGGGGCGCCCTACCTGCTGGAGTTGAGCGAGATCACCGATCGGGTGGCTGAGGCCGAGGCGCTAGGGGCTACGGAGGTCTGCCTTCAAGGTGGGATCCATCCCGATTTCGACGGCGAGTACTACCTCCACGTGATCCGGGCTGTCCGCGAGGCCTCGGCCACCATCCACATCCACGGGTTCACCGCCCTCGAGGTGACCGAAGGAGCCCGCCGCTCCGAACTGCCGCTGGCCGACTACCTAGTACTGCTGCGCGATGCTGGCCTGCGGACCATCCCCGGCACGGCGGCCGAGATCCTCGACGACGACGTCCGGGCCGTCTTGTGCCCGGACAAGATCAACACCGAGCAGTGGCTCGAGGCCCACCGGGTCGCCCACCGCGTCGGCCTCAACTCGAATGTCACCATCATGTTCGGTGCCATCGAACAGCCCCGCTCGTGGGCTCGCCACCTGATGCGGACCCGCGCACTGCAGCAAGAGACCGGCGGGTTCACCGAGTTCGTGCCCCTGCCGTTCGTGCACATGGCCACGCCGATCTACATCAAGAAGCGCTCGAGGCGGGGGCCGACCTTCCGCGAAACCCTGCTCATGCATGCCGTTGGCCGCATCGCCTACCGGGGAGCCATCGACAATATCCAGCTCAGTTGGGTAAAGCTCGGAGCTGACGGCGCCCGCCAACTGCTGCGGGCCGGAGTCAACGACCTCGGTGGGACGCTGATGGACGAGAACATCTCACGTGCTGCCGGGGCCAGCCACGGCCAGATGATGGATGCCGAGTCCTTTGGAGCCTTGGTAGCCCCCTTAGGGCGTCCGCTGGCCCAGCGCACCACCCTGTACGGCAGGGTCACCCCCACCGAGGGGCACGAAACCGTGCTCGCAACGATTAGTTGAGATGAGCACACCTCCAGCCGGGGAGGACGAGTCGACCAACAGGCTGCCGATCGAGGAGCGCATCGCTCAGGTTGCCAGTCCCACCGAACGCCGCCTCTACCGCTCGATAATCGACACTATGGCCGGGCTGGTCGACCACCGCACCGAGGTCATCGACCTCAAGGTGGTCGACACCGCATTGTCGGAGATGGCCGAGGCGTTCGCCGTGTTCCAACCGTTGCGCAAGAGGTTGAAGGTGACGATCTTCGGCTCGGCCCGGACCGAGGACACCCACCCGGCCTACCGGCAGGCCCGAGCGCTGGCTGCGGCCATGTCGGGAGCTGGATGGATGGTGGTGACCGGAGCTGGGCCGGGCATCATGGCCGCCGGCATGGAGGGGGCGGGGCGGGACCAGTCGATCGGGGTGAACATCCGGCTCCCCCACGAGGAGGGAGCCAATCGGTTCATCGCTCAGGATCCGAAGCTTGTCGAGATGCGGTACTTCTTCACCCGCAAGCTCATGCTCTTGAAGGAGTCGGACGGCTTCATCGTCCTACCCGGTGGGTTCGGCACCCTGGACGAAGGGTTCGAACTTCTCACCCTGCTCCAGACCGGAAAGGCCGAGCCCGCCCCGATGGTGCTGCTCGATGTGCCCGGCGGCACCTTCTGGCAGGGGTGGAGCCGGTTCCTGAGCGAGGAGGTCGAGCCCCGAGGGTTGGTATCCGAGCACGATCGCGCCTTCTTCACCATCACCGACGACGTCACCGTGGCGGCTGCTGC
>JBAXCY010000056.1:0-14781 GCA_037141235.1 Acidimicrobiales bacterium | reverse complement strand
CCAGTGGTACTGATGGAGTGGAGCGGCCGGCCCATTGGGGCCGGCCGGTTCCGTTCCCGGCAAATAGGCCAGAATCAGGTCAAGGGCGCGCTTCCTATGCCCGAAGCGCGGTCGGCTGGGTCGCTAGTGGTATCTGGTGGCGAGGAGTAGACCAGCGAAGATGGAGCCGATGGCCGCGATCAGCCACAAGTTGTTGACGCCGCCGGGCAGGACGCCCGCGTAGTTCAAGATGACGATCAGGACACCGAGCAGAAACAGCGCGATGATCAGGATCCCGAACCACTTCGGACTCGCCTTCTGACTCTTGCTGATCGGCGGCGTATAGCGGTTGCTCTGGATCGAGCCAGCCGCACCGGACTTGGCCGAAGCGGTAGTCCGCCCACCCGAAGCGTTGCTCTTTTTTTTGGCCCGGCCCGGACCCTTTTCGGCGGTAGTTGCCATGCGTTGACATTAGCCAGTGTCGGGCCAGTGAGGCGACCGGGCGTGGGGTACCTGGCTGCCCGATACGATCAGGCTCCCATGGCGACCCGTGTGCTGGTCATCGATAACTACGACTCGTTCGTCTACAACCTCGTCCAGGAGTTGGGCGAGCTCGGTGCCGAGCCGATCGTCTTCCGCAACGACGCCATCGACATCGACGGCATCCGGGCCCAGTCACCCGATGGCATCCTGATCTCCCCTGGACCAGGACGACCCGAGTCGGCCGGTATCTCGTTGGCCATCATCGACCAGCTCGCCGGGGAATTCCCCATCTTGGGCGTATGCCTCGGCCACCAGGCCATCGGACTCGCCTACGGGGGCGACGTCGTGGCCGCTCCCAGCCTGATGCACGGCAAGACCTCAGCCATCCACCACCAAGGACTAGGAGTATTCCGAGGTCTGCCCGACCCCTTTACCGCTACCCGCTACCACTCGCTGGTGGTGGAGCCGGCCACGGTTCCCGACGTCTTGGAAGTCACGGCGCTGACAGCCGACGGCGTGATCATGGGCCTGCGACATCGGACGCTGGCCGTCGAGGGTGTGCAGTTCCATCCCGAGTCGCTGCTCTCGCCTGAAGGGCCCTCGCTGCTGGCGAACTTCCTGGCCACCTGCGGCTGACGACCTGTTGACGTCGTGCTGGCGCCCTACCGACAGACGTGGTCCTTGGCGCATAAGGGCCGCCGGCTGATCAGGGGACCTTCGGGACCGTAGTGGTGGTGGTGGTGGTGGTCGCCGGGACCGAAGTAGTGGTGGTGGTGGTGGCCGGGACCGCAGTAGTCGTAGTGGTCGCCGGAGGTGGTCCTGTCGACACGGCAATATTGACCGAACTGCCTGGAGCCACCGCTGCACCGGTGCTGGGATCCGAAGACACCACCAGGCCAGCGGCATACTGAGCCGAGTCGACCGACCTGATACTGCCGACGTTGAGGCCGACATTGCCCAGCGTCTGGCCGGCCACCCCCTCGGACAGGCCGATCAGTGAGGGGACCGTCACGTTGGCCGGGCCCGAGGACACGGTCAGGGCCACGGATGCACCCTGGTTGATCTTGGTGCCCGACGTGGGGTTGGTACTCAGGACCGTGCCCTTCTGGGCCGTGCTGGTCTTGTAGACCACAGTCGACTGGAGGCCGGCGCTCTGCAAGATGGCCTCGGCATTGGTCTGCGTGGTGTTGGTCAACCCGTCCGGCACCGTCACCTGGACCGTTGGCGCCACTGCGGCCACCTTGATCGTGATCGTGTCACCCTTCTTCACCAAGGTCTGCGGTGGTGGATTGGTAGAGATCACCGTGCCCAAGGGCCGGGAGGAGACCTGCTGGACCTGCTTGACGTTAAGCCCGTCGCCTTGCAGGGTCGCCGTTGCCACCTGGGCCTGCTCGTTCACCACATTTGGCAGGTTGAACGAGGTACTCCCACCGAAGTAGCCCAGGTTCCGTCCCAAGAAGAACCCGGCCAAGAGCAAGAGCAGGAGCAGGAGGCCCAATGCGATGGCGTAGTTCCTGGTCCGATTGGTCGCCGTCTCATCGGGAGCCTCTCCCCCCGTACCGACTGCTGCCCCCTCGCGCCCCACGGCCCCGACTGCACTGGTGGCGTCCATTCCCGCCACTGCAGCCATCGAGGTGGTGACTCCGGCCACGCCGATCATCGCCGTGGTGTCCTCCATGGCCAAGACGCTGCGCCCTTCATTGAAGCGGAGCAAGTCGGCCCGCAGGTCCTCGGCGGTGGCATAGCGGTGCGCCGGGTCCTTGGCCATGGACTTGAGGATGATCGCCTCGAACGTCGGAGGAATCTGCGGATTGAGCTCCCGTGGCGCAGGAGGGCTGTCGCGCACATGCTTGGATGCCACAGCCACTGGTGACTCGCCCAAGAAGGGGGGGCGCCCAGTGACCATCTCGAACAGGACCACTCCGAGGGAGTAGATGTCGCTGCGTCCATCGACCCCGAGCCCTTCGGCCTGCTCGGGGGAGAAGTAGGTGGCCGTGCCCATCACGGCTCCGGTCTGCGTGAGGCTCTCCTCGGTGTTGATGGCTCGGGCGATTCCGAAGTCGGTGACCTTCACCTGGCCGTCGTCGGTGATGAGGACGTTTCCGGGCTTGACGTCGCGGTGGATCACTCCGTGCTTGTGGGCATAACCGAGCGCGGCAGCCACATGGGCGCCGATGTCGGCGGTCCGCTCGGCCGACAGCGGGCCTGCCGACTTGAGGATCGAAGAGAGCGGTCGGCCGTCGATGAACTCCATGACGATGAAGTAGGTGCCGGTGTCTTCACCCCAGTCGAATACCGGGACGATGTTGGGATGCGACAAGTTGGCCGCGGCCTGCGCCTCACGACGGAACCGCTCGACGAACGACCGATCCACGGACAGCTCAGGAAACAGGACCTTCAGTGCCACCGGTCGATCGAGGAGGCGGTCGTGGGCGCGGTAGACCTCGGCCATGCCCCCACGGGCGATCAGATGGTTCAGTTCATAGCGCTCAGAAAAAACACGCGGCGTCTGGGTCGGGTCCATGTGGGTCAAAGACTATGCCTGCTATCGCTCGGTTCCGGTGTACTCACTGCTGGTGCTTCAGTTCTGCTGGCCTTGGCTGTCGATTGATTCACGGCGTGACCGCCAATGCATGCCCCAGGATGGTCTTCGTCGGTGGTCCCGAGATGTCGGCACCGGTGCTGCTGCCCGGCTGGTTCGGCACCACCACTGCTATGGCAACCTTGGGATTGTTGGCCGGAGCGAAGGCGATCATCCAGTCGTTGGTGAGAGTGGCGTTCGGGCCTGTCTCGGCGGTACCGGTCTTGGCAGCCACGTTCCACTCCGCCGGAAAGCCCACCCCGGTGGCGGTTCCGTTGGTGACGACGGCCTTCATGAGGGAGGTGACCGCCGCCGCTGTCAGCGGGCTGGTCGCTGTCAACCACGGGTGGGGCTGGTAGGTGGTGAGCAGCGTGCCCGACGAGTCGTAGATGGAGTGCATCACGTGAGGCGTCATGATGACGCCGCGGTTGGCGATGCCGGCTGCCACCAAGGCCATCTGCAGTGCGGTGGCCACGACGTCCTGCTGGCCAAATGACGAATAGGCCTGAGCCGGCTTGTTCTTGTCGAAGGCAGGACCGGACGGAAAGCTCGACGGGTTGGACCCGGGAAGGTCGATCGGAATGTGCTGGTTGAACCCGAAGGCCTGGGCCTCGGCCGTCAGGGCCGCCCCCCCGAGGTCCATCCCTAAGGTGCCAAAGGCGGTGTCGCACGATTGCGGAAGGGTGACGGCGAGCACACCACCGCACACCTCGGGTCCGTTGGGTCCGTTGCGGCCGTAGTTGCACAGCGGCTTGTCCGACTGTGGAAGCGGAATGCAGCCTGCGGCCGGAATACTCAGTTTGGCCAGGGCGGGCTGACGGTCGTAGACGGCGGCCGAGGTGACTGTCTTGAACGTGGAGCCGGGGAGGAAGCCGTACTGGAACGTACGCGACACCAGCGGGCTCTGCCCACTGCTCGGCTTCAGTGCGGTCCATGCGGCCTTTTCTACCGCTGTGTCCGGCGATGCCAACGGATTCGGATCGTACGTCGGGTTGCCGTACATGGCCATGATCGCGCCCGTCTTGATGTTGACGACCACGGCCCCGGACTGGGGGGCGCTGCCCTTGGTGCCGACCGCGTCCATAGCCGCGGCTGTCTGGGTCTGCAGGGTGGTGGAGATCGTCAAGGAGACGTTTCCGGTACTCGTTCGGTTGACGAGTAGATCGCGGAGCGAGGTGACTGGGCGAGTGTGCGACTGCAGGTAGTTGTCGTACTCCGCCTCGATGCCGGTCTTGCCGTAGATCAGCGAGTCGTAGCCGACGATCTGCGCATAGAGGACGGCGGTGTACGGGTTGTAGACACGCTGGTACTTGTAGTACCCGGTCGACGGAATCGAACTGGCCAGCACGACGCCATCGGCCGACAAGATGTCCCCCCGGGGCTGGACCCGGGACACGGCGATGACCTTGGGGTTCTGTTTCGCCGTGGTCAGACTGGGTGCCTTCACCACCTGGATGTTGTTGAGCTGCACGAACAACGCGACAAAACAGAGCAGGAGGAAGATCCCGAGGCGACCGATTCTGCGCTCCATCAGCCGACCTTGGTGGTCGTCGTGACCGCTACCGAACCGGGCAGGGTCGTGGTGGTCGATGGGCACCCGACCGCACCCGGGGTCTGAGCACAGACGCTCTGATGCTGGGCCGCCACCAGTCCATAGACGTAGGTCTGCGCAGCTTTCAGCGAGTCTTCCTGCACGCCGGCCACCAGCTGGGGGACGGTGTAGGGAGGTACGTCAGCGGTGGTGATCCCGGTTCTCTGGACCTCGATGGGCTTGTAGAGCACGCCGCCACTGACCCGTCCGTGGTAAATGATCAGCTCGTTGTTGGCAGCCTGCACGTAGTAGGCGTTGGTGTCGTACCAGCGCACCGCATAGAAGGCCCCGAAGGCGATGGCACCGAGGATCACCAGGAACAACAGCGTGCGGACGGTGATGAGCCGCCGTCCCCTAGCGGCCCGGCGTGCCTTACGTCTGGCCCGGTAGCGGTCGCGCCACTTGGGCTTCAGCGGCTCGGGCCCAGCGAGCACCTCGACTGATTCGTCCAGATCTGAGCGCGAGGTGCCCGGGGGCATTGTCGCCGCGGATTGGAAGTCGGCGGCCACGGCGGCCACGGCCGGCACATCCTCTTCGTCGTCCTCGCCGAGCACGACGTCGATAACGACGACGGTGATGTTGTCGCTTCCACCGTGGGTCCGTGCCGCCCGGACCAGCAGGTCGGCGGCAGATTGGGGGTCAGGAACCGTGGCCAGGACTTCGGCGATCTGCGTGTCGTCGAGTTCGTTGGTGAGGCCGTCACTGCACAGCAGGAACCGGTCGCCCCGTGTCGGCCGGATCTTCCACAGGTCGACATTGACCTCGTCGGCTACCCCGAGCGCTCGGGTCAAGATGTGGCGGTGGGGGTGGACGGCGGCTTCGGACTCGGTGATCTCACCGTTGCGGGCCATCTCCTCGGCCAGGCTGTGGTCGACGGTGATCTGGGTGAGTTCGCCCTCGTGGTACCGGTAGGACCGTGAGTCGCCCACATTCACCAGGGCGATGACGTCGCGGCCGCTCTCTTCGACCAAGGCGGCCGCCGTCATGGTGGTGCCCATGCCCCGCAGGTCAGCGTTGTCGATGCTGTGCTCGTAGACCACGGTGTTGGCCTCGGACACGGCCTCGGACAGGCCAGCTCCGGTGGGCTTGGCTCCGAAGGCAATCGTGAGGGTGTCCACGGCCAGGCGGGCGGCGACTTCGCCTCCGGCATGGCCACCCATGCCATCGGCGACGGCGAAGAGGGTGCCGGTTTCGATGGCCAGGTCCTGGTTGACCGAGCGGACCAGTCCGGTGTCGGTGGCCGAGCCCGAGCGGAGGAGGGTCATGTCAGCGCCCGACCTCGAACACGGAGCCCCCGACCTGCAGGAGGTCTCCTTTTTCGAGCTTGGTCCGTTCTTCGATCCGGACGGTGTTCACCCAAGTGCCGTTGGTGGATCCCAGATCCTCCACCCATAGATCGCCATCGAGTCGGAACAGGCGGGCGTGCAGGCTCGAGGCGAAGGTGTCGTAGTCGATAGGTACGCCACAGCCTGGGGCTCGGCCCACCGTGACTTCGTCACCGACGTCATAGATGCGTCCGGACTGGTCCTCGGGTCGGATGACGTGGAGGCGCATCGAGCGCCGGCGCTTACCGTCGACTACTGGGTCGATGTCCTTGCCTCGGCGACGCTTGCGCTTGAGCGGGCGGACCTCTACCCATACGGCGCGGACGACCCACATGAAGAAGAGCCAGACCAAGAGGATGATGCCGAATCCGAGCACCCGTAGCAGCGGGGTGTTGTCGATCGGTATCGGTGCTGTGGCCGCGTAGAGATGGATCAAGGTCGGATGCCGGAGCTCACGAGGTCTCGAAGCGGAGCACGGTGGTGCCGACGACGACCTGGTCGCCGTCGTTCAAGATCCGCTCGCGGATGGTGGCTCCGTTGACACGGGTGCCGTTGGTGGAGCCGAGGTCGACGACTACGACGTCTTTGCCATTGCGACGGATCTCGGCGTGGCGCCGGCTGGTGTTGGAATCGTGGAGTACGACGGTGCTTTCGGGCAGGCGGCCGATGGTGATGGGCTCGGGTCCGAGGACCACCCGAGAGCCGTCGGCGAGCACGATGGAGGCGGCCGATAGGCCGGCGGGGCCATCACGAACGTCCGAGACAACGGCGAAGTGCCCACGGCGCTGTCGGGGATCCTCGACGACGGAGACGGTGACGGGCCCGGCAAAGGCGTACTCCTCGGTGCGGGCGTGCTCGCGAGCTGCCTCTTCGAGTTCGCGCACCAAGGCGTCGAGGAAGCGCTCGAAGCGGTCGAAGTCGGAGGCAGACAGGTGGACTATGAAGGAGTTGGGGGCGATGAGGCCGTTGACGCCGAGTCGGCGATTGAGGTCCATCTCTCTGGTTACGCGGCGCCCGATCTCCACAGGGTGCAGTTCGCCCCGGAAGGCCTTGGAGAGGGTGCCGTCGACCAAGCGCTCGAGGCGCTTTTCGAACTTCTGAAGTACCATGACGGCGCCAGCCTACCGGTGTCTACCCCCTGGTAGGGGGTACATCAACGGAGAATTTCTGCGGGAGCGTTTGCCATGGGAGTTGCTGAGTGCTTGAGGGGGCAATCGGAAGCCAGCCAGGGCCGTCGGGGGCGGCTGGCGCTTCCGGCGGTGGTGTTCATTCCTGGATTCGCGTGTCAAGAAGTTCGGGTAGCCTCTACTGGTCGCTCGGGCGAGTGGCGGAATTGGCAGACGCGCAGGATTCAGGTTCCTGTGTCCGAAAGGATGTGGGGGTTCAAGTCCCCCCTCGCCCACTGTGGGGTATCGACATATCAGGGCAGGTCACGTCGACAGAACTCCCTCTACAGGATGCGTCCGGACGCCTTTGCCTGCCCAGCTGGGGTTCGTGGGCATCTACACCGGCTCCCGGCCCCGAGTTTCTGGGACCGGCAAGAGCACCTTGTCCGAAGTGACCATCTATCGGGCGCGTCTATGTCACCCAGGTCATGCTTGCGGTGGTGCGATCGCCTCTCTCAGGCCGCGGTGGGCGGGTCCGGATCGGAGCTCCCACTGGCCGATGACACCAGCGGCGGAACCTCCGGGAACCACTCGTCGAGGGCCCGGGTCCGGCGCCGGCGAGGTCGGCGTCGAGCCGTGCCGGCGGCCTCGGCTGCCCTTTGGGCCAGGAAGCTTTCGATCTTGCGGAGGTTGGCGGCACACAGGAGCAGCGCCACGAAGACGCTCTGAGCGGCCACACCGCGGATCCTCCGTCGCTGGGGATCGCCCAGCGCCTCCCGGGCGCCATCCTTGAGAAAGCCGTTCATGCCCTCGTTGGTGCTGCGCAGGGTGGCATAGGCAGCCCGCCACTCCTCACTCCCGTAGAGGAGGGGCTGGGCGAGCTTGGCCCCCGCCTCGGGCGGCACGGTCACGCTCTGCTGGGAGCAGATGGTGGGCGGATGGGACGTGACGGCCGCGGTCACCGGGATCCGCACTCGGCCCTGCGTCTTCGGCCCGACCGAGGCCGGCTTCAGGTCGCATCGGGCCACCGGTGCCGGGTTGGACGCCGGGCACCGGAGCCGAACATGACCCTCGGCGTCCGGTCCGGCCTTGGGCAGCACCAGGAACTTCCACCGCTCCTCCAGCCGAGCTCTGTAGGTGGCGTCGTCGATGGTGCCGTTGCGCAAGTCGATGGTGGCCTCGATCAGCACCTTCGGGATGGCCGGGCAGTACCAGGCGCCCTCGATCTGCAGCATGCCGGCGTAGCTGCCCTGGATGCCGAGCTGATCGACCTTGTAGTCGAACACCGGCTGATAGCCGAGGGCCCGGGCGGGGAGCTGGAAGTCCTCGGGCTTGGCGCTGGAGTAGGCCCGGTCGCCGGCAAGGAGGCGGGCCGGGTGGCCACGTTCGCGGATGTTGGCCAAGGCACGGACTGCCTGGCGGCCGGGCTGGCGGCCGGGCTTGTGCAGGGTGGCCATGCCGAGCACGAGACTCGGGAAGGGTTGGGGCTTGCTCGGGTCGTCGCTGCCGCTCACCACCAGGGAGGCCTCGTAGCCCCAGTAGGCCCTGTCGGCCTCACCGTCCGGCTTGCCCTCAGTCGGGTTCCGGATATACCAGTCGGCGTCGGGGTCGGCCGAGTGGGTGACCACCGTCGGGGCCTCGCCCTTGCGCTTGCGCCGATGGCGACGGTCGGGCCGGGCGAAGGTGGGGACCACCGTGGCGTCCACCGCCGAGTTCCCCTGCCACTGCCGACGGACGTCCCGGGGCAGTGCCCGGACGCTCATCTCGACGATCTGGTTGATGAACCACTCGAGCCGCCGGGCCCGCTCTTCCCACTCCTCGTCGGTGTGAGCGGCCCGACGCTCCTCCAGTCGTGCGATGTAGGTGTCGGGGTCGAGCCGGCGGTTCTTCGGGGTGGACGAGGGGTCCATCAGGTCGAACAACCCGTGGAGCCGGGTCCGGACGGTGCGATAGGCGGCGAGCTGCGCCCGGGAGTCGAGGCGCCCCGGCGGCTTCGGCACGCCCAACTCGTGGCGCATGGTGGGTGAGATACGCCTGAACAGCACGTCGGTCATGGCGGTGGCCAGCACCGGGTGGTCGGTCGACGGGCACAACACCATCGCCACCATCAGCGCCCGCATCGGGAAGGTCTCCGGGCGCCCGCCCGGGCCCCGACGCGCTTCGTCCCGCCACTGCTCGATGGTGGCCACCAGAGGAGACCGGTCGATCATGGCAATGGCGCCGCGCACTACCTCGTCCTCGATCTGCCCGACCTGTGCCCGCAGGCGGGAGATGGGCGGTGCCGCCGAGTCCTCGGAATTCGGTGCGGGAAGGGCCACGGTCACAATCCGCCCGCCTCGGTCAGCTGGCGGAAGGCCACCTCGTCGTCCAAAGGCGGCACGAACGCCAGGTACTTGGCCAGCTGGGCGGCCGTCACCCCAGACGCCCGCTCCAGCGCGGTGGCGTGGGTGCCGGCGGCAAAGTGGGTCACGATCCAGGTGATCCGCGTCCTTTGGATCGAGAAGTGGGCGTCTTCTCCTCTGGAACACCGGCTGATGAACGCCACGATGTCGCCACGGGTGATCCGAGTCCGGTCGGGCCGGAAGAACGCCCTGGTTCCCGACTCCTGGGCCAGTTCCAGGACGGACGCAGCCCACGGGCGCAGCACAGGGACGGTGCGTGCCTTGTCTCCGATCACTTCGACCAGGACCAGGTCATCGTGTCGACGGACGTCGGTGCCCACCAGGCGGGACACCTCCTGGCTGGTCAGCCCCGCCCCGAGGCCCACTGCCAGCAGCGCCTTCGCGTTCCTGCGCATGTGGGCGGTGGTCAGGCCCCGCGACCAGGCCATCAGTTCGATCACGTCGTCCGCGGAGTAGGGCGCGTTGGTCGGGGAGCGCTTCAGTGGCAGGGGGTGAGGCGGGAAGTGCTCGGGGCCGATGACGGACTTACCGAACTTCCACAGTTGGGACCGGTAGTTCATCCGACTGCCGATAGTCAGATGGGCGCAGCCCTCGAGGATGTAGCGGTCGATGGTCTCGGGGTGGAAGAGAACCTCATGGTCGAGCGGCACGCCGATCCGGTCGGCCCACACCGCCAGCTGCGTGGCGATGGTCATGTGACGCCTGGTGAGACCCGGGGTCACGGGCGTGCTGTCGCTGACTGCCGCAGTCACCACGGGCCGGATGCGGTCCCAGACGTCGGTGGGGACGTCCTTCGGGGAGAACCGCGCAATGACGGCACTCACTGATACTCCGACCGGAAGGGGCGCCCCGAGCTCCCAGGACTCCGAGTGTCGGTCCTGGTCGAAGCCGCTTCTCGGTGCCAGTACCTCGGGCGCGAGGTGATGGCGCGGAACACCGGCCAACGACCGGCCCAGCTCCTCCTCGACACATCCCAGTTCGTGCGGCACGAACAACTTCTCCTCGTGAGCACATCAGCGTGCTCACTGCGGTCAGCGCTCCGTGTGACCAGCGAGTGGTGCTCTCCGGGACTTCCGGTTGGCACGGCCTCGCTGGATGCCTCCTGGGATGTACTTCTATTAAAACGCGTCGACGTCGTTGGCGCGGGGATAGTGCCTGAAGGGGCGTCTGCGGGTCCCATCAAGGGACCGCGGCGAAGGTGGCGGCCGGCGTCATCAGCACCATCCAGTTGGGCACTCGTCAGCACAGCCGGGGCTGAGAATCGCTTCGTCTGGGAGATGAACAGCGTCTTGCCCGCGTCGGGGCGCGCTTCACTACAGTTCACTGCGTCAGTACCTCCCACATGGGTGCTGGCCACGGCCCCGGGGTGTTTCCGCACCGCCGGGGCCACTATGTTGACTCCGGTATACTACCGTCGTTGTATTCTGGAGTCAACTACGTAAGACTCGATAACTGTGGGACCCATGGTCAACTCAGAAGACTTGATTGACGCCCAAGGTGTTGCCGATCTTCTTGGACTATCTCAGCGAACTTCGGTCTCCGTCTATCAGGGTAGATATCCCGACATGCCGCGACCTGTAGTGAACCTGGGACATGGTCGACCCCTCCTCTGGCTAAGAACCGAGATCATCAAGTGGGCACGGACGACTGGCCGAATGCAGTAGGCAGAGTCGAGAGTCGAGAGAAGGCCAGGGGTTCGAGTCCCATCACCTCCACCGGTTGTAGTGGAAATCACAACGATTCGCCGCATGACCCCTGGTCAGAGGCAGGGTTTGAAAGACGAGCCGAAGGTTCCTCGGGCCCGGCTCCTTACCGCAGATCGGTTCTCACCGAATCGTGCAGCAGGCACCTCGTCCGCCCCTGGCCGTCAACGCTGGGGCCGGCGTCATGATCGATCGCTCCCCTGTGGAGGCACCTCACGTGTCATGAACCAGTTCTTCACGCCGATCACATCGGCCTCGGCTGTCACCGCGAACCCGAACCGCTCGTAGAGGCGGACGTTCTCGGGCTTGTCTGTCTCCAGGTAGCCAAGCAGTCCAGCTTGGTCGAGCCGTCGGCAGTAGGCCGACAGGAGCAGACTCCCGATGCCCTGTCCCTGGAGGTCTGGGTCAACGGCGAGCGGACCGAAGTGCGAGTGCTGGCGGTCGGGGTCGTGCTTGGCCCACGCGGACAGCCAACGTGACATACGCGGCGCGGCACGTCCGGCCATGACCATGGCCGGAGCCAAACGCATCTGGTCACGCGGCGACGGCTGGCACCGCCCCGGATCGGTGGAATCAGCGACAGCCACCAGGCGCTCGCCATCCCACGCGCCGAGCGTCTCGCGCCCGGGCAGGGTCAAGAGACGAGAGAACACCCGCTGCATCACTCGCACGCGCCGCTCGGGGTCGTCGCCAATGGCGGCGACATGCAGCGGGTTGTCACGCATACCCTTTGCCGCTACGAGCGCTGCCGCCTGCAACTCGTCACCCTCGATCAGACGCACTTCGACATTCTCAAGCCCGGCCATGCCGTCCTCCCCCGTTGCCGCCAACCTAGGCGCCCAGATCCAGGCGAGCGTCACTCATGCGGTCGGGATCGTTTCGTGTCCGCGTCCCAGCCGGCACCTCGGTGGGCATCTTTGTCGACTTCGACCCCATTCCACCCGTTCAGTCGCCGTGGGCGTCGACAGGGTTCAGTCCATGGGGTGCGTAGGGACGTTCGGTGGTGGCTGCCACGGTTGCAAGCCGTCGGAGGTCCTCGGTGATCGCCGTAGCCCGATCGCGGTGATCTGGGATCAGCCTCGCGTACACCATGTCGAGAAGCTCCGGGATGTGGAGCACCTGGAAGGTCTGCTCGATCCGTGTGCCGCTTCGGGTGTCTTCGAGGCGCACGCGCCATTCCGTGCTGTCGGGATAGAGGAGGCTCGGCACGGTGCGCCACGCCAGCGTCCATGGTGACGACTCGACGATTTCGCACACGCGCCCCCAGCGGAGCATCCCTGCTCGGTTCTTGCCCCGGAACCGTGCCCCGGGCACCGCCGTGGTCGCGTTGCCGAGCCACTCGGCTTCGATGCACTCGTGGCTCCATTCGCCGACCCGGGTGACGTCGCACAACAGCGCCCAAATCGCGTCGCGGTCGGTCTCGACCACGACGTCCACGTGGCCGTGCTTGCCAACTCTCCGCTTCGGAGGAGGAGGGGCCCAGCAGGCAGCGGCCCGGCGGCGATAGGTCCGTGCGAAGCCCTTCAAGAGAATCAGCCGGGGGAGCGGCGCCACGAGGCGGGTCACGAGATCACGGTCCTCGGGGCTGAGATCGTCGATGAGCCAATGGCCTTCGAACCCGAGTTCACCGAAGGATTTCGGTTCGAGGTTGTACTCCTGGTCCCATCGACGCCATTCGGCATCGGTCAGCGTGGCTGAGACCACAGGCATCATCTCCGCTTCCTCGGTCAGGAGGTGCGGCAACAGGAACGCCTCGAGGTCGTCCAGTGCGACGAGCAGGCTCCCACGCTCCCCGTCGTCGTCGCCCGCGCCATAGGCGACGGCCCTAGCCTCGACCTCGGCGATCGCGGGCTGGATCCGTTCATGATCTGCGTGCATCTGGTCGAGCAGCGCGGCAGCGTCAGGCCTTCGCGCTCGAACCAGCGGGTAGAGGCCCTCGTCCTCGCCGGTGTGGTGGTGATGCAGGAACGTCATCATCCACCCGACATGGCGGGCGATCGCTTCTCTGGTCTCGCTTGCCGGTGGCTCGGCCCCCGTCAGAGCGGTTCGGGTTCGCCCGAGGTCGCGGCGTAGGGCTTGGTGGACGATACCCATGATGCGAGTGTCCGCCGGTTGTGTTGTGTCAGTGTTCATCGATGCGTCCTCAGATCTCTCACGACCGCGGAACCAGCAGCTCCAGAGTCTCGGCCAGCCACGCCTCGTAGGTCGCGGGACTCCATCCGGTGACCTCCACCAGGAGCAGGTACACCTCGACGCTCAGCAGCGCCCACAGCCCGTCGCGCTCGTTGGCCGCCGGGGCGCGGCCCATCAGTAGGGAGGCCCCGGCTTCGACGTCGAGTCGCTGGCGCTCGCGCGTCGCCGACAGCATGTCGGCGATCGCCTCGTCGCCGGCGGCCGCCTCGCGAAGGACCTTCGCCAGCCCGGCTGTGCGGTCGTGGATCTGCGTAGTGAGATGCGCGGCGGCGGCGATCCGCTCGCCGCGTGCGCCCTCGCCGATCAACGCGAACTCCGGTCGCTCCGCCACCGTTACGGGCGCCTCATCGCCGCCTACGGCCGCGTCCACCACCCGCTGGAACAGTTCGGCTTTGGAGCCGAAATGCGAGTACACGGTCTCGGTTGCCACGCCGGCCTCTTCGGCGATGTCGCGCATGCCGGTCGCGGACCATCCCCGCGTGGTGAAGAGGTTGGTGGCGGCCTGCAACAGCGCCGAGCGCGTCTCTTGGGCCTGTTCGGCGCGGCGCTGTGAGCGGTAGCGACGCCTAGGTGCGCTCGGTGCGTCAGTAGCCGGTCGAGTCGATGGGGCCATACCGATATTGCTAGCACGAACCTGTATTCAGTACAACAACGTTCAGATCAATATGCGGGAAGCCGACCCAAGAGCAGAGCACTGACGCGGTGTACCTGGGACGCCGAGCCGATCGAGGTGGCCGATCACCGTGTTGCGGTGGATGGAGAAGCGTCGAACCAGCGCGTCGATCGATGAGCCCTCGAAGTACGCCTGGGTGAGGTCATCCAGGTCGTGCTCCGGGAGCCGAGGGCTGGGGATGCACGGCGCTCATGACCTCGACGCGGGACTGGTACCTCCGAACGCGCCGCCGACCGACGCGGTGACCCGACGGGCCGCGGCCTGCACGGCTGCGCCCAGCTCGGGCAGTCGCTTTCTGGGGCGCTGTTGCATTGTTGGATCGTATGGCGCGGGCTCACCAGCTCCAGTGGGATTCTCAGGTCAGACCACCAGGGCGAGCTCGTCGAACGCTGCGGCGAGCGTCAGTCCGTGACGTGCATCGACCCCAAGTTCGTAGTGGCCTCGCCGCAGGTTCTGGATGAAGGCATGTCCTCGGATGACGACGCTCGCCGTCCGGTCCCGTTTGAGGCCTCGCATCGGTCGAAGTCTCGCCTTGAGCCGCCCATGGTCAGCTTCGACCCGGTTGTTGGCGTACTGGGTGGTGTCGTGCAGTGCAGCCGGCAGGAGCTCGGCGACCACGCGGACCAGGGCGTGGGCCCGGTCAGTGGTGATCTCGGCCGGCGCTCCATGGGAGCTGATCGCATTGGTGAAGAACCTTGTCGCAGCCTTCAGGTCTCGCCTCTTGGACACGAACACGTCGATGACC
>JBAXCY010000055.1:0-14880 GCA_037141235.1 Acidimicrobiales bacterium | reverse complement strand
GTCGTCGTTGTCGTCGTTGTCGTCGTTGAGCTGCTTGTCGTGGTCGGCGCAGCAGGATCCGTCGCATCGGTGGTGTCCGTCGGAGTCGTAGTCGTAGTCGTGGTCGTCGTTTTAGGTGGAGGCGGCAACGTGGTGGTCGTGGTCGGCATCGTGGGTGGGGGTGTCGGCTGACCCAGCACGGTGGCCATCACCAGCACATTGCGCCCTCGGATGGTGCGGTTGGCGGCGAGGACCATGCATGCTCCGGCCGCCGACGTATATGCCGACTTGATGCCGACCACTCCGTCTTTGCCAACTTCAGAGACGATGTTCGAAAGCGTGCCCGCTACGGGAAGGGTCACCTCCGTCATGGCGACGATCTGAGCAAATGTCGGTATCGCCATTGCGACGGCAGCCATCCGCAGTACATCGGATGCAGAGGACACCGTCTGCGGGTCGTAGCCGCTGGCATCCACATAGTGAGTCGCCGTGGCTCCGAGCGAGGCCGCCAACGTGTTCATCTTCACCACGAAGGCAGGGATCGACCCCGCATCCCATGTCGCCAGCGTGTAGGCGATGTCATTGGCCGACTGGGTCAGCAGTGCTTCGAGCATCTGACGTTCGCTGATGGTCTCGCCCTGCTTGATGGCCACTGTCGTCTGATCGTGCTGCAGTTCGAAGTTGTACTCGACGATGTCATCGGCTGTCACCGTCACCAACGGTCCCGGTGCATCGACGGGCAGCGGGTGATCCTGAAGCACCACGATGGCTGTAGTGATCTTGGTCAGCGATGCCACCGGGACCGAGGGCTCCGGTCCCGATTGCTCCACGTACCCCAACGACGGGATCGAGATGGCACTCTGCCCCTTGGCCGCCCACGGCAGCACAGGAGCAGCTCCAGGCACGACTGTCTGGACCAGTGCCGCCGGGTGAGCAACGGGCCGTGCCAACGCGACATTGATCCGCTGCGCTGCCACCCACGCACCGGATCCGAGGAGCAGCACGAAGGCTGCGCTCAGCACCCACGGGAGCCATCGGAGCCAACCCCGGTTGCTCTTTCGATGACTGGCGGGCTTCGTTTCCCTTACAGCCCGACCACTGTGGCGAGCCCGGCGGCCACGTCTCGGACGGGTGGCGAGTATGACCTCTGACGTCGTGGAAGCCGGTCTGGGCGCCCCTTCGTCGGTCGTGGTCATCGAAACATCAAGTATCGATTCCGCTGGCTCAGCGGGCGTCCAGTTCCTCGGGCGTCATCAAGACCTGTCGCGCTTTGGAGCCCTCGGACGGACCGACTACACCACGACGTTCCATGAGATCCATGAGTCGCCCAGCACGCGAAAAGCCCACCCGCAACTTGCGCTGGAGCATCGAGGTCGATCCGAGTTGCGACCGGACCACGAGCTCCATCGCCTGCGCCAACAACTCGTCGTCATCCCCGTCATCGCCCCCACCAGCACGCGGCCCATCGGCGCTCACCACGTCTTCGATTCCAGCCACGATCTCCATCGGACGCTGACGCTTCCAGTGGGCCACTACGGCCCGTACCTCTTCTTCGCTCACCCAGGGGCCCTGGATCCGCTGGGGATTGGAGGACGATGCCGTCAGCAAGAGCATGTCGCCCTTGCCGATCAGGCGCTCCGCACCAGGCTGGTCCAAGATGACCCGGCTGTCGGCCAGTGACGACACCGAGAACGCCATCCGAGAGGGCACGTTGGCCTTGATGACACCGGTGATGACGTCCACCGAAGGACGCTGGGTGGCCAGGACCAGATGGATGCCCACGGCACGCGCCATCTGGGCGATCCGGCACACCGACTCCTCGACGTCTCGAGCGGCCACCATCATCAGGTCGTTGAGCTCGTCGACCACGATGAGGATGAAGGGCAGCCGAGGGAACTGAAGCGGAGCGTCGTCATCATCGTCGTCGACCTCGGCATCGGTGCCCTGCATCCGGAGCCGGTAGGCCTCTTCGTGCTCGGCCAGGTCACCGGCATCGAACGCCGCGTTGTATCCGGTGATGTCGCGCTGTCCGGCCTCGGCGAGGAGGTCGTACCTCCGCTCCATCTCCGTGACTGCCCAACTGAGGGCGTTGGCCGCCTTCTTCGGGTCTACTACGACCTGGGTCAGCAAGTGGGGCAGGTCGTTGTACTGGCCGAGCTCCACCCGCTTCGGGTCGATCAGGATCAGGCGCACCTGGTCGGGCGTGGCCCGGGTCAGGATCGAAGTGAGCACCGAGTTGATGCAGGACGACTTGCCCGATCCAGTCGATCCCGACACCAGTACGTGGGGCATCTCGGCCAGGTTGGCGATCACGGCACGGCCGGCGATGTCCCGCCCGAGCCCCACCTCGAGGGGGTGCGTGGCCTTGGCCGCCTCGGGCGAAGCCAGGATATCGCCGAGAGCCACCAACTGGCGGCGGCGGTTAGGGACTTCGACGCCGATCGCTGATTTCCCCGGAATGGGGGCCAGGATCCGAACATCCGGCGAAGCCATGGCGTAGGCGATGTCCTTGGAGAGCGACGTCACCCGGGCGACCTTCACGCCTGCTCCGAGCTCGAGTTCGTAGCGCGTGACCGACGGTCCAACCGTCCGGCCCACCAGCCTGGTCTCCACACCGTGGGCCGACAACGCGTGCACCAACGCGGCACCGGCCGCATCGACTTCTGCCTCGTCGATGACCTGAGCCTTGGCTCGCTTGAGCAGATTGGCTGGCGGCAGTCGCCAGTCCCCCACCGGCGATCCCATCTTCATCTCCAGCTGTTCGCCCTTGCCCGGCTTGGTAGCTGCCTCAGGCAGTACGACCGCCTCCAAGACCACGTCCTCGACGTCCTCATGCAGCACGTCGACATCCACGGGCTCGTCGTCCTGTGGATCTTCCGGTGCGACAGCAGAGACCGATGGCTGACGGCCCTGAGCCAGCGCACGACCGAACGGATCGGTGGGCTCACTGCTCGAGTCGTCGACCACATTGGCGGCACGATCCCCTCGGGCTGCACCCACCAACCACCGGACGGCCTGCACCAGGCCGGATGCCGCCGAACGGACCGACACACCGGTGAACACGAGGACCGATACGGCCACCACGACCACAAGGACAACGGCGGCACCGAAGCCACCAAGTGCCGATCCAAGCGGATCAGCGATCACTGCGCCCACCCAACCGCCAGCCGAAGACAACGCCGCCGTCGATGCCCCGATGGCGGGCGACCCGCCGGCGAGGGCGGCGATCCCCGAGATGGCCAGCAAGATGAGCGCTCCACCCAGGACGGCCCGGGCGGGCTCCCTACGAGTCCGGCCGTCGTCAGGGGTATCTGTACCCCTCCCCATGAACATGCGGACGCCGACAGCGATCAGGACCAGCGGAACCAGGAATCGACCCCAACCCAGCAGATCGCCCATGGCCACACGGGCGAAGCGGCCGGCAGGACCGAGCGATCCGGCGTAGAAAGCCAGAGCAAAGAGGGCACCCAGCGTGACCAGTACGACCCCCCACAGGTCCGTGGCATGCCCTGCGGCCACCGCCGACATCGAAGCGAGCATTCCGACTGGCTCCTCGACACGGGCACGAGCGCGGCTTGCGCCCTTGCTGGCCTGGCTCTTCTTTGCGGGGGCGCTCCTGGTCGATCGGGCCGGTGTCGTCGCCTTGCCCTTGGGCCGCGACGCCCCGGATCGACCCACCGCACGCTTGGTGGCGGTCTTCACAGTACCAATAAGGCTACTCCCGGGGCGTGCCCGTCAGTGGGACACCGACCGATCTGATCAGACGGTGACGATGACTGGCACGATCATGGGCCGCTGCCTGGTGCGTTCTCCCACCAGCTTGCCCAGCGCCTTGCGAGCTACCCGGTTGAGGGTCTCGTGATCGGTGTTGCCGGAGGAAAGTGCCTGCTCCAGGGCCCGAGTGACCTGCTTTCTGGCTTCTTCCAGAATCGCCTCGGTGTCCTTGTCATAGGCCCAGCCCCTGGTCACGATCTGCGGGACTCCGATCACCTCGCCCTGCTTCAGGTCGACCGTGGCGACGGCCATGACCACGCCTTCCTCGGCCAAGACCATCCGGTCACGCAGGACTCCGTGCCCGATATCGCCGACGGAACTACCGTCCACGAAGAGGTAGCCACCTGGAACACTTCCGTCCCGGTGCATGCCGCCTGAGTCGAGGCGTACGGCATCACCGTCCTCGCACAGCAGCACCCGGTTGCCGTCGATTCCCATACTGGCGGCCAACCGGACCTGGTTGGCCATGTGGCGGTACTCGCCGTGGACCGGGATGAGAAACTCGGGCTGCGTCACCGACATCAGCATGGCGAGCTCACCTTGCTTGGCGTGTCCGCTGACGTGCACGTTCTCTATGCCGGAGTGGATGACTTCGACGTGGCGGCGATGCAGGCTGTCGATGACTCGGCCGACCGACCACTCGTTACCGGGGATCGGATGGGCGCTGATAACGACGACGTCCTCGTCTTGGAGTTTGAAGAACCGGTTCTCGCCGGCAGCCAACCGAGACAGGGCCGACATCGGCTCGCCCTGGGATCCGGTGGAGATGACGCACACCCGTCCCGGCGGGTAGTTGTCGATCTTCTCGATGTCCACCAAGGAGTTCTCGGGGATGTGCAGCAGGTCGAGCTTGCGGGCCAGTGCCACATTCTTCTGCATCGAACGGCCCAGCGTGGCCACTACCCGGCCGCCAGCGATGGCGGCATCGGCCACCTGTTGGACCCGGTGGATGTGGCTGGCGAAGCAGGTCACGATGAACCGGCGATCGGGCCGAGCCAAAAATACCTTCTCCAGCGTGGCCCCGACCGTGGACTCGGATGCGGTGAATCCCGGCTCCTCGGCGTTGGTGGAGTCGACCAGGAGCAGGCGGATGCCCGGGTCTGAGGCCAGTGCCCCCATCCGGGCCAGATCCGTGCGGCGCCCGTCCACCGGGTGCAGGTCGATCTTGAAGTCTCCCGAGTGGAGGATGACCCCCTGGGGCGTGTGGAACGCCGTGGCGAAGGCGTGCGGAACCGAGTGCGTGACGGGGATGAACTCCACGTCACACGGACCGATGCGTCGACGCTCGCCGTCACGGACGGGGATGAAGTTGGCCCGGCTGGCCATTCCTGCCTCGTCAACCCGGTTGCGGGCCAGCGACAGGGTCAGTTCAGATCCGTAGACATCGACCGGGAAGTCACGGAGCAGATAGGCCAGTCCGCCGGTATGGTCCTCGTGACCGTGGGTGAGGATGACTCCATCCACTCGATCGGCGTTCTCGCGTAGGTAGGTGAAGTCGGGCAGGACCAGGTCGACACCGGGCATGTCCGGATCCGGAAACATGATTCCCACATCCAGGACAAGAATGCGACCGTCGACTTCGATGCATGCGCAATTGCGGCCGATCTCGCCGAGTCCCCCGAGGAAGACCACCCGGACCGACGAACCCGAACCTGAACCGGAACCCGAACCCGACGAACGACTGGCGCTCGCCTTCGACCCCGCAGCCTTCGACCCCGATGTCTTCGAACCCGATGTCTTCGACCCTGCTGTCTTGGCCGGCCCGGCCGACCCTGCTGTCTTGGCCGGCCCGGCCGACCCTGCTGTCTTCGATGTTCCGGTCACGTTCTCAGATCCTCCTGCTGCTTTCGGCTTGCGACGCCGACTGCCCGAGGACGAGTTGGAACCGTTAGATGGTGCACCTTGCCGTGACCCCGGGGAGTCAGGCAACAGAGCGCTGCGACTGTGCATGAGAAGCCAACCCGGCGAGTACCGACTGCGCTTGGTCATCGAGCGACTGCGGGGCGGGAGCGTTGGGCAGCCGGCACTGGCCGACCGCTAGGCCGAGCGCCCGGCATGCAGCCTTAGCCGGCACTGGGTTCGGATACTCCTCGGACGACTCGAACAGGTAGGACTCGAGCAGCACCCGGTTGAGGTCGGCGGCACGTGCGACATCTCCCGCGCCGTGCGCGGCCAGCATCTGCGCGAATACCGGTCCGGCCCAGTGGGAGGCCACGCTGATCACCCCGACACCACCGATCGATGCGAACGGAAGGGTGAGCGAGTCGTCACCGGAGTAGAGCTCGAAGCCTGCGGGAGCCTCGGCTACCACGCGGGCAGCCGAGGCCACGTCTCCGGTGGCATCCTTGACAGCCACGATGTTGGATACCTCGGTGGCCAGTTGCACCGTGAGTTCCGGTCCGATCCGCCGGGCCGAGCGAGCCGGGATGTCATACAAGATGACCGGAAGATCGGTGGCGGCGGCTACGGCCCGGAAGTGGGCCGACAGCCCCGCAGCAGAAGGTCGGTTGTAGTACGGAGTGACGACCAGGACCCCAGCGGCCCCCGCAGCTTTTGCTTCCTTGGTCATCATGATCGAATGGGCGGTGTCGTTGGTTCCAGAAGTGGCGATGACCGGGATGGTCACGGCCTCGATCACGGCACGGAACAACGCGATGCGCTCAGGATCATCAAGAACCGGCCCTTCACCCGTGGTCCCGGCCACGACCAGCCCATCGCTGCCATGTTCGGCCAGATGACGGGCCAGCGAAACGGCGGCATCCAGGTCGAGCCCCCCGTCGGCATCGAACGGGGTGACCATGGCGGTCACCACGGTTCCGAATCGAGGCGCGCCCTTCATCGCCTGCTCTGGGCGATGGCTGATAGTTCGAGTCTCACGGGTAGGCAGGCTACCAGGGGCGCCGGTGGGTCCTGCCGGGGGCGTCCGGTGCCGCCCCCGGGGTTCGCCCTCGTAATCAGATCAGCTGGCGCTGGCTCGGAGGCAAGGCCGCCATGGCGTCGTACTCCTCTGAGGTGTCCACTGCGGACTCGAACTCGATCACCCCTAGTTCGGTGAACTTCGTCCGCAGCCATCCGTCGGCTGCGTCCAAGAGGCCGAGCTTGCGGCAGTTGGGGACGATCTTGGAGAACAGGAGTGCCTGAAACTCGTTGCGGTCCGGAGCCGACAGAACCACAGGCAGGATCGTCTTCGGATCAACGCCCATCCTCTCCCAGACCTCTTGCTGGAGGAACCGGTCACGCATGCGCACAGCCGCCTCGAAGGCAAACTCCTGGCGTTCGCGCAACTCGGCGGCGTTGAGCTCCTGGTAGTACTCCTGGAGACTCAGCACGCCGAAGGCCACATGGCGAGCCTCGTCAGCCATCACGTAGCGCAGGAGTTGCTTGAGCAGTGGGTCCGGAGTGAGCTGGTGCAAGAAGCCGAAGGCGGCCAGGGCCAGTCCTTCGATCATGATCTGCATGCCCAGGTAGGTCATATCCCAGCGCGAATCGGCGATGATGTCATCGAGGAGCATGCGCAGGTGGGCATTGACCGGATAGTGCCCCGAGAGCTTCTCGTCGAGGTACTTGGCGAAGACCTCCACGTGGCGGGCTTCGTCCATCACCTGGGTGGCGGCGTAGTACTTGGCGTCGATCCACGGCACCGACTCCACGATCTTAGCTGTGCAGACCAAGGCCCCCTGCTCGCCATGGAGGAACTGCGACAGCGTCCAGTTCTGGCTCTCGACACCGAAGGCGATCCACTCCTTGTCGCCCCACTTCTCCACCGGTGTGCCGGCAACATCGAAGCCCGCTGCGAACCCACCCTGTGCCTCTGCGGCCATGACGACCAGCTTCTCTTGGTCGACATCTGTGTCCCACGGAAGGTCGGTCTCGCCGTTCCACTGGGCGTTCTTCGCCTTCTCGTAGAGCTTGTTGAGCTTCGGACGGGAGCCCTTCTCGTAGTCCCAGGTGAAGATGGTGTCGTAGTTGGAGTGGACTACGTGGAGGCCGTTGGCCTCTTCGGTGCCGACCACGGAGAGGATCGCCTCGAGATCGTCGATCTCCTTGCGCCCGATGATGTCTTCGGTGCTGCTCATCTCTGGTGTCATGTCGGATTCTCCTTGGTCAGTAATCGTGTGGTTCATGTCGGAATAACAAACAGCAGTCGGAACTTGTCCGGAATCGGTCGGATCTTGTCGAGGTATCAGTTTGGGGATCGCCCCAGCCCCGGGCGATGAGGCGTGATGTCGATCGGACCGGCAGCTGCGGCCTGCAGCGCCTCGATCCCAGGCAGCATGAACGTGTGCACCAGTCGAGTCGCCTGCGCTGGGTCGCACAGATCAGTCCGAGGTGAGGGAGAGACGGCGTAGGACAGCACGATGCGGGCAGCCCACTCAGCCACACGTGCAGCCTCAGCAGGTGCCATCCACCGAGCCAAAAACGGAGCCGTGAACCGCGAGGCGATGGCGAGCAGCCGATCAGAGTCAGCGAAGGCGAGATGACCAAGGATGATTCCGGGCTCGTGTTCGACCAGGAAATGGAGCGCGGTGTGGTCCCGGAGGCGCACCGACGCTTCAACGATCCCTGCCACCAGAGCCTGCGACAGCTCCTCGGCTGAGCCCAGACACACGCCTAGTGCCGAAAACAGGCGCGCTACCTCAGTGTCGACCACCGCGCCCAGGATCTCGTCCCGTCCACCGGGGAACGCCCGGTACACGGTCGCCCTCGAGACCCCTGACTGGCGAGCAATGTCATCGACGGTTGTCTTGGCCGTCCCGTGGCGGGCCAGGCAGGCGAGCGTTCCGTCGATGATCCGCACCCGCTGCGGTGACTCCGAATCTGGATGCACAGCATCTGCACTCGGGGCGAACGCGACGACCTTGTCGTCCCCCAAGACCCGCAGTGCCCCCGGCGCTCCACTCACACATGAAACAGTAGGTCATATTTTGTTTCAGCGTCAATCATTGGACCCACCCACTGGTCCGTGCATGTGCCTAACTACGCGTTCACCGCGGTCGAGCCGGCACCACAACCCCGGCCAGCAGCTCACTTCGCACCAGTCGGGCTACCTGTTCAGGATCTTCCAGGTCCCATCGTCCCGGTGCCGAGATGTAGGACAGGACCATTCGAGCCAGGAAGTCGGCAGCGTCATCTGGGTCGACGCCGGGAGCCAGGCCGCGCTCGGTCAGGTACGGGGCCAAGACCGCAGCGATCCCCTCTCGAATCCGATTGCTCTCCACGGTCAGGATCGGAAGGAGCTTGTCCGGCTCTGTCTCCATGACCCGCTGGAGCACGTCGTGCTCGATGATTGACTGATGGGCGAACATGATGCCCCGCTCCATCATCTCCTCGAAGTCCCCGGACCCTTGGATGCGCTCGTACAACTTGCCGAAGAAGTCGAGCGTGGCCCACGCCACCGTGGCGTTGATCACCTCGTCCCTACCGCCAGGAAATGCCCGATAGATCGTGGCGCGCGACATGCCGGCCTCTCGGGCCATGTCTTCAACGGTTGTCTTGGCCACGCCGCGACGGGCTACGCACACATAGGACGCCTCGATGATGCGCTGGCGGACGTCGTCCATCTCGGCCTGACGCTCAGATCCCGAGGACCGGCTCGAGGCCGACCGTGAGCCCTGGGCGCAAGGCCACGGCTTCGATGGCGAGGACGACGCCGTCCATGAACGAGGACCGGTCGTAGGAGTCGTGTCGGATAGTGAGGCCCTGTCCCTGTGCCCCGAACAGAACTTCTTGATGGGCGACGAGCCCGGGCAGCCGGACCGAGTGCATCCGCACTCCTCCGGGTCCGACACCACCACGTGCACCGTCCACGACCGTCGTCGAGGTGACGTCGGCTGGAAACTCCGGTCGTGATGCCTCCGCTCGGGCCGCAGCCATCTGCTCCGCCGTGCGCAACGATGTACCCGACGGCGCATCGCGCTTGGCCTCGTGGTGCAGCTCGATGATCTCGGCCCCTTCGAACCACGGGGCCGCCATGGCGGCGAATCGCATCATCAGCACAGCCCCTACGGCGAAGTTGGCGGCGATGATGCAGTTGGCCCGGGACCCACCGGCTGGGTCGAACTGGCGCCCCCACTCAACCAGGTCGTCCTCGGTGAAACCGGTCGTTCCGATCACGGCATGGATGCCCGACTCCGCACAGAACGAGAGTGTGGCCCGGGACACGTCTAGGTGGGTGAAGTCCACGACGACATCGACACGGGCATCAACTAGCGCGTCCAGGTCTGCTGTCACGAGGAGGTCGCCATCCCCGCTGCCGACTCCGCTGCCGACTCCAAACCCCACCAGCTCCGCTACTGAGGATCCGACATGTGCGGGATCGAGGGCTGCTGCCAGCTCCAAACCCTGTCGGGACAGCACCGTGGCGCACACTTCCCGGCCCATCCGTCCACCCGCTCCGACAACTCCGACTCGCATGTCGGCCACCCTAGCCAAGGAGGCCGTGCCTACCCTGCTGATCGTCGTGCTGATCGTCGTGCTGATCGTCGTGCTGATCGCCCAGCCGCCTCGTCAGCGACTATCCGAGCGACAGTCCGAGCGACTATCCCTGCGACTATCCCTGCGACTATCCCTGCGACTATCCGAGCGACAGAGCCGACGCATCGAAGTCCGACTCGTCGAACGGCCCGACCACCGACAGGGTCCGTGGGGCCGCCACCAGCACCCGCGCCGCGTCATGGATCTCTTCCGACGTCAGCGCCTCCACCCGGGCGAGGACGTCATCGACGGCCAGGACCTCGCCGTGGAGCAACATGCCAGCGCCGATGCGGCTCATGCGGGCTCCCGAGTCTTCGCAGGCCAGCAAGGTTTCGGCCCGCAGGTTGCCCTTGGCAATCGTGAGCTCTCGATCGGTGATCCCGTCGGCCCCGAGGGCGGCCAACTGGTCGGTGACGATGTCGAGGATCTCCGCCACGTGTTCGGGGGAGGTGCCCAGTCCGATACTCAGGAAACCAGCATCGCCATAGGCGACGCGCTCGGACCACACCGAATAGGCGAGGCCCCGTCGCTCACGGATCTCTTGGAACAGGCGGCTCGACAACCCGCCGCCGAGCACGTGGTTCAGCACGGCCAAGGCATAGCGGCTGGGGTCGTTGCGGTCGACCGATCGTGCGGCCATCACCACATGGGCCTGCTCGGTGGACCTACGGGTGACCCGTAGCGGCACCACCCGTTCGTCCGGCGCCGTGCGTCCGGGCGACTCCCCACCCGCGCTCGATCCCGACCTGCGCTCGAGTCCCTCGACGAAGGCAGGTTGGTCGACGTCCCCGGCCACAGCCACCACCATGTTGGACGGGAGGTAGTGCTGTTCGAAGAAGGCTCGGATCCGCTCGGAGGTCATGTCGGTGACCGAGGACTCGGTCCCGAGGACTTCGCGACCCAGTGGATGGTCCGGGAACAGGATCGCTGAGCTCTGCTCACCTGCTTCGTCGGCTGGCTCATCGGCGTGCATCAGGATCTCGTCGAGGATCACCTGACGCTCGGCATCGAGATCGCTCGAGCGCAGAGCCGGACGCCACATGATGTCCGACAAGATGTCTAGGCCCAGATCTACGTTCTCGGCCAGGAGCCGGATGTAGAAGGAGGTGTACTCCTTGGTGGTGAAGGCGTTGAAATCGCCGCCTACCTCGTCCACCGCCTCAGCGATCGCCGATGCTGACCGGTCCTCGGTCCCCTTGAACAGCAGGTGCTCGAGGAAGTGGCTGGCCCCGGCGAACTCAGATTCTTCGTCTCGCGAACCTGTACCGACCCAAAAACCAATACAGACCGATCGCGCCTCGGACATCTTCTCGCTCACCACGGTGAGTCCCGAAGACAGACGTTCGGTGCGGATCATCTCCGCTCAGCGGACGAAGTACCCACCGAAGTACCCACCGAACTACGCCGCCGTAGGCCGGCCGTGATGGCCGGCCTACGACTGGCGTGCGTGCTCACCGGCGCCGACGCCCGCCCCGGCTGCCGCCGCTGCTGGGACGGTCGGACGACTCGGTCGATGCCGGACCGAGGTCACCGAACTCCTGGACCAACTCCTCTTCGAAAGCATCCTCGAACGAGGCCGCACCGGTCGGGGCCGCAGCTGCAGCCGGCTGACGACGAGGACCGCTGTCCGAGTCGTTACCCGGGTCGGCGTGGTCACCACGGGACGAACTGCCCCGACCAGAGTCACGACCAGAGTCACGACCGCCACCACTCGAGCTGCCCGAAGACGAGGCTGCAGGAGCAGCACCGGCCATCGACAGGGATACCTTGCCCTGGGGATCGATGTCGTCGACCCTCACCTCGACGGGCTGGCCGAGCTCGAGGACGTCCTCGACACGCTCGACACGCTTGCCCTGGCCCATCTTGGAGATATGGAGCAGCCCGTCACGTCCGGGGAGGATGTTGACGAAGGCACCGAACTTGGTGATGTTCACGACCTTGCCCTGGTAGGTGGCACCCACCTCGGCCAGCGGCGGGTCAAGGATGGTGGAGATCCGGCGACGGGCCTCTTCGACGGCGTTGCCGTCCTTGGCTCCGATGGTCACTGTTCCGACCATGCCATCGTCGTCGACGGCGATGTCGGCTCCGGTCTCCTGCTGCAGGGCGTTGATGACCTTGCCCTTGGGCCCGATGACCTCGCCGATCTTGTCCATCGGGATCTCGAAGGAGATGATCTTCGGTGCCGAAGGAGCAACCTCGCTGCGGGGCTCGGCAATGGCCTCGGCCATGACGTCGAGGATGGCCAGACGGGCGTCCTTGGCCTGCATGAGGGCCTTGGTCAGCACGTCGAGGGGCAGACCATCGATCTTGGTGTCGAGCTGCAGAGCCGTCACCGAGTCACGGGTACCAGCCACCTTGAAGTCCATGTCCCCGAAGGCGTCCTCGGCACCGAGGATGTCGGTGAGGGTGACGTACGTGCCGCCCTCATAGACGAGTCCCATGGCGATTCCGGCCACCGGAGCCTTGAGGGGCACACCGGCCGCCATCATCGACAGCGTGGATCCGCACACCGAGGCCATGGACGTCGATCCGTTGGACGACAGGACATCGGAGACCAGACGGAGCGTGTAGGGGAAGTCTTCGGCGTAGGGCACGACGGGCAGGAGCGCCCGCTCGGCCAGCAGGCCGTGGCCGATCTCCCGGCGCTTCGGGCCCCGCATGAAGCCGGTCTCCCCCGTCGAGAACGGCGGGAAGTTGTAGTGGTGCATGTACCGCTTGGAGTCGTCCGGGGTGATGGTGTCGAGCAGCTGGTTCATGCGGGGCATGCCCAGCGTGGTCACGTTCAGCACCTGAGTCTCGCCCCGCTGGAACAGGGCCGAGCCGTGGGCCGTCGGGAACAGGTCGACCTCGGCAGACAGCGGCCGGATGTCGGTAGTGGTGCGACCGTCGATACGGAGGCCCTCTTCGACGATCCGCTTGCGGACCAGCTTCTTGGTCAGGCTACGCACGGCGGCCTTGATCTCACCGGTACGGTCAGGGAACTCGCCGGACAGGTCGGCGAGGATCGACGAGGTGACCTCGGCGATGGCGGCGTTGCGCTCAGCCTTGGGGGTCAAGATGTTGGCGGCGGCCAGTCCGGCGGTTCCGGAGGCCTCTACCCGTGCCCACACGTCATCGGCGTAGTCAGCCTGGGCCGAGTACGGGATGGCTTCAATGGCACCACGCTCGGCCACGTAGGCGGCAACGAGCTGGCGCTGGAGCACGATGGACTCACGGATCCAGGTCTTAGCAGCCTCGAGCCCGCTGGCCAGGACCTCTTCGTCCACTTGAGGTGCACCCTCTTCGTAGAACTGAAAGGAGCGCTCGGAGCCACCGGCCTCGACCATCATGATGGCGATCTCGGCATCGGCGCTGTCATCCAGCGCCCGGCCGGCGACGACCAGCTCGAAGGTCGACTGATCGCCCTCTTCGAAGGTGGGGTGCGGGATCCACTGCCCGTCGGTCGAGTAGGCGACCCGCACGGCGCCGATCGGCCCCTCGAACGGGATGCCCGACAGCATCAGAGCGGCGGATGCCGAGTTGATGGCGAGGATGTCGTGGGGGTTGACCTGGTCTGCACCGAAGATGGTGCCGACGACGTGAACCTCGTTGCGGAAGCCCTTGGGGAAGGACGGACGCAGCGGCCGGTCGATCAGGCGGCAGGTGAGAATGGCCTGATCCGAGGACTTGCCCTCTCGACGGAAGAACGAGCCGGGGATCTTGCCTGCCGCATAGGTCCGCTCCTCGATGTCGACGGTCAGCGGAAAGAAGTCCGCTCCCTCGCGCACCGAGCGGGCTGCGGTGGCGGTAGCCAGCAGGACAGTGTCGCCGATGCGGCCGACGACTGCGCCGTCGGCCAACTGGGCCAACTTCCCGGTCTCGAAAGTGAGTGTTCTGTCGGTGCCGCTGATGGGCGCCGAAACAATGATGGCGTCTGACATTGACGCTCCTTTTGGTTTGGGGACTCCCCGATCCAGTTCCCAGTTGTCGACCACCCGAACCCTCGGGCTTGGTGATCGGCAACTGGTGACTGACCTCGGTGGGGGTCCGGTCTGGATGGTGATGCAACGACCGCCCACGGTGCGGGGGCCGCTCCTGCAACAGGTCGAGATACTCCCGCCCTGCGATCCGCCGGCACGCAGCCGGTGGAGAAATTGCGACCGCCCGGCCGGAGCCGGGCGGAGCGTCTGATACGCCTAGCGACGGAGGCCGAGGCGGCCGATGATCTCACGGTAACGCTCGACATCGTTGTTGCGCACATAGTCGAGCAGACGCCGGCGGCGACCGATCAGCTTCAGGAGTCCACGACGAGTGTGGTGGTCTCCCTTGTGCACCTTCAGGTGCTCGGTGAGATGGATGATGCGCTCGCTCAATATGGCGATCTGCACCTCGGGGGAACCGGTGTCCGTCTCATGGAGACGGTATTCGGTGATGGTTGCCTGCTTGTCTGGCATGTGGGAAGTAGACCTCTGGAATCGTGGTGGCGGCCGACGGAAGGAACACGTCGACCAGACAATGGTAGCAGGAAGCGATCAGGGAGGGTGCTCGAAGGGACCTGGAAGGAACATCGAGGTCCCGGGACCGCCATGAGCACCCCCGACGAGTGGCCCCGGTGGCAGACGCATCTCGAGGGCAGACGCATCTCGAGGGCAGACGCATCTCGAGGGCAGACGC
>JBAXCY010000054.1:0-15085 GCA_037141235.1 Acidimicrobiales bacterium | reverse complement strand
AGCCGCACGACCTAGCCAATACCAGGGGGAGACCACATGACGATCGATGCATCCGAGAGCGAGTCGGTCGCCACCCGTCCCGACGGCACGGTGGCGATGGATGCGGAGCACATCACTACCTCCACCCGGGACCCAGGAGCCATGCGCGGCCAAGTCGAGGCCTGGTTGCGACGCACGCTTCCCGATGGCAACGAAGCCGAGGTCATCGAACTGACCAGTCCGGAGAGCAACGGGATGTCTTCAGAGACGCTGCTGGTCACGGCCCGGTGGATCGCCGACGGTACGACAGTCGAGCGCCGACTAGTGGCCCGCGTGGAGCCGCCGGCCACCGACTACCCGGTATTCACCACCTATGACCTCGACATGCAGTTCCAAGTCATGCGCCTCGTGGCCACCCACACCGAGGTTCCCATTCCGCAGACGCACTGGTACGAGCCTGATCCCGAGGTGCTCGGCGGGTCGTTCTTCGTCATGGATCGGATCGATGGCCTGGTCCCTCCCGATGTCTTGCCCTACACATTCGGTGACAACTGGGTCTTCGACGGATCTGAGGACGCTCGGCGCACGATCCAGGAGTCGGCCATTACGGCGATGGCGGGGATCCATGCGATCACTCCAGACCGCTACAACCTGTCGTTCTTGCAGCTCGACCAGCCCGGTGAAACGGCACTCGAGCGCAGCCTCAACCATTGGAAGGCGTATCACGAGTGGGTCGTCCAGGATGCCCGGTCACCGTTGCTCGACGAGTGCTTCGCCTGGCTCACCGAGAACCTACCGACTGACGTCAGTGCTGATGCACTGTCCTGGGGTGACGGCCGGATCGGCAACATGATGTTCCGGGACAACGAGGTGGTCGCCGTCTTGGACTGGGAGATGGCTGCGGTTGCCCCGCCTGAAGTCGATCTGGGGTGGATGTGCTACCTGCATCTGTTCTTCCAGGACCTGGCCGTGCAGCTCGGCGCGCCCGGCCTGCCCGAGATGTTCCGCCCGGTCGATGTGGCGAAGTCGTACACGGCACTGGCCGGCCATCAGATCGGTGACCTGAAGTGGCACATCGCCTATGCCGCCATGCGACACGGAGTGATCATGCGCCGGGTGACCGAGCGATCGATCTTCTTCGGCGAGGCGGCACGACCGGATGATGTCGATGACATGATCATCCATCGGGCCACTCTGTCCGGCATGCTGAAAGGCTCCTACTGGGAGAACGTCGCTCTCTGAGGTTCCAATGTGCCGTGCCGGGAGTGTTCCTCAGATTCCTAGGCTGCCCTTGGCCCCTGCTTCGAAGAGGCGATACGGGAGGAGGCGCTTGCCGATGATTCCCACCCGTTCGCCCATCTTGCCGACCGAGACGCGGCGGCGTGGTCGGGACGATTCGAGGGCATGGGCGATGGCCCTGGCTACATCGTCCGCCGGCGCTCCGTTCCGTTCGTCGTCCTCCATCTTCTCGATGGCCTTGGTACGCGCTGACGCATAGACATCGGGACCGATGGGGACAACGTCTCGGCGACTCGAGGTGAAGTCGGTCCGGATATTGCCCGGTTCGACCAGGGTGACTTCGATCCCGAAGGGAGCTACCTCGTAGGCCAGCGCCTCGCCGTAGCCCTCCATGGCGAACTTCGAGGCGGTGTAGAACGCCTGGAACGGGATCCCGACTACCCCACCTATCGAACTGACCAGGATGATCCGTCCGGAGGCCTGCAGGCGCAAATAAGGAAGCACCGATTGGACTACTCGGGCTGCGCCCCAGAAGTTGGTTTGGAACTGGTCCTGGGCGTCAGCGATCGGGGTCTGCTCCACTGATCCAGCCAGACCCCAACCCGCACATGCGACTACGGCATCGATCCGTCCATGCTCGGCGATGACCGAGTTGACGCCGTCGGTGACCGACGCGTCGTTGTCGACGTCCATAACCACCGACTGCCAGGTTCCCGGTCCCGTGCCTCGTCGGCTGGCGCCGATGACGGTCCAACCGGACGCATGCAGGAGATCAGCAGTGGCCAGGCCGATACCGGCCGAGGCCCCAGTGATGAGAATCACTTTTTGCATTGTCACTCCTCTGTCCGATACGCGAGTCGCACTGAGCACACTCCCACCACACACTGGCCCCCGATGTGCTGGCGGTCAATGGGGCGGTCGACGGGCGGTCGACAAGTCGCGGCTACTTGGGGTCGGCCCACGTGCGATCGGAGTCAGCCGGGGTCAGCCGGGGTCAGCCGGAATGGGAGCCAGGGCCGAGTTCGTGCGGCGCCAAGGGCGAGTCCGTCGTGTCCGATGACCCCGAATCAGCAGGACTTCCGGACGTCGGATCCCCCGAACCGCCTTGGGAGTCGGTGGTGGCACCTTCCGGCGTTCCGGAATCACCTGTGGTGTCATCTTGGGGTGTTTGCGATCCGTGATCCATGGGTGGAACCGATGCGTCACCGGACCCTTCGCCTGACTCGGGCGATCCGGTCGCTGGAGAATCCGTGCCCCTGGAGGGCCGGGAAGATCCAGAAGTCTCCGCATCGCCCGCATTGTCCGCATTGCCAGTGTCGGCGTGCGTGCCCTCCCCAGTGACGGGAGGGATCGGATTCTGAGGTATCCCGCTTGCCGCCTCTCCCTCGAGGAAGGCGTTTGCCAAAGCCAGCAGACGGCCAGCGGCAGGCTCGATCTGGGCGCGATCCGAATCGGACAAGGCGGCCAACTGGGTCCGCAGCAGGGCAGTCAAGTCCAGGACGGCCACTCGGTCGTGGCCTTGCAGCGTTGCTTCGAGGGCGCCGAGGGTCGCCCTGGCGGACTCCAGTGCCGGAGAGGTCACCGGGAGACCGATCGAGTAGGCCACATGACGGGCGGGCCCAGGCATGGTGTCCATGGCCACACCGGCGGCAGCCACACCGCTAGTGGCCAGTACGGCCACGCCGACCAGCACGGCGACCGGGTGCCGCAGTCGGTGGATGCGAGCGCTTCGGGACCCCGTTGCTCCGGCCGAAGGGCCGAGGGGGACGATCACGGCGTCGGGGGCGGCCGCCGAGATAAGCCCCGACCGGGCGTCCAGCGCAGCGTGGAGCGCGGCCATCTGACCGGCGGTGGGAGACGACGGCTCGGGGGCCAGGGCTGCCCCCAGGGTTGCCAGCAGGGCATCGTCGTCGAGCATCTCCTTCACGATCCCACTCCTTCGATCTCGACCATCAGCGAACGGAGCCGGTTCAAGGCCCGAACCTGGGCCATGCGGACTGCTCCCGACTTCATGCCCAGAAGAGAGGCCACGTCGTCCGAGTTCAGTCCGGCCACGACGCGCAACTCAAGGAGCTCACGATCACTGTCGGACAGGCGGGAGAACGCCAGGCGGACCGCGTCCTGTTCGCCTTCGATGACCAAGGTCTCCAGGGCCTCGGGATCCTCGATCGGGCGGTGGACGGGTAGATCACGCCGACGGTAGTTGCGCCGCTGCTGATCGATCACCACGTGGCGGAGGATCCCGAAGAGCCAGGCATCCGGCACGAGATCCAAGTCAGCCATGCGCTCGACACTGGAGACGGCCCTGGTCATAGCCTCGGAGACGGCGTCTCGGGCATCCTCGGTGCTTCCTAGTCTGCGGTCTGCGTAAGCCAGCATTGCGGGGTGCACCCGTTCATAAAGGGCCTCCCAGGTGGTTGCGTCCCCGGCCAAGAGCCGAGCTGCCTCACCATCGTGATCGGCGGAATGTTCCAACTCGACTGTCCTATCGCCCCAGAAGTTGCCGTGTCACACCGGAAACTTGGCTGCACCGATTACCCAGGTGCACGTGTAGTTCCACCGCCACCCTTGGCTTAGCGTACCGGGCCGGGGCTCGAGAACCCCGTTCTGCGGAAAAGTTTGAGATAACTGTGACGCGGTCACCTTTCCAGCGATGTAGCCGGTGGAACGAGCCAAACCCGCCGACGACCAGGAGGTCGACACACATGTCATTCAGACGTATTGCAACTGCCAGCGCTGCTGCACTGCTGGGACTCGGCGTTGCCGTAGTCCCCGCCACCATGGCGGCGGCTGACACCACGACGACCACCAGCACCACCAGCACCACTGTCGCCACTCCGACGACTACCACGACGGACCCGAATGCCCCCGTGGTGGCGAATGTCGGTAATGACTTCACCATCACGCTGCCGGGTATCGGTACCCTCACCTTTACCGTCGACCCCGCCACAGGGGCCGTGTCCGGGTTGCTCGTGGTGGCAGTCGATGGCTCAGGGTTCACCGCAGGTACGCCGGTAGCGACCGCTGAAGGCGTAGCAGTCGTATTCACGTCGGCCACCGCCACACAGGTCCTCGAGGTCGAGGTGCATATGACCGAGTCGGGTCCAAAGGTGACCGCTGAGGTCGATGTCTCTGAGCCGGACGATGACGGTACGGGCGATGACTCCCACGACTCGACAACGGGTAGCGAGGGTGGCCATGGTGACGAAGGCAACCACGGTGCCAAGGCATCTGACGACGACTCGTCCACCCCGCCTACGACTGCCCCCTCAGTCCCGAAGACCGACGACAACAGTGCCGGTGATCATGGAGACGACGATGGTTCGGAGTCGCATGCATCCAGCAGCACGACCAGCACGACCAGCACGCCGGGCGTGAGCGACGATACTTCGGGCGATTCGTCACAGGGTGACCCAGAACTGGGTCACACCAACGTCTTCGGACACTGAAAGGCGAGATGGGCCGATTTCAAGCTAGTTACGCACGCCTCCCCGGGAGCCCGAATCAGGGTTCTCGGGGACGTGTCGTAGTACGAGATGCCTTCGTGGCAGTAGTTCTGTGTGCAGTGGCCGCAGGCGTAAGTGCATGCGGAGGTGGATCTTCGGCCACCACGACAACGACGACCTCGGCGGCCGGCGCCAGTTCGCTCGCCGAGCTCAAGGTCGCGGCCCAGGCCATGTCCAAGGCCCAGAACTTCACCTTTGCTGGAACAGTGACCACTGCTGGGTCCAGCACCCCACTGTCCGGCCAGTTCCAAGCCCCCGATGTGGTCGCTCTCCAGCTCACTACGGGCCTTGGGGTGCCCATCAACGTGCTGTTCGTGGGCTCGAAGTCCTACGTCAAGTCCTCGACTGGGGCTTGGCAACGCAAGGTCACCAGTGGATCCGGTACCTCTGACCCTCGGGCCGCCTTCGCCGTACTGGATCAGGCGACAGGGGTGACGGCAGTGAAGGGGGCAGACGGTCAGGTGACCTATCAGTTCACCCTGCCGGCTTCGGCCGCGGCCAAGATCGTCCAGGGTATTTCCACCGGCCCGAAGAAGAGCCTGTCGGGCACCGTGGTCGTGAAGTCAGGGCTGATCTCCGATCTGGCCATCAAGTCTGGCGACCAGGGGAAGGCCATCAATGCCGAGATCAGCTATTCGGCGATCGGGACCAGTCCTTCGATAGCCATTCCAACAGGGGACTGAGCACTCCCTCGGCCACTGCGCGACTGCATCGTGCGGCTCCGATTGAAGGGAGCGGTCCGTTGCCCGCCGATGAGGGGCGGCACGTACCACTGTCGGGGCACGGCCTCCCGGTAGGCTGAACACTGATGCCGGCCTATCTCGACTCGATCCTTGTTGCGCACCGCACCGCCATGTCTGCGGACACTCGTGACGCGGCCTCGGTCGTCGAGGAGGCTCGCGCCCTGGCTGTCCGGGAGGGTCCGGCCGGCCGGAGGCCCTTCGTGGAGGCGATCCTGGCCGGGCACGCGGCCCGAGGCATGGCGGTCATCTCGGAGATCAAGCGACGATCGCCGTCGAAGGGGGATCTGGACCCCACCCTCGATCCGGCATCGGTAGCGATGGAGTACGAAGCGGGCGGCGCATCATGCCTCTCGGTTCTTACCGATGAGGAGTTCTTCGGCGGTAGTCGTGGCGACCTGGTGGCGGCCCGGGCGGCCGGCAATCTTCCGGTGCTCCGCAAGGACTTCACCGTTGGTCCACTTGATGTATGTGACGCGCGGACGATGGGAGCCGATGCCGTCTTGTTGATCGTGGCCGCCCTGGACGACATCGAACTCGCAACCTTGCTGGCTCTGGCTCATGACCTGGGGCTGGCGCCGCTGGTCGAGGTGCATGACGAGGCCGAGTTGGAACGAGCACTGGCGGTGGGGGCTGATCTGGTCGGGGTGAACCAACGGAATCTGCGCACCTTCGAGGTCGACCGGGAGCGAGCGCTGCGCATGGGGGAACGGATGCCCGAAGGCGTCGTGGCTGTGGCTGAGTCCGGGATCCGGGACGCGGCCGACGTGGAGCGCCTGGCCTCGGTGGGCTATGTCGCTGTGCTGGTGGGGGAGACCCTGGTGCGGTCGTCGGACCGAGCGTCAGCAGTGGACCGCCTGCTGGGAGCCTCCGCATGAGTGGAGTATCCCGATGAGTGGATCGATGGGCCGTTCTGGTCTGCCTGCGGGCGGTGACTTCGACGAAGAAGAGTTGTTCGTCAAGATCTGTGGAATCACCTCAGAGGCAGACGCACTCTTGGCGGTGGGTATGGGTGCCTCGGCGGTTGGATTCGTGTTCGCTCCCTCCAGCCGGCAGATGGCCCCGGCGGCTGTGGCCGACATCGTCAAGCGGCTGCCGCACGAGACGGTCACCGTCGGCGTGTTCCGAGACGAGTCCCCTCGCCGAGTGGTCGAGATCGCCGGACAGATCGGCCTGCGGGCGGTGCAGCTGCACGGGTTCGAGTCAATGGAGGACACCCGGTGGATCGCCGAGCGGGTCAACTGGACGATCAAGGCGTTGCCGGCTGGTCACCCCAACATCGAGCGGTTCAACGAGTACGGTGCCCGGACTCTCCTCATCGATGGTCCGAACCCCGGGTCAGGTGAGCTCTTCGACTGGCGCCTGGCCGAGGGCGTGGCCGACCCGAGCCGGCTGATGGTGTCGGGAGGACTGCGACCGGAGAACGTGGCCGGGGCCGTCACCCATCTACACCCGTGGGGAGTGGATGTGGCCAGCGGAGTGGAGTCCTCGCCAGGGGTCAAGGATCCGGCCAAGATCCGAGACTTCGTGCACGCCGCCCGAGATGCGAGCCGCCGGGCAGGCGCTGGTCGCATCGCCGCCGACGGTATCGAAGGCGTTGCCGATAGTGGATCCGGACCGTCCGGCCATGGAGGACCCGAACTCTTCGACTGGCAGGACGACGGTTGATGGTGATCCTCGGCACATCTGCGTCGCCCAAGAGCCAAACGGCTCCGAATACCAGGTACGAATCCCCATGAAGCTCAACAGCGGCCCGAGCCACACCCAACCGGCCCGAGCCACACCCATCCGGCCGACCACCCGCATACCCACCCGCACCGAACAGCGAGCAACAGATGACGACCTCTGAGACGACCCAGCCAGACCTGATCATGGGAGACCCCGGCCCCACCGGACGATTCGGCGAGTTCGGCGGACGCTATGTCCCCGAGTCACTCGTGCCAGCATGTATCGAGCTCGAGGCGGCGTTTAGGGAGGCGTGGGCGGACCCGGAGTTCCACGGCGAGCTCGACGGGATCCTCCGCAATTACGGAGGACGGCCCACGCCGGTGACCGAGTGCCTACGGTTCTCCGAACATGTGGGGGTTCGGGTCTTCCTGAAACGCGAGGACCTTGCCCATACCGGATCCCACAAGCTGAACAACGTGATCGGCCAGGGTCTGCTGGCCCGACGGATGGGCAAGAACAAGCTGATCGCCGAAACAGGGGCCGGCCAGCACGGAGTGGCTACGGCCACCGCGGCGGCTCTGTTTGGCATGGAGTGCATCGTCTACATGGGCGAGGTCGACACCAAGCGCCAGGAACTGAACGTGTTCCGTATGGAACTGCTGGGGGCCACTGTGGTTCCTGTGGTGAGCGGCAGCCGGACGCTGAAGGACGCCGTCAATGAGGCGCTGCGGGCGTGGGTGGCGGCGGTGGACGACACCCACTACTGCTTGGGCTCGGTGATGGGCCCGCATCCGTATCCGTGGATGGTGCGCCAGTTCCAGAGCGTGATCGGCGAGGAGGCCCGCGAGCAGTTCCGTGGCCTGCTGGACGGAAGCGACCCCGATGTGGTGGTGGCCTGCGCCGGGGGCGGATCGAACGCAGCGGGCATCTTTGCCGGGTTCGCTGACGCCACCTCGTCGGATCTGGTGGCCGTGGAGGCCGCCGGGGGAGCGGCGGTCACCACGGGTATCCCTGGGGTACTCCACGGGATGCGCAGTGCACTGATCCAGGACGAGGCGGGGCAGATCTTGGAAGCCGAGTCGATATCGGCCGGGCTCGACTATCCGGGCATCGGACCGGAGCATGCCCATTTGGCTGAGGTGGGCCGGGTCCGCTACGAAGCGGCCGATGATGAACGAGTGCTCGAAGCGTTTCAACTGCTGGCCAAGACCGAAGGGATCTTGCCGGCCCTCGAATCGTCCCACGCCATCGCCTGGGTGATGGCGGCAGCGGCCAGTGGGGAGTTGGCCCCGGGATCGACTGTGCTGGTCAATCTGTCGGGACGAGGCGACAAGGACGTTGCCCAGGTCCGGGACATCCTGAGGGGTCGGGCATGAGTCGGGTGGACTCGACGCACGTACCGGGGACTCTGGAGTCGGCATTGCGATCCAGAAAGGCTGCCGGACACAAGCTGCTCATCCCGTACATCACGGCTGGGCTGGACGATCAGTGGTTGTTGGTGATCGAGGCGCTCGCCGGGGCCGGGGCCGACGCCATCGAAATCGGCATCCCATTTTCTGACCCGATGATCGATGGCGGGGTCATCCAGGAGTCGTCGTTGCGAGCACTTGCCCGCGGTACCACGCCGGACGGTGTGCTGGCCGACTTGAGTCGGATCGATGTGGGTGTGCCGCTGGTGGCGATGACCTATTACAACCTCATCTACCGGGCCGGCCACGAACGGATCGCCGGGGTCATGCACCAGTCAGGCGTATCGGGGGCCATCATCCCCGACCTGCCGTTGGAGGAGGCCGGGTCCTGGGCACATGCGGCCGATAGTGAGGATGTGGCCACCGTGTTGTTGGTGGCACCCTCGACTCCCGAGGAGCGAATCGGCCAGATCTGCGAGCGCACCCGTGGGTTCGTCTACGCCGTGGGGCGGATGGGTGTCACCGGCGAGCAAGCAGTGTTGGCCGACTCGGCCCGTGAGGTAGCAAGCCGCATCCAGGCCCTCACTGATCTGCCGGTGTGTGTGGGGATCGGCGTGTCCAACCCGGAGCAGGCTGCCTCGGTGTGCGAGGTAGCGGACGGAGTGGTGGTGGGCTCTGCCCTGGTGCGGCGCCTGTTGGAGGGCGGCGGTCCTGATGGGGCGGCTGAGTTCGTCGGCTCGCTGCGGACGGCCATCGACAAGGGCTGAACCCGGGGTGTCAGCGCCAGGGTGATCAGTCGCGCTGAGGTCGGATGAACCGGTAGAGCGCTCGCAGGGCCGTCGCTCGTCGCTGCGGGCGCTGATGGGCCTCGAGTCGAGCAGCAATGAGTTCACGGCGTGCTTGCAACTCGCGGAAGGTGATGGTGTCGTTGTCAGCGGTAAACCCCAGGGCGGCCCGGTAGCCGTCGAGGTCGATGGCATCGGCGGCAACCACGCCACCGATTTCACTAGCGATGCGGTCGCCGTGGTGCTCGTTGAAGTAGGTGATGATGGCGACCACTTCGCCCAGGATGTCGACGTCTGGCGCCATGGTGGCCATGGCCCCGTTGAGGAAGAGCATGTTCTTGACGAACAGCATGAGTTCTTTAGGGAGACGGGCACCGTAGCCGAGGAGCGCCTTGGTTACCTCTCGGATCTCGTCCACCATCTGCTCGGCGCTCAATGTGGTCGGATCGATAGGTGGTCGCTCAAGATTGAGGTCGCGGATGACAGCCTCGATATCGGAGTCGGCCGGCAGGGCACCGAGGTCCCGGAGCGCTTCGACCTGGATGGTGACGTCGTTGCTACTCGCCCCCATCTGCAGGCGCAGGAAGGCCTGACGCTTTCCTTCGTCGAGGCGGGCGGTGATGCCGAAGTCGAGCAGGGCCACGGTGCCATCGGACTGGACCATCATGTTGCCGCCGTGGAGGTCGCCGTGGAAGACGCCGTAGATAAGCGCTCCCTCGAGGAAGGCGATCAGGCTGGCACGGAGCACTGCGGCGGTGTCGATGCCGGCCGCCTGCATGCCCGCGGCGTCTCCCCACGAGAACCCGTGCAGGTGCTCCATGACCAGTACCCGGCGGGTGACCAGTTCCGGATGAGGCCGGGGCACGACAACGGTGCGCTGGCCAGTGCTGGCGTACACGGCGGCGATGTCCAGCATGTTTTGGGCCTCGAGGCGGAAGTCGAGCTCTTCCACGATGGTCTCGGCGAACAGTTCGACCAGGGACGGGGGATTGGTAAGGGCCGCCACCGGGATCCGGCCGACCAGAAAGGGAGCCAGCCAGGCCATGGCGGCAATATCGAGGCGGACCAGCGGTGCCACTCTGCTGCGTTGCACCTTGACCACGACTCGCTCGCCGGTGCGGAGCGTGGCGCTGTGCACTTGAGCGATGGAGGCTGAGGCGATGGGCGTGCGATCGAACGAGGTGAACACCTCGGATAGTGGCCGACCCAAGTCTGCCTCGACCGTGCGACGGACCACGGTGAACGGCTCGGGTGCCACCCGGTCGCGCAACAAGCGGAACTCTTGGACCAACTCCTCAGGAAAGATCCCTTCAGCCGAGGAGATGATCTGACCGAGCTTGATATACGTAGGTCCCAGGTGCTCGAAGGCGGGCCGCAGCCGGCGAGAGAGCCCGGCTCTGGACTCGGGGGTGCCTCGTTCCTTGACACCCCACAACAGAAGCGGAATGCCAAGGCGGTAGACCACAGTCAGCACTCGACCAACCGAGGGGAGGTGCTCGGGGTGGACCAACGTGCTGGCCAGGGCCGCGGCTTGGCCGCGTAGGACATCAACACCGGGTTCCCCGTCATGAGCGAACCGCCAGGTCATGGCGTCGGGGTCCACGATCCAGGGGGCGGCCGGGGTAAAGGCACCGAGTGCGAGATCGGGCGGGCCGTCGGGGTGGAAGGAGGACTCGAGGGGAGTGGCGTATTCGGTCATGAGGTCACCACCGTACGGGACCGGAGGGCTGTCCCGAAAGTTGCCTGGGGAACCCATAGGGAACGACTCTGCACGCGGGAGTTTGGATGGCTGACCGTCAGGCGGGGGATAGGACCAGGCAGCCGTTGTGTCCGCCGAACCCGAAGGAGTTGGAGAGGATGGGTGCCGGATCGAACGGACGGGCCTGACCGGCCACGATGTCGAGGTGGATTCCAGGATCAGGCTGCTCATAGCCGAACGTAGGCGGGATGCTCCGGTGCGCGAGGGTCAGGGCGGCAGCTACTGCCTCGATGGCTCCGCTGGCCCCGAGACCGTGCCCGGTGACGCCCTTGGTCGAGGTCACTGGAGGTGATCCCGGTCCGAACAGGGCCCCGATGGCATCAGACTCGGCCTGATCGTTGAGTGGAGTGGACGTGCCATGGGCATTGATGTGGCCGATCCGGCCAGGGGAGAGCCCGGCATCTTCGATGGCCAGGTGCATGCAGGCGGAAGCGCCTGTACCCCCGGGGGCGGGGGCGGTGATGTGGTGGGCGTCGGCCGTGCTGGCGGCGCCGGCCAGCTCACCGTAGATCCGGGCACCACGAGCGACGGCCCGGTCCCAGTCCTCGAACACGAGGGCCCCAGCGCCTTCGGTCATGACGAAGCCGTCTCGACGAACATCGAACGGCCGCGAGTGCCCCGTGGTGGACAGGGCGGTCATGTTGGCGAAGGCCGCGATGCCGACGTCGGTCATCCCGGCCTCGGCAGCACCACCGATGGCCACGTCGCACCGTCCCGAGGCCACCAGACGAGCGGCGTGGGCGATGCTGTGGGAACCGGCGGCACACGCAGTAATGACGGTTTCTGAAGGTCCGTGCCATCCGAGGTGCATGGAGACGGCGGCCGCTCCGGCATTGGACATCATCATCGGGACCAAGCGGGGGGACACCCGACGGGCACCCTTTTCGGCAAAGACGAGTATCTGGGTCTCCAGAGCCTGCAGCCCGCCGACTCCAGTGCCCATGATGACCCCGGACCGCTCGGGATCGGCGTCGAGTGCGCCCGCATCCTTGATAGCCATGTCGGCCACAGCCACACTGAACTGGGCGAACCGATCAACGTGGCGCGCCTCTTTGGCGGATAGCCACAGTTCGGGGTCGAAGTCGGTGACCCGCCGCTCGCCCTCTGGTGCAGGACCGTGGAGCCCGGCCCAGAACGCCTCGAGGCCGATTCCGCATGAGGCGATGACGCCGAGCCCGGTGATGGCGACCCGGCGGCCGGCGATCGGACCGTCGGGGCCGATGCCGAGCAGCATCAGATCTTGGCGACGATGAGGTCGTAGGCCTGACCGATGGTCTCGATACCCTCGAGCTCGGTCTCGTCGACGGTGACGTCGAAGGTCTCCTCGAGGGCCATGACCAACTCGACCAGGTCGAGGCTGTCGGCGTCGAGATCCTCGGCGAACCGGGCGTCCTTGGTGATCTTCTCCTCGGGTACCTGGAGCACCTCGACGGCGCAGACCTTGAACTTCTCGAACGTCTCTTCGTTGCTCATTGCATCTCCTGTGGGTTGTAGGTCATCTAGGTGCTGTCTGTTCTGCACGTCTGTCGTTCGCATCAGTCATGCGCATGCCGGCAGGGCCATCAATCTGTAGTTTGGTCCGTCTTGGTTCGCCCGGCGAGTGGCACATGATGTCGCCTCTGGCGGCCCGCCCGCCAACCGATGAGTCAGATCCCCATGGCCAGGCCGCCGTCGACCGGCAAAATGGCACCGGTCACGTACCCGGCAGCGTCGGAAGCAAGGAACCCGACGACACCGGCCACGTCGTCAGGTTGGGCCACCCGGCCGAGCGGAACTTGAGCGGCGAACTCCGCCAGTTTCGCTTCACCCAGAGCGGCCAGCATACTGGTCTCCACGAGTCCTGGAGCCACGACGTTCACGGTGATGGAGCGGCTTCCTACCTCTCGGGCGAGGGAGCGGGCCATACCGAAGAGGCCGGCCTTGGATGCTGCATAGTTGGCCTGACCAGCAGATCCGATGAACGCCCCCACGGAGGAGATCATGATTACCCGGCCGCGGTGCAGACGGATCATCTTGGCCAGTGCCCGCTTGGTGACCCGGAACACGGCCGTCAGGTTGGTGTCGATCACCTCGGACCAGGCGTCCTCGCTCATCCTCAGCACCAGTGAGTCCCGGGTGACGCCGGCGTTGGCTACCAGGACCTCGACGGGGCCCCAGGTGGCCTCGATGGTCCCGAAGGCAGCTTCCACCTGAGTAGCGTCGGTCATGTCACAAGACAGGGACAAGAAGTGGTCGGCGTCGGCTCCGAGGTCCCGTTCGGTGGAGCCTGTCCGAGAAGTGATGGCCACCCGGTCGCCACGGGCCAGGAACCACTCGGCGCACGCCAGCCCGATCCCGCGCGAACCGCCGGTGACTAGGACGACCCTGGAGCCGCCTACTGCTGGCCCCTCTTCGCTATCGCTCATACCTGTTGCTCGTCCCTGTTCATCGAATGGTTTCCTGTCGCCTGAGTCGTGGTGGCAAATTCATATCGGCCGGTCACGACCGCCCCGCCTTGGTGCGGATCCAGGCCACCGGCTGGCCTTCCATGACCCGTTCGCCGCGCACGGCGAGCCAGCGCACAAGGATGCCTTCGAATGGAGTGCGTACGTCAGTGAGGCCCACCGTCCCCACCGGATCACCGACGGCCAGGAGCGAACCCGGCTCTGCACCCGCCCCGCTGCCCGGTGCCGCCGTTGCCTCAGCGAGGGCGGTCGCCTCCAGGGCGGCCAGGTGCGGTGCGGGCTCGAACACCCCCGACGCGGGGCTCACGACTACGCGTTCGGACGTATAGAGATGCTCGCCCTGGTGGCTGGGAATGGTGGCCGCCCAGTCATCCACGCCCGAGACCGAGTCCATCAACTTGTCGAGGTCGTCGGGGACGGCCACCGACACTCCTCGGACGTCAGGGGTGGCCCTGCGGACCATGCCGGTGAGCACGCCACCGGGACCGAGCTCCACGATGAGGCTGGCGCCACGACCACTGAGGGCCTCGAGCGATTGCCGCCAACGGACTGGGCTGCACAGCTGGGCCGATAACAGGCCCGGCCATTCGGTGGAGTCGGTGTGGATCCGGGCATCGACGTTGGAGACGACCGGGACCTCGGGAGAGTGGAAAGTGACAGTGTCGAGCCGACCGCGCAGCCTGGTGCGGGCGGGCAGCATCATGGGCGTATGGAACGCCCCCGAGACGGGGATGGGCAGGACCTTGCGGGCACCGAGGTCCTTGGCGTGTCCGGTGGCGGCGGCAATGCCGGCTTCCGTTCCCGAGATGACCACCTGGCCGGGGGCGTTGTAGTTGGCCACCCAGACATCGGCCTCGGCCCGCTGACAGGCGGCCTCGGCGTCGTCATCGGCAATCCCGATCAGGGCGGCCATGGTGCCCGGGCGATCGTCGGCAGCCTTCTGCATGGCATCGCCCCGCTCAATGACGAGCGACGTGCCGTCGGCCAGAGAAAGGGCACCGGATGCCACGAGTGCCGTGTACTCGCCCAGGCTGTGTCCCGCACAGGCCGCAGGGGTCAGACCCAGGCGCTCGACGGCATCGAGGACCACGAGGCTCATGACGAAGGTGGCTAGCTGCGCGTTGGCGGTGCGGGTGAGCTCCTCCATCGGGGCCTCGAGCAGCAGTGCAGTCAGGTCGCGTCCGGCGATTTCGGAGGCCTCGCCAGCCACCTCCCACGAGGGGTGATCGACCCAGGGTAGGCCCATGCCGGACCTCTGGGACCCCTGTCCAGGAAAGGTAAAGGCCAGCACCTGCAGACTCCTGACTCGACTCGACGGATGTCCGACAACGGAGGGACACGTCAGTGTGTCACGGGGCGGGCCGAAAACGGTGCTTCTGAGGCCCAGTGCGGGGCGAAGGCCCTGCAGTGGGCCGCGCTGACGTTGCTTCAGTGGTTATTCGTGGATGTCTTCCGATCGATCCACTCGGTGCCCGGGGCGGGATTCGAACCCGCACGCCCTTTCGGACAGTGGATTTTGAGTCCACCGCGTCTGCCATTCCGCCACCCGGGCTTGC
>JBAXCY010000053.1:0-15179 GCA_037141235.1 Acidimicrobiales bacterium | reverse complement strand
CCAGGCCATCAAGCACAAGTGTGCCGACATGCTGCTCGAGGTCGAGTCGGCCAAGTCGGCCGCTTACTACGCCGGATGGGCAGCCTCCGAGGACTCCGACGAGCTCCCGGTGGTGGCCAGCCTGGCCAAGTCCTACTGCTCTGAGGCGTACTTTCATGCGGCAGCGGAGACCATTCAGATCCACGGTGGCATCGGCTTCACGTGGGAGCACCCGGCCCACCTCTACTTCAAGCGGGCCAAGTCCTCGGAGCTCATGCTCGGTGACCCGTCGTACCATCGCGAGTTGCTGGCCCAGCGGATCGGTATCTGAGCCTGCCCGTTCGACCGGTACGCTAAGAACCTTGGTCCCCATCTGGGGCTGACCCCGGGGCCTCTGTGGCCCCGGTCCAGTCGACCGATCTGGAAGTGAGTGAAATGCGGAAGTACCTGAGTTTTCTGTTGCTGGGCATCTTGACCCTGGTCGGGTTGGGAGCAGCTGCGCTCGGATTCAGCCAGTCCTCGAGTGGTGTCGCTCTCGGTCCGGCAGTGACCAACACGCTGTCGGCCCCCAACTTCAGCGAGCATCTGGTCGAGCACACGCCCCAAGGGAGCCAGACGGCCAACCTCGTGTTCCAGGCACCCGACCGGCTCGGCGGCTGGCTTGAGAGCGCCGGCCGGCGCACGTACCTGTACATCATCGGATCGACCGAGTACATCAGCGTCACCCAGTCGACGAAGGGCCCCAAGACTCCCCTCACCTTCTACAAGCAGCAAACGACGGGTGCATTGGCCGTAGACCCTGCTCACACGTACCTGCCCTACTACAACAAGGGTCCGGCGACGACGTCCGGGTCGGTCACGACAGTCACGCTCAGCCAAGGCGGCCAGACCGAGAACCTCAAGTACACGGTCACCGGCGACTACGTGTCGAACTTCAAGGCCGTCACTCCCGGGGGCAGCATCAGCCTCGACATCTCGGCCGTCGGAACTTCCCCGCAGGTGAAACTTCCGGCCGGGGCCAAGATCACAACACCTCCCACCAAGCCTGGAGCCTGATCCGTCCGTCGCCCAGGTGCGACGGAGAGCGACGGCCGGCGACAAAGGTGCGACAAGGGTGCGACAGGGGTGAGAGGGGTGATGGGCCAGCGAGCCTCGCTAGTTACACCCCGATGTCAGCCAGCCCATCGTCGATGCGTCGGCGCAGCAGGCGGGCGGCAACTTCCGGGTTGTCTGCGTCGACCAGCCATCGGACCACGACGAAGTGGCGACCGCCGGCCGCCATCAGATCGTCCACGCTGTCTGGATCGACTCCACCGGTGACCCACACCGGCCACGGCGACATCTGGGCGGCCTCGGTCAGATAGGCCGTTCCGGTCCCGGGTCGGCCCGGCTTGGTCGGGGTGGGAACCACGGGGCCGGCCGAGAGGTAGTCGACAGGAGCCGGCTGACTGGTCGAACCGGTACCCAGGGCGAATGCGAGCTCGTGGGGCGCATGGGTCGAGAGACCGATGATGGCCTGGTCGCCCACGATGGCCCGGGCCTTCAGCGCGGACAGGTCGTCCTGGCCGACATGGACTCCGTCGGCCCCCATAGCTGCAGCCAGGTCAGGACGGTCGTTGAGGACGAAGGGTACTCCGGATCCGGCACACACCTTGTGGACTAGTGCGGCACGGCGGACGAGTTCGGCGTCGCCCAGATGCTTCTCCCGCAGCTGCACGATATCGACCCCACCGGCGATGCAGCGGCCGACGAAGACCTCGAGGTCGGGCCGATCCGGGGTGCAGAGGTACAGGCGCCGCTGGTCCAGTGCCCAGGGGTGAGCTGGCGAACTTCCCACCGTCACCCGGGGTTGGGGAGCTTGGCCCGGGCTTCGGCCTTCATCTGCTGTTTGAACTGGCGGACCTTGGTAAGTGCCTCGGGCGAGTCGATGTCGGCCACCGAGCGGTAGGAACCTGTTTCGCCGTAGACCCCGGCGGCTGTGTCCCACCCCGCCGGCCGGATGGCGAACTGCTTGCCCAATAGGGCCACGAAGATCCGGGCCTTCTGGTCGCCAAAGCCAGGGAGCGCCTTGACGTTGGCCAGGAGCTGCTTACCGTCGGCGGCGGTGGTCCAGATGGCCGAGGTATCCCCGCCGTAGGTGTCCATGACCGCGGCAGACACCTCTTGGACCCGGCCCGCCATCGATCGGGGGAAACGGTGCAGCGCCGGCTTGGCGCCAAAGATCTCGACCAGGTCGTCGGGGGCCATGGCGGCGATAGCCGCGGGGTCGAGGGAACCACCCAGGCGTTCCTTCAGATCGAAGGGTGCCTTGAAGGCACGCTCCATGGGGATCTGCTGGTCCAGGACCATCCCGATCAGGAGGGCGAGGGGTTCGCTGGACAGTAGCGCGTCTGCATCGGGGTCACCGGTGAGCCAAAGCACGAAGCCAGGGTAGCCGGGGCCCGAGGGGCGCCGGTCGGAGGGGCTGGTCGCTACGCTCGGGGGTACATGCACCGAATCCCCAGCATCCGCCGCTGCGGACTGCCTTGGACAGTGATCCCGCTGGTGGTGCTGTGCCTAGTGGCGGCTATCACCAGCGCCGCACAGGCCTATGTCTGGGCCACCGACGTACCGGCGACCGTGCCTGCGGGCCTCACCTTCGTGACTACGGGCACGCATCAGTCCCGGTTCGAGGCCTGGGGGCCCAGGACGGGCCGTCCCGTGGTGCTGGTCCACGGCGCCTTCGAGTCGGTGGCGATCTGGCGCCCGGTGGCCGCTCAGCTCTCTGGGTCTGTTCGCGTGGAGGCCTTCGACCTCGAGGGGTACGGGTATAGCGACCATGTGGGCCCGTACACCACGGGATCCCTGGCCGCCCAGCTCCAACAGTTCCTCCTGGCGCGCCACCTCGAGCACCCGATCCTGGTCGGCCACTCCCTCGGTGCGGGGGTCATCGCCCGGTTCGTGCTCGACCATCCAGGGGTGGCATCGGGCATTGCCTTCGTGGATGGGGACGGGCTGTCGGCCACCTATCCGGGCAGCTGGGTCCCCGGATTCCTTCCCGACCCGTATCGCACGGCCCTCTACCGGTCGGTGGTGCGGAGCAGCTCCCTGGTGAGCACCATCTTCGGTCTGGCTTGCGGACCGGGCTGCCCGACACTGGCTCCTGGTGCACTCGAGGAGGTTCAGCGGCCGTTCCTGGTGGCCGGGGCTGAACAGGCACTGTTGGCCCTCAGCTCGCGTCCCATCGTGGGCGTCACGGCACCAGAGCTGTCACGCCTGCGGGCGATGGGCCCACCAGCCCTGGTGGTATTCGGGGCCCAAGACGACGTCTACCCGACTCGGACACCGGCGCAGACAGCGGCCCGGATCGGGGCACCCGACCCAGTCCTGATCGCTCGATGTGGACATCTGTCGCTGTGGTCTCATCCGAGCCAGGTGGCTGGTGCCATACGCAGCCTGCTGGACCGGGTGGAGCTGCCGGATCGGGTGACTGGATCTGACGGGGTTCAGACCGTCCAGGGGTCGGGGGCCTCGGTGTCGATGCCGTAGTTGGCCATGGCCTGGGCCTGCGTGCCGCGGGGAACCGATCCGTCCGCCTCGAGGCCACCAAGCGCGGCCACGACCAGGTGGGCGGGATCGACCTCGAAAAATCGCCGTAGGACCGCACGGGTGTCGGAGCGTCCGAACCCATCGGTGCCCAGTGAGGTAAACGGGCGAGGAATCCACCGGGCCACTTGGTCAGGCACGGCCCGCATGAAGTCGGTGACGGCTACCACTGGGCCGGTCGGCCCATCCAGGCGTTCGGCGACCAGGGGCACCCGGGGAACCTCGTCGGGATGGAGGCGATTGTGGCGTTCGGCGGACAGGGCGTCTTGGCGCAGTGCGCCATACGAGGTGACCGACCAGGCATCGGCAGCCACCCCCCACTCCTCGGCCAGCAGTCTCCGGGCCTCCATGGCCGCCGTCCAGGCGCTCCCCGAAAACAGGAGGGTGGCAGTTGGGGCCGTCGAGGGAAGTCCATCGACGATGCCGGCGAACTGATAGAGGCCAGAGATGACCCCGTCGCGCACCCGGGCGGCACCTGCTGGGTCCTCAGGCAGTGCCGGCATGACGTAGTTCTCGTTGTAGAGAGTCAGATACCAGAAGCGGTCCTCGGGATCAGGACCGGTCATCCGGCGGATCCCCTCCTCCATCACCACCGCTACCTCGTAGGCGAACGCCGGGTCGTAGGCGGCCACCGAGGGATAGGTCGAGGCCAGCAGGAGCGAGTGCCCGTCTTGGTGCTGCAGGCCCTCGCCGTTCAAGGTGGTGCGGCCGGCCGTGCACCCGAGCAGAAAGCCCCGGCCCCGGCTGTCACCAAGTGCCCACAGCAGGTCGCCAACCCGCTGAAAGCCGAACATCGAGTAGAAGAGGTAGCAGGGGATGAGGGTCTCGCCCCACGTTGCGTATGCAGTAGCCGCGGCGGTAAAGGTGGCGGTGGCCCCGGCTTCGTTGATCCCCTCTTGGAGCACCTGTCCGTCGGCCCTCTCGGCGTAGTGCAGCGCTAGACCGGCATCGACTGGCGTGTACTGCTGTCCGTCAGGGGCGTAAATCCCGACTTCGCTGATCAGTGATTCGAGACCGAAGGTGCGGGCCTCGTCGGACACGATGGGGACGATGCGGCGCCCGATGGCCGGGTCGCGGGTGAGCGACCGCAGAAGCCGGGCGAACGCCATGGTGGTGGAGACCTCTTGGCGGCCCGACCCAGCCAGCAGGTCGGCGAACGCCCCTGGGCCTAGTTGCGGTAGTGGCGCGGCTCGAACCACCCGCCGGGGCAGCGGGCCCCCGAGGGCACGACGCCGCTCGGCCAGGTAGAGACCAGCCGGCGAATCCATGGCTGGGCGGTAGAAGGGCGGCAGGTCCCCGTCGAGGTCGGAATCGGCGATCTCGTTGTGCAGATACAGCCGGTCGCGCAACGCGCGCAGCTGCTTCCCGGTCATCTTCTTGATCTGATGGGTGGCATTGCGGGACTCGATCTCGGAACCCAGGGTCCACCCCTTGATGGTCTTGGCCAGGATGGCGGTCGGGGCGCCGGTGTGCTCGGTGGCGGCCCGGTAGGCGGCATACAGCTTGCGGTAGTCGTGGCCTCCCCTGGGAAGGTTCTGAAGGTCGGTATCGCTCAGGTGCTCGACCATGGCTCGTAGCTGAGGATCTGGGCCGAAGAAGTGCTCCCGGATGTAGGCCCCTGACTCGGTGGCGTACTTCTGGAACTCGCCGTCGACCGACTCGTTCATGCGGGCCAGCAGCTGGCCATCGGTATCTCGGGCCAGCAGTTCGTCCCAGCTGCGGCCCCAGATCACCTTGATCACGTTCCACCCCGCCCCGCGCAGGGTGGCCTCGAAGTCTTGGATCACCTTGCCGTTGCCTCGCACCGGACCGTCCAGTCGCTGGAGGTTGCAGTTGACGACCATCGTGAGGTTGTCGAGGTGCTCTCGCCCGGCCATGCCGAGGAGCGCGGTGGTCTCGGGCTCGTCGAACTCGCCGTCGCCGACGAAGGCCCACACCCGGCTCGACCGGGTGCTGGCCAGACCCCGGGCATCGAGGTAGCGAGCCAGGTGGGCCTGGGCGATGGCGTTGATGGGCCCGAGCCCCATGGACACCGTGGGGAACTCCCAGAAGTCGGGCATCAGCCGGGGATGGGGATACGAGGACAGCCCGCCACCGTCAACCTCGAAGCGGAAGTTGGCCAGCTGTTCTTCGGAGAGACGGCCCTCGACGAAGGCACGGGCATAGATCCCCGGTGAGGCGTGGCCCTGGAAGTACACCTGGTCGCCCGGGCCGCCTCCGTCCTTGCCTTGGAAGAAGTGGTTGAACCCGACCTCGTAGAGCGCCGCTGAACTGGCATAGGTGGCCAGGTGGCCGCCGATGGCCTCGGAGCGCAGGTTGGCCCGAACCACCATGACGGCGGCGTTCCACCGGATGTAGGCGCGAATGCGGCGCTCGAGGTGTTCATCGCCGGGGAAAGCAGGCTCGGCGTCGGAGGGGATGGTGTTCACGTACGGAGTCGAGACCGTCACCGGGAAGTCGACCTGGTTGTGGCGGGCCCGCTCGAGCACTCGCATCAGCAGGTAGCGGGCCCGGTTGCGGCCCTGTGCGCGTACCACGTCGTCGAAGGCGGCCAGCCACTCGTCGGTCTCGGCTGGGTCAGTATCGGGTAGCTGGTGGGCGACTCCATCGAAGAGCATCGCCACCATGGTCCCATCCAGCGGAGCCGTGCGCATGGGTCCTAGGGCCCTAGTTGGCATTGGGGCGTGATGGCGGCTGGCTGTTCACGGACAGCCGGTGGAACAGGCATGCTGTGGCCATGGATGTCTCACCCAACGCCGACGGCACCCCGATCGTGGTCTACACAGACGGATCCTGTCTCGGGAACCCCGGCCCAGGTGGCTGGGGCTGGGCGGTCGACCGGGGGCCCGAGGACTCCGGGGGTGAGCCGCACAGCACCAACCAGCGCATGGAGGTCATGGCGGTCATCCGGGCCTTGGAGTCGCTACCTGGCCCGGTGCACGTAGTCAGCGACTCCACCTACGTCGTGAACTGCTTCCGGCAGAGCTGGTACACGGGCTGGAAGCGCCGGGGATGGAAGAACTCCCAGGGGAAGCCGGTGGCCAACCGTGACCTGTGGGAGCGGCTCTTCGCCCTGGCGCTCGACCCGGAACGCCCCATCACCTTCGCCTGGGTGAAGGGCCATTCGGGCGATCGGATGAACGATGTGGTCGACGTACTGGCTACGGCAGCAGCCGCCCGGCAGGACCCTACGGGGCCCCCGCCGGACTCCGGTTTGGGTCAAGGGCAGTTGCTCCCGTAATCTGGCGGCATGGAGATCAACGGAAGTTCAGCAATTGTCACTGGTGGGGCCTCTGGCCTCGGTGAGGCCACGGCCCGCAGACTGGCCGCCGACGGCGTGCGGGTCACCGTATTCGACCGAAATGAGGACCGGGCCAAGGAGGTCGTGGCCGAAATCGGTGGTACCGCCAACTACATCGGTGGCGATGTCACCGACCCCGATGACTGCCAGAAAGCAGTCGATCAGGCCGCCGACGGTGGCAACCTGCGCATCGCTGTCAACTGCGCCGGCACCGGCTGGGTGGGCCGGGTCATCAACCGGGACGGCTCGCCCCACGACCTGGCACCGTTCAAGTTCATCCAGGAACTGAACATCATCGGCACCTTCAATGTGATGACCAAGGCCGCCTCGGCCATGTCCACCGTGGAGCCTCAGGCCAACGGTGAGCGCGGTGTCATCGTGAACACCGCATCGGTGGCTGCTTTCGACGGCCAGATCGGCCAGTTGGCCTACTCGGCCTCGAAGGGTGCCGTGGTCGGCATGACCCTGCCTGCCGCCCGCGACCTCGCCGTCGTCGGCATCCGGGTGCTAGCCATCGCCCCCGGCCTGTTCGACACCCCGCTGCTGGCCATGCTTCCCGATGAGGCCCGCAATGCTCTGGCTCAGTCGGTCAACTTTCCCAAGCGCCTGGGCAACCCAGCAGAGTTCGGCGACCTGGTGGCGGCCATCGCCACTAACAGCTATCTCAACGCCGAGGTCATCCGGCTCGACGGTGGCATCCGGATGCCGCCCAAGTAGTCCTGACCCTTGGGTGCGCTCGGCGCACCCGGCCGGTGCCGGCACCGGACATCCCACGATCGAGCCCCCACCATCAGGCCGGGGGCTCGATCGCGTGCCCACCAGGCCGGTGGGTGCAGACACACCCTCTCGCCCGAGACAGTCGCTCGGTGGGGACCAGTAGGCTGAGGGAAGAACGTGCTGGCAGGTCAGACTGCAGATTGAGCAGCACCCATGAGGACATCGCGATGGAGGTGGTTCCGACGGGACCCGAGGTGGAAACGGATCAGGCCGCATCGGGGGGTGGCGCATCAGGGGGTACCGAGCACTTTGACATCGTCGTGGTCGGCGGTGGCCCGGGCGGATACGCCACTGCCCTCTACGGAGCAGCGGCGGGGTTGGCCGTCGCCCTAGTGGAGTTGGACAAGGTGGGGGGCACCTGCCTCCATCGGGGCTGCGTGCCGGCCAAGGCGTTCCTGGAGACAGCGGCCGTGTTCCGCACAGTCGGATCGGCTGGCGACTTCGGCATCGGTACCGGTGCTGCCAAGTTGGTCCCGACGGTCGACTTCGCCATCAGCCAGGCTCGCAAGCAGCAGGTGGTGGACCAGCTATTCGGCGGATTGTCCGGACTGCTGAAGGGCCGTGCGGTCACCTTGTTCAACGGTAGCGGCACCCTGTTGGCCGGCCACCGGGTGCGTATCGATGGAACCGATGGGTCGATGACCGAGGTGACAGGAACGGACATCGTGCTGGCTCCTGGCTCGGTTCCCCGGACGATCCCCGGGTTCGACGTCGACGGCACCGTGGTCATGACGTCCGACGAAGTCCTGGCCCTCGAGCACCTACCCGCGTCGGTCGCTGTCATCGGCGGCGGGGCCATCGGCTGCGAGTTCGCCACCATGTTCGCTGATCTAGGGACGAAGGTGACCATCTTCGAGGCCCTCCCTTCCATTCTGAACGGATGCGACGACGACGTCGTCCGCACGATCGCCCGCTCGTTCAAAAAGCGCAAGATCGACGTCAAGGTGAGTGCCGTCCTGCACGGACACGAGCCTGCAGCCAAGGGTGGGACGGTGGTCTCTTTTGGGGACGGAGAGAAGGTCTCGGTGGACGCAGTGGTGGTGTCGGTCGGCCGTCGACCCCGCACCGAGGGGCTGGTATCCGAGGATGCCGGTGTGGCTATAGATGAGCGCGGCTTCGTGGTCGCCGACCGCCTGATGCGGACGTCGGCTGCTGGGGTGTGGGCTGTAGGGGACGTGGTCGCCGCTTCGCCGCAGTTGGCCCACGTGGCCTTTGCCGAGGCCATCGTGGTCATCAAGTCGATCCTGGGTGAACCAGTCCTGCCGGTCGACTACAGCCGGGTGCCCTGGGCTATCTACTGCCATCCTGAGGTCGCCTATGCCGGGATGACCGAAGCTGCGGCCACGGCGGCCGGACTCGACATCGTGGTGCAAAAGGACCCCTTCGGCGGAAACAGCCGGGCCCGGATCATCGGTGACACCGAGGGGATGGTGAAGGTCATCGCCGAAAGGCGATCCGACGGCTCTACCGGTCGGATCTTGGGCGTCCACATGGTGGGCCCGTGGGTGACCGAACAGCTGGGGGCTGGCTACTTGGCCGTCAACTGGGAGGCCACGGCCGACGAGGTGGCCCAGTTCGTCCAGCCGCACCCGTCGCTGTCCGAGACATTCGGGGAGACCGTGCTGGCGCTGACCGGGAGGGGGATGCACGTTGCCTGATGTGACGATGCCGCAGCTCGGCGAGACGGTGACCGAGGGAACGATCACCAAGTGGTTCAAGGCGGTAGGGGACACCGTGGTCCGTGATGAGCCCCTCTTCGAGGTCTCCACCGACAAGGTGGACTCCGAGGTGCCATCTCCAGCCGACGGGATCCTCACCGCCATCTTGGTGGAGGAGGGCGACACCGTCGATGTCGGGGTGACCCTGGCCGTGATCGACGGCAGTGCTTCCGCACCTTCTGCAGTGGCGCCGAGCGAGGAGCAGGCCGAAGTGGCTGCAGCTCCTGCTCCTGGTCCTGCTCCCCCATCTGCACCCGCACCTGCACCCCCGGCGCCGGCGCCGGCTGCGTCTGCCAGGACGGATTCGCCCGTGCCTTCGCTGAAGTCACTGCCGGACGAGCCGGTAGCGTCGCCAGCTACGGCCCCCGGACCCACAGTGGCGCCTGCGGCTTCATCGCCAGGAGCCGACCACTCTCTGGTGCTCTCCCCGGTCGTCCGCAAACTGCTGGCCGAGCACGGGATCGACGCGTCAGTGGTGCGAGGTAGTGGACTAGGTGGTCGGATCACTCGGGCCGACGTCGAGGCCGTTATTGAGCGGGGTGCGTCCCCACTCGTGGTCCCGAGCATCGCGCCCGGTGCCGTCCCCCCGGGCGCATCGGCGACAGCCCCCACGGCGACAGCCCCTGTGGTGAGGGCCCCTGTTTCGACCGCTCCGGTCGCACCAGCCCCGGTCGGCCCACGACGCAGCGGCGGCGCACGCGACGAGGTCATCGCCTTCACCAACATCCGCCGCCGTACGGCAGAACACATGCTCCGGTCCAAGGCCACTTCGGCCCACACGTTGATGGTCCGAGAGATCGACTACGAACGGGTCGAGCAGGTGCGGCGGACCTATGGCGACCGCTTCCGGGCCGAAGAGGGCTTCAGCCTCACCTACCTACCCTTCGTGACTCTGGCCGTGGTCGAAGCCTTGGTGGACTTCCCGCACCTCAACGCATCGGTGGGCGAGGACGCGTTGATCGTCCACCACGACATCAACGTGGGGATCGCCGTCGACCTCGACAACGAAGGGCTGATCGTCCCGGTCGTACATCAGGCTGAAGAGCTGAACCTCCGGGGCATGGCCAGGCGTATACGCGATGTGGCCGATCGGGCTCGGACCAAGTCGCTCAGCCTCGACGACATTAGTGATGGGACGTTCTCCATCACCAATGCCGGACCGTTCGGGACGTTCATCACCGGGGCAATCATCAACCAGCCCCAAGTGGCCATCCTGTCCACCGATGGGGTGACTCGTAAGCCTGTCGTGGTGGAGTTGCCGGACGGCACCGAATCGATCGGGATCCACTCGATCGGCTTGGTGGCCATGAACTTCGACCACCGAGCGGTCGATGGTGCCTACGTCGCCCGTTTCTTGGCCCGCTTGGCTGCCATCCTCGACGACCGTGACTGGGCCAGCGAACTCTGACCCCCAGTGACGGTGACCTTCTCGCAGACAGTGCCGACGACCACTCCACTCCGGACATCCACGGCCAGAAGAACGGCCCGGGCAGCAACATGATCAGGGCTCGGTGGTTGGGCCGCGTCCCCTACGGCGAGGCGTGGGACCTGCAGCGCGCCCTGGCTGCCCGGTCCGTGGACGACTATCTGCTCCTGCTCGAGCACGGTGCGGTCTACACGCTCGGAGCCCACGCCGACCCGACGCATGTGCTTGTCGATCCACCTTCTGTCGGTGCTGAACAGGTGACCGTCGATCGTGGCGGCGACGTCACCTTCCACGGTCCAGGTCAGCTCATCGGCTACTCGATCCGCACTGTCGGTGCTGGTCCGCACCAGGGCCCGAAGCACGTACATCAGGTGGAGCAGGTAGTGATGGGGGCATTGGTGGCACTGGGGGTTCCTGCCGATCGGGTGGGGCGCCTAGCGGGATACCCCGGGGTGTGGATCGACCCCGATCCGGTTGGTGCATCGGGCCGCATGCCTCGGAAGATCGCCGCCGTCGGGGTGCGCACGACAAGGGGGCGGACGACCCATGGATTCGGACTGAACGTCTCGACCGATCTCTCCATGTTCGAGCACATCGTGCCGTGTGGAATTGCCGACCGACCGATGACCTCGTTGGCCGCCGAGGGCTATGCCGTCTCGATGGCCGAGGTGGTGGAGGCAGTGCTGGACTCAGCCGGTGCGGTCTGGGGCTGCATTGACGATGTAGCCCGAGTGACCGATGGGGCCCGAGACGACGCCAGAGGTGGCACGGGTGGTGGCACGGGAGGTGGCACAGGTGAGGTTGGCGCACCTGGGATTCCCGTGACCTACCGTACTGACGGCGGCGGAAATGCATTGGGGCGGAGGATGGCTCGGGCCGGGATCGATCCTGACGCCGGGCTGGCCCTGTCGGCTCGTAAGCCCGAATGGCTGCGGGTCAAGGCCACTATGGAAGACAGCTACCTCGGACTGCAGCACCGCATCCGAGACCTCGATCTGGTCACCGTGTGCGAAGAAGCTGGCTGTCCCAACATCTATGAGTGCTGGTCGGACGGCACGGCCACCTTCATGATCAGCGGGTCGCGGTGCACCCGGGCCTGCGCCTTCTGTCAGGTCGATACCAGCCGTCCCCTCCCGCTCGATCCCACCGAACCCCGCCGGGTGGCAGAGGCGGTGGCTCGGATGGGTCTGGCTCATGCCGTCATCACCTGTGTGGCCCGGGACGATCTGGCTGATGGTGGCGCAGGGGCCTTCGCTCAGACGATCGACGCCGTGCGTAAGGCGAGCCCGGGCACGGTGGTGGAAGTGCTGATTTCCGACGTGAAGGGCGACCGAGCTTCTCTCCAGACAATCCTGGACGCTCGCCCCGACGTGTTGAACCACAACATCGAAACAGTGGCTCGCCTGCAACGTGCGGTTCGCCCATCGGCCGGGTACGCCCGGAGCCTGACCGTGCTCGCCCGATCTGTCGACGCCGGGCTGACCACGAAGTCGGGCATCATCCTCGGAATGGGGGAGCATGAGGACGAGGTGCTCGCCACCCTGACTGACCTCCGTGCCGTCGGTGTGGATATCGTGACGCTCGGTCAGTACCTGCGGCCGAGCGCTACGCACCTGCCGGTGGCCCGGTGGTGGACGCCCGAGGAGTTCGATGGGCTGCGCCAAGCTGGCATGGCCCTCGGTTTCTCCCACGTGCAGGCCTCGCCGCTGACCCGATCGAGCTATCACGCCCGTGAGGCAGCCGATGTCTCTGCCGGTCGTGCATCGGCACCGGTGCCGGTGGCGATGTCGGTACGGTGATGGGCATGAGCGAATCCTCAGTGGCGAACGGCACCCGATCGGCGCGAATGGACCGTGTGCGGGGGCGCATGGAGGAACTCGGCGTCGATGCTGTCCTCCTGTCCCACGGTGCCGACCTCCCATGGCTGACTGGCTACCGAGCCATGCCGTTAGAGCGGCTGACCATGCTGGTCCTGCCTCTGGTCGGTGATCCGGTGCTCGTGGTCCCCGGGCTCGAAGCCCCTCGGGTGGCGGATGCCGGAGGCCTGTTCGACCTGTGCCCGTGGTCGGATGCCGAGGATCCGATTGATCTGGTCGAGGGGCTGTTGCGCAAGTCAGGCGCATCACGGCTCGCTCTGTCGGATCGAGCCTGGGCCACCACGGTCCTGGCCCTCCAGGGCCGCCTGGTGGACGCCAAATGGATCAATGCATCGCGGGTCACGTCGCCCATCCGTGCGGTCAAGGATGCGGCCGAAATCGATGCCCTCACCGCAGCCGGGGCCGCAGCCGACCGGGTGGCTGACGTACTCCTGTCTGGCGGCATCCCCATGATCGGGCGGACCGAGGCCGAGGTATCGGCTCGGATCGGCTCCCTGCTGATTGCCGAGGGCCACAGTGCGGTCAACTTCGCCATCGTTGGCAGTGGGCCCAACGCAGCAAGTCCGCACCACGAACCCGGGAGTCGGATCATCGGCCCAGGCGAGACCGTGGTGTGCGACTTCGGCGGCACTCTGTCACTCGATGGCGGCCCTGGCTACTGCTCGGACATGACCCGCACAGTGGTAACCGGCCAGCCCACCTCTGAGGTGTCCGACTGCTACGAGGTACTGCTCGAGGCCCAGCAGCAGGCGGTGGCCTCCGCAATGGCCGGGGTCACCGCTGAGTCAGTGGACCAGGTGGCCCGGTCGATCATCGAAGCCGCCGGGTACGGCGACCTGTTCGTCCATCGAACCGGTCACGGCATCGGCATCGAGGAGCACGAAGATCCGTATTTGGTCGTGGGCAACGGCGAGGTGCTGGTGCCAGGACACGCGTTCTCCGTCGAACCCGGTATCTACCAGCCGGGACGGTTCGGTATGCGGTTGGAGGACATCGTGGTCATCGACGAGCACGGAATGCCTGAGCCGTTGAACCGGGCCGATCATCAACTGGTGGTCGTGGACGGCTGAGGCTGGGGATCGGAGGCAGGTCACATGGATCTTGGGATCGACGCCAGGACCGCACTGGTGACTGCTGGGTCACGTGGCTTGGGCCGGGCTACCGCACGAGCGCTGGCCCGCGAAGGGGCTCAGTTGATGGTGTCCGGGCGCAATGCGGACAGCTTGGAACGGATCCGGCTGGAGCTGGTCGCCCTGGGCGCTGAGGTAGCGGTGTGCGCCGGAGACGTGACCGAACCCGATGAGCCGGCTCGGCTGGTGGCGGCCACCATGGAGCGGTTCGGGAGCATTGACATCTTGGTGGCCAACGCCGGTGGGCCGCCTCCGGGGAGAGCCATCGACCTCTCGGACGACGAGTTGGAGGCAGCACTCAATGCCAACCTCTTCACCTCGGTCCGCCTGGTCCGTGAGTCGCTGCCGCACATGCGAGCTAGTGGGTGGGGACGAATCTGCTGCATCACCTCGTACACCGTGAAACAGGCGGCCCCAGTGTTGGCCCTGTCCAACACTGCCCGGGTCGGTCTGTGGGGCTGGATGAAGACGGCAGCCCATGACTTGGCGTCGGAGTCGACCGGGATCACCATCAACATGGTCTGCCCGGGGCCTCATGCCACCGACCGGATGAAGGAACTTGGTGGGTCCGGGGTGATGGGAGACCCAGCTGACTTCGGAGCGGTCGCCGCCTTCTTGTGCTCTGAGCAGGCCGGCTTCATCAACGGTGCCGCCATCGTGGTGGACGGCGGGTCGACGCTGGCTTTGTAAGCCCCAGCCTGACCGCGGGCCTGGTGGTCAGCGAGTCAGTGGGAGCAGGGCAGGAGCGGAGTGCCGGGTGGCGGGGGTGTGGGCATGGTCGGCAGACCGACCGAGTTTCCGGCCTTGGGTTTGAGGCCAGGGATCGGACGGGGACTGGAAGCCCCATCGGGGGCGTCAGTCGCCGGCTGTGCGATGGCAGTGCTGGCCGAGGTGGCACCTGCCTTGGCTCGGTCACTGGTCCGGTTTCGGGTCCGAAGTCTGGGGCTGGCTGGACTCTTCGAGGAAGTGAACGAAGGGGCGGCCGCCATGCGCGAAGCGCGCACGGGCTGGGTCAATCGCTCGGACGTAGAGCCGTCCCTGGCTGGGGCATCCTTGCCGCCGGGGCCGTAGTGCGCAGCGTCGCGGTTGTAGTAGTGGGCGTGGCGTGCCTTGCGCTTGCGGACCTCAGAGTTGTGGATCAATCGCTTGGCCATCAGGATGACACCGATGACGACGATCACGGCTACTAGGGCTGCCTCGATCCGCGCCGTGCCAGACAGTTGGCCGACGAGCCTGAACGTCGTGAGGGCGACCGTTGCCATAGCCCCAATTGTACTCCTGCGTGTTGCACAATTGGGTGTGTAGCCGATTGCGAATCTGGTGCAGTGGCCGACCCGGTGAGGCGTGGCCTGGCTTAGATGACGGCTCGATCAGGGCCCGATCAGG
>JBAXCY010000052.1:0-15238 GCA_037141235.1 Acidimicrobiales bacterium | reverse complement strand
GGTGCCTCCGAGTGGGTAGCCCTGGTTCGTCCCGGTCGGCGACTGCCAGCTGGGACCTTGTTGTTCGAGCCGCATGTCGACGATCCATCGCAACCGTCGACCGACGGACCAGTGATCGAGGTGGGCGAACCGCTCGACCCGGACCCCGAGGGCGCGGGCACACGGCGGGTCCGCCTGCTGGATCCAAGCGTGGTGACCCGGGCCGGGGTCATGCCCCTGCCTCCCTACATCCGCCACGACCTCGTCGACCCCGACCGCTACCAGACGGTGTACGCGCTCGACCAGGATCTGGCCGACCGGTCCGCGGCCGCACCAACGGCCGGTCTGCACTTCACGCCCGAACTGTTGGAGGCCTGCCGGGCCGCGGGGGCGACGCTGGCCCGGGTCGATCTGGCTATCGGTCTGGACACATTCCGTCCCATCACCGCCGATACCCCCGAGGGCCACATCATCCACACGGAGCGCTACTCGGTGCCGCCCGAGACGGTGGCAGCGTGTGCTGGCGCCGAGCGGGTGATCGCCGTCGGGACCACTGCGGTGCGAGCCCTGGAGTCGGCGGCCGCCACCGGGGTACTGTCTGGCCGCACCGACCTCTACATCCACGGCCCCTACGAGTTCCGTGTGGTGGACCTGTTGATCACCAACTTCCACCTGCCTCGCTCCAGCCTCCTCCTCCTAGTCGAGTCCTTTGCCGGACCCCAGTGGCGCGCCCTCTACGCCGAGGCCTTGGCTGACGGCTATCGGTTCCTCTCCTTCGGCGACGCCATGGTCGTCACCCGAAATGGACCAAAGGGAGCCCCGGCTTGGGACCGACCCTCGTCAGAGGGCGCACAGTGAATCCGCTGGTGGTCGAGGTGGTGGCGACAGACGGTGCGGCACGGAGCGGTCGGGTACTCACCCCCCGTGGGTCGTATCAGATCCCGGCGTTCATGCCAGTGGGAACGAGAGGGTCGGTCAAGGGACTCGACAGCGCTGACCTCGAAGGGCTGGGTGCCGAGGTTGTCTTGGCCAACACGTACCACCTGATGCTGCGGCCCGGTGCTGAGGTAGTGGCCGCCTTGGGCGGGCTGCATCGGTTTACCGGATGGACCGGACACACGCTGACGGACTCCGGCGGGTTCCAGGTCCACTCGCTGCGGCCGAAGGTGGACGACGACGGCGTGACGTTCGCCTCGGTGTACGACGGGGCAGCCACCAGGCTCACCCCCGAGAAGGCGGTGGAGATCCAGGGTCTCATCGGTGCCGACATCCAGATGGTGCTCGATGTCTGCGCCTCGTTGCCAGCCACGCCAGAGGTGCTGCGACTGGCCGTCGACCGCACCACGGCGTGGGCCGCCCGAGCCCGCGCTCACCATGACCGCATCGAGGCACGACCAGAAGGCCAAGCGCTGTTTGGCATCGTCCAGGGGGGAACCGACGTTGTCCTGCGCGGCGAAAGCGCGAGTCGTACTGTCGAGTTGGAGTTCGATGGCTACGGCATCGGTGGACTGTCGGTGGGCGAGCCGCGGGCACAGATGCTGGAGGCCTTAGCGGTCACGGTGCCGCTCCTGCCCGTGGACCGGCCCCGCTACCTGATGGGGGTGGGCGATCCAGTGGGCCTGCTGGAGTCGATCGCCCTAGGAGTGGATCAGTTCGACTGCGTCGCCCCGACCAGGGCGGCTCGGCACGGATCGATGTGGACGTCGACGGGCCGGGTAAATCTGCGCAACGCCCAGTACGCCCGAGACACCGGACCGGTGGATCCAGCATGTCCGTGCCCGACTTGTGCACGATGGTCGCGGGGCTACCTGCGCCATCTCCTAGCTGTGGGTGAGCCCACGGCGTGGCGTCTCCTCAGCATCCACAACCTGACCTTCGTGCTCGGCTTGATGGACGACGCCAGGTCGGCAATTGCCCTCGGCAAGCTGGACGATCTGCGGGCCCGGACGGCCGAGATCTGGGATCGGTGAGGCGTTGCCCGAAGTGGGAGTCGTGAACGGTACCAATATCGGGCGACCCTGCGCTACAGTCCAAGTTCTGTGAAGACCCCCACCCCCTCCCCGCGAATCCGATGACGGCTGCCTATGGGGCGTTCGCCCTAGTCGGAGCCGAGGCCAAGAAGCAGTCAGGTTTCCCTTCGATCATGATCTTCGTGGTCATCGGCGCTGCCTTCTACTTCTTGATCTACCGGCCCCAGCAGCGCAAGCAGAAGCTGGCCAAGGCGGTCAGTAACGCATTCGAGTTGGGTGACGAAGTAGTGACGGCCGGTGGCATCGTTGGCTACGTGATCGACATCACCGACGACCGGGTCACCCTGGAGACGAGCGTCGGGGCTTCGTTTGTGGTGCTCCGCCCCTACGTGCTGCGCAAGATCGAGCCCACACCGGTCCCGAACGATGTGGTGGGGGAGTCCGAAGCCGACGACGACACCGAGGCGTCGACCGAAGGATCAGCACCGGTGCCGCCTCCGCCACCGGGAGCGCCCGAAGTCACCGGTGACAGCGGGACGTCCGGCGCTGACGACACCGAACAGTCTGAAGGACCTGACTCCGGCGATGCCGACGGTCCCAAGGCGAGCTGAGCACCATGAAAGACAAGCGCTCGCTGTGGATCAGCCTGCTAGCGACGATCGCCATCGCCGTCATCGGCCTAGCGGCCACGTTGTCTGCCGGGCTGGCGCCGAAACTCGGCCTCGACCTCGCCGGCGGGCTGTCGGTGGTCTACGAGACCCATACGCCGGTGACCTCGGCTGAGCTCGAGACCATCATCACCATCTTGAATGAGCGAGTCGGCGGATCCAGCGGAGCCACCGTGGCCAGCCAGGGGACCACCACCTGTCCTGACGGCAAGCGTAAGTGTGCGTTGATCGGGGCCTCTATTCCGGGTCAGAAGAACACCCAAGAAACGCTGGACCGCCTGGGCAAGACCGCCCAACTGCTGTTCCGGCCAGCCCTGTGTTTCGCTCCGCCGTACACGGCGGTCAAGGGTCAGGCGCCGCCCACCGGCCCTCTGCCCACCTGTGCGGCGGCCTCCCAGCTGACCCAGGCCAACTTGGCGGTCACCCCGGACAGCAACTCGCAGAACGGCTACACCAGCAACCTGAACTCGATCCAGCCCGACCCACAGTTCGCCCCTTACAAGTCGACGGCTCCGGCCAACGACGGCAAGAACGACACTGTTCTGCTGCCCGGCATTCCTGGACAGGGCACAAGCCGCTACGTGCTCGGACCGGCTGGCCTGACCGGTGCGCAGATCAAGTCGGCCAGCGCACAGTTGAACACTGGGCAGTGGTCGGTCAACCTGACCCTGACCAGTGCCGGAGCAGCTCAGTGGGATGCGCTGGCGCAATCTCAGTTCCACGCCATCATCGGCATCGATCTCGACGGCACGGTCATCTCTGCACCCTTGACCCAGCCCGACCAGGCGGCGTACAGCTCATTCGGCGGAACGGTGCAGATATCGGGAGGCTTCAGTGAGACGGCGGCCAAGGCTCTGGCCACCGAACTCACCTATGGAGCCCTGCCGGTGAAGCTCGACCAGCAGACGGTGCAGACGGTTTCGCCATCGTTGGGTAAGTCGTCGCTGCAGGCTGGCCTCATCTCCGGGATGATCGGCCTGGCCCTGGTCATGATCTACACGATCTTCTACTACCGCCTGCTCGGACTGGTCGTGGTCTCGGGCCTGGCGCTCACCGGTGCGCTGCTGTGGGCGATCATCGCCCTGATGGGTGAGGCATTCGGCACGACGATCAACCTGGCGGGGGTGATCGGATTAATTGTGTCTGTGGGTATCACTGTCGACTCTTATATCGTCTATTTCGAACGATTGAAAGACGAGGCCCGTTCGGGGCGCACCGTCCGCACCAGCGTCGACCGAGGCTTCAAGAGCGCCTTCAGGACGGTGCTGGCCGCCGACTTGGTGTCGTTCCTGGGCGCACTGGTCCTATGGAAGTTCTCTATCGGCCCTGTGCAGGGCTTCGCCCTCTTCCTCGGCCTGTCGACCGTGCTCGATGTGGCGGTCACCTACTTCTTTACTCGTCCCTTCGTGATTCTCCTCGGTCGCAGTCGTAGCGCCACCGAGGCCAAGGGGATGGGCGTGGCCAGTGGTTTGGGAATGAGCTCGGGGGACGATCGATGAGTCCGGACAAGCCCATGGATGACGAGCAGTCCGGTGTCGAAGACCCGGGTGAAGAGCTCGAGGGTGCATTCGAAGAGGAGATCGAGCACGCCGCCGAACTCCAAGAGGCAGAGGAAGCGGGGACCAAGCGGCCCAACGTGTTCCTCCGTCTCTATCGAGGTGAGACCTCGTTCGACTTCATCGGCAACCGCAAGTGGTGGTTCGGCATCTCGGCCCTGATCATCGTGCTCGGGATCGTGTCGCTGGGCACCCGGGGACTCAACGCGGGCATCGACTTCAAGGGTGGGCGTTCCTGGCTGGTGTCGTCACAGACGCTGACCGTCGCCCAGGCCACGGCCGCGGCCGAGTCGGCTGGCGTCAAGTCGCCTACCGTCATCCAACTCACCAACCAGTTGAACGGCCAGAAGCAGATCCAGGTCACTGCTGATCTGGCTGACGTGCCTTCTGACCAGCAGCAGTCGGACCTGTTGAAGGTCCAGAAGGCGCTGGCAGACGCGGCACATGTGAACCGGAGTGCCGTGAGCCTGAACCAGATCGGATCGACCTGGGGATCGAACGTGACGACCAAGGCGTTGCAGGCCCTGATCATCTTCTTCATCGTCGTGGCTGCCTACATCTCCCTCCGGTTCGAGTTCAAGATGGCGGTGGCGGCATTGATCGCCGTGGTCCATGACATCTTGGTGGTGGTCGGGATCTACTCCATCTTCGGCTTCTTGGTGACGCCAGACACGGTGGTAGCGGTGCTGACCGTGCTCGGCTACTCGTTGTATGACACCGTGGTGGTGTTCGACCGAATACGGGACAACTCTCAGGGACTTGGCGCATCGGGTCGGATCACGTACTCCGAGATGGTCAACTTATCGATGAACCAAACCCTGGCCCGGTCGCTCAACACCTCGCTGGTCGCCATCATCCCGGTCTTCTCGGTCCTGATCATCGGGTCGTTGTTCCTCGGAGCCACCACGCTGCAGAGTTTCGGCCTGGCCCTGGTCATCGGCCTCACCAGCGGTGCCTACTCGTCGATCTTCATCGCTTCGCCTTTGCTGGCCTGGATGAAGGAGCGCGAGCCGCGCTATGTGACGATCCGCCAACGGCTCGAAGCTCGTGGAGACCGCGGTCCGGCGCTGACGCCGGCTATGGCCGCCGCTATGGCCGGGTCATCGGGTGGGAGCGGTCGCGGATCGAGTAGGGCTCGATCCGGATCCGGCGTCATCCGGCCTGGTGCCGGTTCGGCGACCAAGGGTTCGACCAAGTCTTCGTCGGATTCTGGTGCCACCATGTCGTCCTCTGGCGACTCCACTGAGGGTTCGGTCTCGGAGCGGACCTCACAGGGATCGACCCGCCCTGCGGGCAGTCGGCCGCCGCCCCGCCCTCGCAAGGGCAAGGGCAAGGGCAAGAAGCGCTGATCGGATCCAGGACGGACCTATTGATGCCTGCTCCTGGTCGTAACCGACCAGCGGCAGGTCCGGGTACCGTGTAGTCATGGCATTGGCCTCACCAGCCCCTGCTGAGGGCATCACGGAAGGCGATGACGGACTCCTCCGGTCATCGCTTCCGGCCGCGGAGATCGCACTCATGGTGCCGGTGGTGGCTGCGTACCTGCGTCGCCACCCAGGAGATGACACCTCGCTGATCGTACGAGCAGCCGAGATGGCCACCGTGGCCCACGCCGGTCAGTTGAGGCGTTCGGGAGAGCCGTACATCACCCATCCCATTGCCGTGGCTGGCATCGTGGCCGATCTGGGGCTAGACGCTCAGACGGTGGTAGCCGCCCTACTGCACGACGCCGTGGAGGACACAGGGGTGACCACAGAGGTCATCGAACGTGATTTCGGACCTGTGGTGGCGCTGATCGTGGACGGCGTGACGAAGCTCGACCGTCTCCAGTTCGACTCCAAGGAAGCCCAGCAGGCGGCCACCGTCCGCAAGATGCTCGTGGCCATGGCCAACGACTGGCGCGTCTTGATCATCAAACTGGCCGACCGCCTCCACAACATGCGCACCCTGTCGGTGATGCCGGAGTGGAAGCAACGCCGGACCGCCCAAGAGACCCTGGACATCTACGCCCCCCTGGCTCATCGCCTGGGTATTCAGGGTGTGAAGTGGCAGCTCGAGGACCTCTCGTTCGCCACCCTCCATCCCAAGCGCTACGCCGAGATCGAACAGATGGTGGCCAGCCGGGCCCCGCTGCGCGATGAGTTCCTGGCTCGCGTTCTGGTCTCGGTCCGCGAACGTATGGATGCCTCTGGGCTCATCGCTGAGGTGACGGGCCGACCGAAGCACCTCTGGAGCATCTACGAAAAGATGGTGGTGCGCGGTATCGAGTTCGATGAGCTCTACGACCTCGTGGGGATCCGAGTGATCGTCGAGTCGGAAAAGGACTGCTGGGCCGCCCTCGGGTCGATCCATGCCATCTGGCCGCCGGTGCAGGGTCGATTCAAGGACTACATCAACTCCCCCAAGTTCAACCTCTACCAGTCGCTCCACACCACGGTGATCGGTCTCGATGGCAAGCCCATCGAAGTACAGGTGCGTACCCATGAGATGCACCGACGAGCCGAGTACGGGATCGCCGCCCACTGGGTCTACAAGGAGAATCCGGGCCGTTCCGAGCAGCAGTCGGGGGGGAACCGTTCGGCCAAGGAGGCTGGTGGTGGCCTGCGGGGCAGGCTGGCCCGACGGGCGAAGGTCGACGGGGAGGACGGAGGAACGTTCAAGAAGGGCCCGGCGATGACTTCAGCGCAGCGGTCCGAGATGGTCGAGAGAGACCGGCGTGCGGAGCGTGTAGCGCTGGCCAAGGAGACGTCGTCGACCACCGCGGAAGTCGAGTGGATGCAGCGCATCGTCGATTTCCAGAATGAGACGACCGATCCGATCGAGTTCCTGGAGGCCCTGAAACTCGACCTAGAAGAAGACGAGGTCTACATATTCACCCCGAAGGGCAAGGTCATCGCCCTTCCCTCCAACTCCACCCCAGTCGACTTCGCCTACAGCATCCACACCGAAGTCGGCCACAAGTGCATCGGCGCCAAGGTCAACGGGCGCCTCGTGCCGCTCGACACCCGCCTCAGTTCGGCCGACACCGTCGAGGTCTTCACCTCGAAGACGGAAACAGCCGGTCCTTCTCGTGACTGGCTGCAGACGGTGGCATCGTCAAGAGCCCGGAGCAAGATCCGTCAGTGGTTCTCTCGCGAGCGACGCGAAGACGACATCGAGTTGGGCCGTGACGAACTGATCAAGGAGCTCCGACGCGAAGGGCTCCCGGTGCAGAAACTGGCTTCCGAGCGCACGTTGGTGGCGTTGGCCGAGACGATGAACTACGCGGACGTTGACGCCCTCCATGCCGCCATCGGTGATCACCATATTTCGGCCCGGGCCGTCACCCAGCGGCTACTGCGCGAGCTCCGGGGTGGAAACTACGAAGAGCAGCTGCCCGTCACGGCGCGACAACAGCACATCACCTCGCGCCCAGGTCGGGGGTCATCGGTCGGTGTCTACGTCGAAGGCCTCGACGACATGATGGTCCGGCTCTCGCGGTGCTGTACGCCGGTTCCTGGCGACGAGATCATCGGCTTCGTCACCCGTGGACGTGGCGTATCGGTCCACCGAGCGGACTGCGCCAATGCTGCGTCGCTGGCCAGCCGGTCACGGGAACGGCTCATCGAGGTGGAGTGGGACCATCGGGCCTCGGGTGTGTTTATCGCCACCATCGAAGTGGTGGCCATCGATCGTTCCCGGCTGCTGGCCGACATCACCAAGGTGGTGTCCGAGCACCACCTCAACATCGTCAGCGCCAATACCCAGACCGACGCCGATCGGATCAGCCGGATGCGGTTCGACGTCGAACTGGCTGACCCGGCACATCTGGAGTCGGTCATCAATCTGATCCGCCATCTGGACGCCGTCTACGACGTCTACCGGATCCTCCCCGGAAAAAAGGACTGAGTACACCGTGTCCGACAAGTCGCTTGCCGCTCGCGCTCCTAGCGGTACCCACGATGTGTTGTGGCCGGAATCGACCCGGTGGGAGGCGCTGTTGGCCCGTTTCGCCGATCAGGTAGAGCGGGCTGGCTATGGCATGACCCACACGCCGATCTTCGAGGATGTCAAAGTGTTCCGCCGCGGAATCGGCGAGGGCAGCGACGTGGTCGGCAAGGAGATGTACGAGTTCGAGGACCGTGGCGGCCGCACCTTGGCCCTGCGGCCCGAGGGGACGGCCCCTATGGTGCGGGCGTTTGTGCAGCACCGGCCGCCGCTTCCGTGGAAGGCCTGGTACGCCACCCCGGCATTCCGCTACGAGCGTCCCCAGGCTGGTCGGTACCGCCAACATCATCAGCTCGGGGTGGAAGCACTCGGCCCGTCCGACCCCGACCTCGACGTGGAAGTGGTGGCTCTGGCCGACGGGTATTTCCGGTCGCTCGGGCTCTCGCAGTTCACCCTGCGGATCAACTCGATGGGTGACGACACGTGTCGCCCGGCCTACCTGAAGCAGCTCATTGGCTATCTGGCTGGGCGCCGGAGTGAACTGTGCGACGAACACCGGGATCGGCTCGAGGCGAATCCGTTGCGGGCTCTGGACTGTAAGCGCGACGCCTGTCGCCAGGCCACCGACGGTGCGCCGGGCTTTGCTGATCACCTATGCGAGGACTGCTCGGCCCACTTCGCTCGGGTTCGGGCCGGGTTGGATGCCCAGGATGTGCTCTACGTTCTCGACCACCGGTTGGTCCGAGGTTTCGACTACTACACCCGCACCACGTTCGAGTTCGGCTCGGATGCCCTGGAGTCGGCTCAGAACGGCATCGGCGGTGGAGGCCGATATGACGGACTGGTGGAGATGCTGGGCGGACCACCCACCCCGGGGATCGGTTTCGGCATGGGAATCGAACGGATCTTGTTGGCCTGTGATGCCGAGGGCGTGTTCGGAGTTGACCCACCCGTGCTCGACGCGTTCGTGGTCGACACCACCGGAGGCACCTCGGCCCGTGACCTGACGGCAACACTGCGGTCCGCGGGTCTGTCGGCGGACCGGGCGTTCGACGACCGGTCCATGAAGGCCCAGTTCAAGCTGGCTGATCGATCGGGTGCGCGTTGGGTGCTCATCGTGGGTCCCGACGAGGCTGCCTCGGGTACGGTGTCTCTTCGGCCCCTGCGAGGTGTCGGCGACCAGAAAACCGTGCCGGTGGCCGAAGTGGTCGGGACCATCCAGTCCGCCATGGCGGACATTCCTGGCGAAGCCCCGACCCCGTGAGCGGGTCACCATCACCTGGACCCGCAAACGGGTCACCACGAAAGGACCAGCAGTGACCGTCTCCTCTGAGCCCACGCCGACCAACGGGGCTACTTCGATGCGCAGCCACCTGTGCGGGGCATTGCGGGCCTCTGATGTCGGCAGCCGAGTGACAGTTTGCGGCTGGGTGGCCAAACGCCGAGAGCACGGCGAGCATCTGGCCTTCATCGACCTCCGTGACCACACCGGTATCGTCCAGTGCGTCGTCCCTGGAACCGTCGACGTCCGCAGCGAGTACGTGGTGGCCGTGGAAGGCCTGGTCCGCTTTCGGCCTGAGGGCACCGGAAATGCCGAACTTCCTACCGGTGAGGTGGAGATCGGCGACTGCACCGTAACCCTGCTGAACGCCGCTGAGCCCCCACCGTTCGCCGTGGATGACCGGGTGGAGGTCGACGAGGTGATCCGGCTCAAGCACCGGTTCGTCGATCTGCGCCGTCCCAAGATGCAGGCCAACCTCCGCCTTCGTGCCGCCGTCAACTCGTCGATGCGGGCAGCTATGGACCGACAGGGGTTCGTCGAGGTGGAGACACCGCTGCTGTGGGCGCCCACCCCCGAGGGGGCACGGGAGTTCGCCGTCCCCAGCCGACTGCACCACGGCTCGTGCTACGTACTGCCGCAGAGCCCGCAGCTGGCCAAGCAGCTCCTCATGGTGGCCGGAGTCGACCGCTACTACCAGGTGGCGCGCTGCCTACGTGACGAAGACCTGCGGGCCGACCGCCAGTTCGAGTTCTCCCAGCTCGACGTGGAGGCCTCCTTCGTGAGCCAAGAGGACATCCTCGCCTTCGTGTCCGAAGCCGTCCTGGACGCCGCCGAGGCGGCCACGGGGGACCGGCCCGGACCCATCCCGCGGATGACGTGGGCCGAAGCCATGGACCGCTATGGGACCGACAAGCCGGATATCCGGTTCGCCATGGAGCTGATCGATCTGACGGCAGTCTTCGCCGGAACGGGATTCCGGGCCTTCGATGCCCCGTGCGTGAAAGCGATCGTGCTGGAAGGCGGCGCAACCGCCACCCGATCGCGCTTGGATGCCCTGACCGATAGAGCCAAGGCACTCGGGGCCAAGGGACTGGCCTGGTTCCGGGTCGCCGAAGGTGAAGGTGGCGCCACCAGTGTGGATTCGCCGGTGGCCAAGTTCCTCTCCGATGAGGAACAGGCCGGGCTGGTGACGGCCACCGGTGCCCGCGTCGGAGACCTGATTTTGGTGGTGGCCGATGAGTACCGTCTGACGTGCCACGTACTGGGGGCGCTCCGCCTCGACCTAGGAGGCCGCCCGGTTTCCGAGGGGCCGTACTGTTACCTGTGGGTGGTCGACTTCCCCATGTTCGACGGGGTCGACGACCAGGGCAACCCCATCGCGGCCCACCACCCCTTCACCATGCCCCATGAGGAGGACATCGACCGTTTGGAGTCAGACCCTGCCAGTGTGCGCAGCCAGGCCTACGACCTGGTCCTCAACGGCTGGGAGCTCGGCTCGGGCAGCGTCCGTGTCCACCGGGCGGACATCCAGAGCCGGATCTTCTCCGTGCTCGGGATCACCGACGAGGAGGCCGCATCGAGGTTCGGGTTCCTCCTCGGTGCGTTCCGCTTCGGGGCTCCTCCCCATGCCGGATTTGCCGTCGGACTCGATCGCCTGGTCGCCATCTTCGCCGGCGAGGACAACATTCGGGAGGTGATCGCCTTTCCGAAGACACAGTCGGGCTGGGATCCGATGACCGACGCTCCGAAACCTCTCAGCCCCGCTGCACTCCGCGACCTTGGTCTGCAGTTGCTCCCAAAGCTGAGCTGAGGCGACCGATGGCCGGCGACGACCTGTTTTCTGGTGCGGCGGCCGAGCGTCTTTCGTCGAGGGCCCCGCTGGCCGCACGTATGCGGCCGCGCACTCTGGACGAGATCATCGGGCAGCGCCACCTGGTCGGACCCGGTGCACCGCTGCGGGCTCTGATCGAGTCAGACCGGCTGACCTCGGCCATCCTGTGGGGCCCGCCGGGAACGGGCAAGACGACCCTCGCCTCAGTAGTGGCCACGGCCACGGCTAAGCGCTTCGTGCCGCTGTCGGCAGTAACCGCGGGAGTCAAGGACGTTCGGGAGGTCGTCGAGGAGGCCCGCCGACTGCTGGGCGAGCAGGGGAGAGGAACCATCCTCTTCCTGGACGAGGTCCACCGATTCAACCGGTCCCAGCAGGACGCCCTGCTCCCTTCGGTAGAGGAGGGGCTGCTGGTGCTCATTGGCGCCACCACCGAGAACCCGTTCTTCCAGGTCAACGCGCCGCTGCTCTCTCGGTCAACCCTGTGGCGCCTGGAGCCGCTCTCGGACGAGGACCTGGCCGGGGTGGTAGCCCGGGGTCTGAGTGCGGAAGGATCGAGTGCCGATGCCGATGCCGTGGCCGCACTAGTGGGCCTGGCCGACGGTGATGCCCGGGCTGTGCTGACCACCCTGGAGGTGGCCCTAGCGCTGGCTGGCGATCGTCCCATCGTGCTGGAGGATGTGGAACGAGCCAGGAACTCACGCCTCCAGCACTACGGCGAGGACGACCACTACGACCAGGTGAGCGCATTCATCAAGTCGATCCGAGGTTCTGATCCCGATGCTGGGCTCTACTGGCTGGCCCGGATGCTCGAATCCGGTGAGGATGCCCGGTTTATCGCCCGACGTCTGGTCATCTTGGCCAGCGAGGATGTGGGCGAGGCCGACCCTATGGCGCTGGTGGTGGCCGACGCCGCTGCTCGGGCTGTCGAATTCGTGGGCCTGCCCGAAGCGCAGTTGAACCTGGCCCAAGCTGTGGTGCATCTGGCCTGCGCCCCGAAGTCGAACCGGGTGACCATTGCCCTGGGTCGAGCGCAGCGCGATGTGCGCGAGGCCCCCCGGGGGGATGTTCCCACTCACCTGCGTGATGCCCATTACCGGAGTGCGGCCACGATCGGACACGGGCAGGGCTACGACTACCCCCACGACCACCCTGATGGCTTCGTTGCTCAGCAGTACCGCCCAGCCGTCATTGCCGACCACGTCTACTACGAGCCCAGCGATCGTGGGCATGAGGCGGTGGTATCCGAGCGGCTACGCCGGTTGCGCGATGCAGCACAGGAACGTGGAGTCGAGGCAAGTGGAGTCGAGGCAAGTGGGGCCGAGGGCGGACCTGGCGGACCTGGCGGACCTGGCGGACCTGGCGAACGTCACCATGGAGGTGATCTGCCCCGGGATCCGGGGGCGGACGTCAGGCTGTCCGACGACCACTGATCAGGCAGGGCGACGCCGCCCAAGGATGCAGGCAGGCAATACTCGCCACGTGACGATGCATGGGCCGCGCTCGATAGGGAGCCGAACGATCTGGGCGGTGGCGCTGGTGGTGATGGTCACCAGTGGCGTGCTCGGGGCATCGATCGACGCCACGGCAGCCACCGAGCCTTCCCCTGGTCAGACCGGTCCGCTCGGCCCGATGGTTCGCCTCGTAGGAAGTGCGACCTCGCTTCCCCACGGTGCCACCGTGCTGGGTCCGACCGATGAAGTAGTCCAGGTCACGGTCGAGGTGGCACTTCGCCCGCGGGACCCAGCCGCCCTGGACGAGTTCGCCAAGGCGGTCTCCACTCCGGGCAGCCCGCAGTTCCACCGTTATCTGGCGGCTGGTCACCTGGCCGAGCGGTTCGGCCCGACGGCAGAAACATTGCGGGCCACGCGGTCTTGGTTGGCATCTGCCGGACTCTCCGTAGGGGCAACTTCGGCCAACGGACTGCTCGTACCTGTCACCGGCTCGGTTGGCGAGTTGGAGCGGGTCTTCGACACCACTCTGGTCCAGGCGCATCTGGCCGACGGGCGCGTGGCCCGGCTGTCGCCACGGGAACCGGTGGTGCCTTCATCTCTGTCACCAACCATCGAGGGGATCTTGGGGCTGTCGACTTCGGCAATCGCTTCGCCTCATCTGCTAGCCGGAAAGGCTCTGCCCCGGGTGCCGGTTGCAGGATCGGCGGTGGCTGCTCCGCGGATTCAGTCGGGCCCGCAGGCGTGTGCTCAAGCGGCCAACTATTCCGCCAACGGAAGGACGGCGACACAGCTGGCCTCTACCTACGGACTCACTCCGCTGTATGGAAATGGGCGGGTTGGGGCAGGGCAGACGGTCGGCATCTTCGAGCTCGAGCCGTTCTTTGCTTCGGATATTGCTGCCTATCAGGCGTGTTACGGCACGCACGTGCCGGTGACCACGGTGGACGTTGACGGCGGCGCCACCGGTCCCCAGTCGGGAGAAGCCGCGCTGGACATCGAAGTGGTCGCCGGGCTCGCCCCCGGCTCGTCCATCACGGTCTATACCGGTCCCAACGACGGGGCCACCGGTCCCATCGATACCTACGCCCGGATGGTCAATGACGACACTGCCCAGGTGCTCACCACCAGCTGGGGGCAGTGCGAGCCAGCATTCACAGGCACCGACGGTCAGGCAGAGCTGCAAGCGGAGGCGACGCTGTTCGCCGAAGCGGCTGCCCAGGGGCAGACGGTGCTGGCCGCATCCGGGGACTCCGGATCGACCGACTGCATCAGCCAAACAGGGTTCACCGGCTTGGCCGTGGACGATCCTGCTGGACAGCCCAACGTGACGGGCGTGGGTGGAACTTCACTCATCTCGGCGGCGGCTGATGCTCCTGGTGAGCGAGTGTGGAACTCGAACAGGGCCGCGGGCGGCGGGGGGAACTCAGCGGTCTTCGTAGCGCCGACATGGCAGCAGGTGGCTCGCGTTCGGTCGCAGTACACCGCCTACACCTGTGGGGTTCCTGCGAACAAGCAGTGTCGTCAGGTCCCTGACGTGGCGGCATCGTCGGACCCCAACTACGGCAATGTCATCTACTTCGCCGGCGCCTGGGGTCTTTTTGGGGGAACGAGCCAGGCCGCGCCGCTTTGGGCGGCACTGGTAGCCGATACCAACCAGGGATGCGCCACGCCAGCCGGGCTTCTTAACCCGGCTCTTTATGCCGCGGGTGCGGGCAGTTCGTTCAACGATGTCACGGTGGGGAACAATGCCCTCGTCCCCGTGGTCAACCCGAAGTATCCAGCCACCGCTGGGTACGACCTGGCTTCAGGGTGGGGGAGCCCTCGAGCCGGAGCGCTCCTTGCGCTGTTATCAGGATCTTCCGCTGGCTGCCCAACGGTCACCGGGCTGAACCCGGCTTTGGGTCCGGCCATCGGCGGCACGCCAGTGACCATCTCGGGATCTGGATTCGGCACCGGCAGCCCAACGGTCGCATTTGACGGGATCCCGGCGTCAGTGGTGTCGGCCACCAGCACGGCGATCACCGTGATCACCCCTGCGGTGGGATCCGGCCGGACCTCTGTGGTCACCGTCACCACGACAGGTGTGGCTGGAGGTACTTCTCCGGCTGTGGCAGGTTCGCTGTTCACCTTCGTCGTCCCAGACATCACCTCGGTCACCCCGGCCCGTGGACCCGTGTTGGGCGGGGGAGCGGTGACCATCTCGGGAACGGGGTTCATCGACGTCACCTCGGTGTCGTTTGGCGGGGTACCGGCCACGTTCGTGGTCACTGGTCCTGGATCGATCTCGGCCACGGTGCCACCTGGTCCAGCCCGAGGGGGCACGGTCGATGTAGTGGTGACCGCCACCTCCGGAGTCAGTCGGAGCTGGTCTGGTGACCACTACACCTATGCGCTGCCGGGCTACTGGCTGGCCGCTTCCGACGGCGGCATCTTCGCCTTCGGTGACGCCCCGTTCTACGGCTCCACCGGGGCACTGAGTCTGAACAAGCCGATCGTGGGCATGGCCGCCACCCCGAGTGGCCAGGGCTACTGGCTGGTGGCTTCCGACGGCGGCATCTTCGCCTTCGGTGACGC
>JBAXCY010000051.1:0-15258 GCA_037141235.1 Acidimicrobiales bacterium | reverse complement strand
CAACGTGCTGCTGACAACGTGCTGCTGACAACGTGCTGCTGACCAACTGATCACGATGACCTCGATCACTCTTTGGCGCCGTCTTATCGCAGAGTTCCTGGGCAGCGCCCTGCTGGCCGCCATCGTGGTCGGCTCGGGGATCGCCGCCCAGCAGCTCTCTCCGGGCAATATCGGCCTGGAGCTGCTGCAGAACGCGTTGGCCACCGGGGCCGGGCTCTTCGCCGTCATCTTGATCTTCGGGGCGCTCTCGGGTGCGCACTTCAACCCGGTGGTGTCGGTGGTGGACGCGGTCTTCGGTGGAATCTCGTGGCGGGATGCTGCCGCCTACGTGCCAGCCCAGATAGCCGGGTGCATCACTGGAGCGGTGGCGGCCAACGTCATGTTCGCCCTCCCCGCCGTCTCGATCTCGACCCATCAGCGGGCCACCGGACCGCACCTGTTCGCCGAGGTGATCGCCACCGCTGGACTCGTCTTGGTGATCTTCGCCCTGGCCCGCAACCACAAGAGCGCCTATACCCCGGCGGCGGTGGCGGCCTACATCACGGCGGCCTACTTCTTCACCTCGTCGACCAGCTTCGCCAACCCGGCCATCACCATTGGCCGGATCTTCTCCAATACCTTTGCGGGGATCGCGCCGTCTTCGGCCCCGCCGTTCATGGTCGCCCAGGTGATCGGCGGTGCGGTGGCGGTCGGCCTGATCGTGCTCCTCTACCCGGGCCTCACCGCCGACGAGGCGTCCGATGTGGTGTTCCCCCACGACGGGGCGGCGGGTGCGCCGTTGCCGGCTAGATCCGATGTCGACCGACCTACTAGCCACAACTGAGGAGCCAATCATGTCCGTCCGTCCCGTCGTGCTGTTCCTGTGCGTCCACAACTCGGGTCGCAGCGTGGCCGGCCGGGTCCTGCTCGAGCACTATGGCGCCGGCCGCATCGAGGTGCTGTCGGCCGGGTCCGAACCCGCAGCCCTGCTGAATCCATCAGTGGTGGCTGTCCTGGCCGAGCGCGGACTCGACGCCGGATCGGAGTTCCCCAAGGCGGTGACCGACGAGATGGCCCGCGCCGCCGATGTGATCATCACCATGGGATGTGGCGACGCATGCCCGATCTATCCGGGGACCCGGGTGGTGGACTGGGAGCTCACCGACCCGGCCGGGCGTTCGGTGGAGGAGGCCCGTCCCATCGTCGATGAGATCGATCGTCGGGTCCAGGCCCTGGTGGAGGAGCTGCTGGCTACACCATCATCGGACGGCGGCTGACAGGTCTGATCAGCCGACAAGCAGTTCCACGGCCTGGTCGAACAGGACTCCGTGGAGGTCGACATCGTCCTCGGTGGTATCGGGGCACATCAGCACCATGTTGTGGAACGGCGTGATGAGGACGCCACGATTGCTCATGAACAGGTGGAGGTACTCGTCGAGTTCGGGATCATTAGCCAGGTGGGACTCGGTCCCGTTGACCGGGGCCGGCGAGCAGAACCGGTACTCGGAGCGGGCCCCCAGACGGGTGACCGACCACGGCACGCCGTGCCGATTGATCGATGCCTCGACCTGTTGAGTCAGCCGCAGCGCCAATGCGTCCATGTGGGCGAAGGCCTCGGCGGTGAGCACGTGCTCCAACGTGGCTCGGGTCGCTGCCATCGACAAAGCGTTGCCGGCCAGAGTGCCACCGATGCCGCCCACGTCAACGATGTCGGCATCGAGTTCGGACACCAGGGCGAGGATGCGCTCGGCCAACTCGGCCCGCAGTCCAAAGGCCCCGATGGGGATGCCGCCAGCGATGGCCTTGCCCATGGTCACGATGTCGGGATCGAGGTCCCATGCCGCGGTGCATCCGCCCGGTCCGGCTGACAGTGTGTGCGTCTCGTCGATCATGAGCAGGGTGCCGGTGTCGTCGCACAGAGAGCGCAACCCGGACAGGAATCCGTCGGCCGGCGCCACGATGCCGATGTTGGTGAGGGCCGGCTCGGTCAGGATGGCGGCGATCTCCCCGCTGTCCAGGGCTCTGGCCACAGCATCGAGGTCGTTGAACTCGACGGCCACGGTCGTCGTCGACGGATCCACGGCCGGTCCGACGTTGCCGGTCCGCGACAAGGTGGTGTCGTCCGGGCCGGCTACGACCACCGTCTCGTCGACGCTTCCGTGGTAGCAGTAGGAGAAGACCAGGATCTTGGGGCGGCCCGTGGCCAGACGGGCCAGGCGCAGCGCCCAGCGGTTGGCATCGGTGGCACTCAGGGCGAAGGACCACTGGGGCAGGCCGAATCGGCGAGTGAGTTCAGCGGCCACCCACTCGGCGTCCTCGCTCGGGAGCATGGCGGTGATGCCGCCCAAGGTGTCGACCCGGTTGCGGATGGCGTCGACCACGGCGCCAGGGGAGTGGCCGGCCATGGCCCCGGTGTCCCCTAGGGCGAAGTCGACATAGGTGTGCCCGTCCACATCGGTGATCCGAGCGCCACGTGCGCCAGCCATGGCCAGAGGAAAGCTCCCGGCCCAGTTGGCCATCCAGGTCATGGGCACACCCGTAAACAGGTGATCGGCCCCGGCGAACTGAGCCAGAGAACCGGGGTTGCGGTCCCGATGGGTGGCTCGTTCAGCCTCGAGCAGTGCGGACAGTCGGTTCCGGTCCATGGAACTCCTCGGCGGTCGGAGAGTCAGTAGGGCGACGGTACTCCACCGGGTCAACGAAGTCTGGCCGATGGCAGGGCCACGACCTCAACTGTGGTTGGACTTGCTCCGACCGAGGTCAGGGGCATCAGGCAGCGACTGGATCAAGCGGCTGCAGGCTGAGTAGTTGCCGGCGCGCCAGGCCTCGTCCACCGTCTGGTCGCCGAGCTCGCGATGGCGGGTGAAGTTCCACCAACGGGTGATGTCGCTGTCGGTGTAGCCCTTGTTGGCCAGTACGACATTGAGGCGGCTGGCTTCCCACGCCGCTTCGTCAGCGGTGAGGGGGGCATTGCTGTGGCCGGGAGGGGTCGCGCCGTCCGAGCGTTTCTCCATCTCGTGGGCCAGCTCACGGTCGAGGTCCCGGGAGACATGGCCTCGGATGGTCGGGAGCGATCCCCCGGTGAGGGTGTGGCGGTCGGTGACCCGCCGCTCGCGCTCGGATTCCAGGCTCCGTGCCCACAACTGCTGGGCTGTGCTGTCGACATCTCCTGCGGTGACCCGCAGCCGCAGCCTCCGCTCGATCCGCTCTGCCGCTTTTTGCTGAGCATCCGAAGATGGGCCGTCCACCCGTGCCACGGGTGAAGCCGTGGGTTCGACCTGGTCGGGGAGACGGCGGTCCCGCGGTCGCCGCCTGCGCTCGAGTTCCATGGGCGATGCCGCCGCGTCTGGCCTCGGTCCAGTCGGCTCCTGACGGGCCGGCCACGTCTGATCGTGGATACCGAGGGCCGGCGTCGAGTAGCTCTCGGGGGGGAAGACGTCGTCGGCGGTGCCGGCGATGGCAGCGGCCAGATAGGCGGAGGTCCAGCGGCTCTCCCCGACCGTCACTGAACTCGCACCGGTGGCGGTCAGGCGGGCGAGCGGCACGTCGAGGCATGCAGCCACTGCGATGGCCTCGGTGAGCCCGATGCGGCGGTTGGTCGTCTCGACCTGGGCGACGGTCTCTCTGGTCCACCCCACGCCGCGCAGGAGCATCTCATCGGCCAGCGCCTGTTGGGTCAGGTTCGACTTGGCCCGCAACACCGCGATGTTGCGCCGCACGATGTCCTCTACCCCGATGCCAGCCTCGCCGTCCATCCCCTCACTCTACTTCGGATGACGACGTTCTTCCACGGTGACTGTGTAAGGAATCTGAACAATGAAGGTTTACTGGCCGGGTTGGGAAACCCCCTGACGTGGATCTTCGTCAGCATCGGGGGAAAAGCTGTGGATCTTCCAGTAACAAGGGGGTTGTCGATCCGTAGCAGTCGTACACGCGGTGGACATTTCTGCTGGTGAGAGAGTCGGACTCGGTTGCAGTTGGCGAAACGGGCTACAGATGCACGCTGTGGATTCCGAGAATTGCATGTGACGGGCGGGAACCAGCGATGCAGTTGCTGGGACCGCACTTACGACCATCAGCAACAATGCACGAAGGGGCAGGACGAACGATGGCGATTGAATCGCATACGCAACGAGCACTTCGCCACTGGCAGGACGAGGAGTTCGATCTCGACGATCTAGCTATGCCGGAGCGAACCCAATGGCAGCGCTGCGGCGCCGTCCACTGCATCGACAGAGGCCCATGGATCGGGACCTTGGTGTGCTGCATCCGCCAAAGCGGCCACGACAGCGACCACTCGATGTCGCTGGGTGATCTGGGTGAGGTCGACTACTGGCAGGAGTGCTGGCTGTAGGACGACCCGTCGGCGTCAGCCGCGGACGACGACGGCCTGATCGGGTCCGAGGACGCCGGAGAACCCACCAAAGCTGGCGGTGTCGTCAGATACCAGCAGCACCTCGGCGCCGGCCAACGACGCCATGGCCATATCCACTGGCCGATCCTCGAAGTTGACCAGCACGGTGACGACGTCGTCTGCATGGGTCCGGCGGTAGGCGAGGACACCATCGGCCAGATCCAGGAACTCGAAGGACCCCCGTGACAGGGCGGGTACGGCCCCTCGAAGAGCGATCATCCGTCGATAGAGATGCAGGATGGTGGTGAGGTCCGCCGCTTCGACGGCCCGGTTCCGGGTACTCGATTCGGGAGGCAGGGGCAGCCACGGGCGACTCCCTGGTTCACACGTCCACCCGCGGGCACTGGTGGCGTCCCACGGCAGCGGCGCCCGGCAACCGTCCCTTCCTCCCGGATCCAGCCTGCGGTCATCGGGGATGTCGGCGTCAGTCAGTCCGAGCTCGTCCCCCTGGTAGATGAACGGGGTCCCTCGCAACGTCAGCAGCAACACGGCTGCTGCCCGGGCTCGGGCTTCGCTGCGCCGGGCGGTGGTCGCCTCGTCTTCACCGGCCCGAGCCGCGGCGCGGTCGTATCGGGTGCGGTGCCTCGGATTGTCGTGGTTGGACAGCACCCAGGTGGGCCAGGCCCCCCGGGGGTCGAGGGCGGACATGGTGTCCTCGATGCAGGCTCGCCACCGGTCGGCCAACCATGGGGCGAACAGCGGGGGGAAGTTGAATGAGAGGTGCAGTTCGTCGCCCTCGCCGTAGTAGGTGGCGACCGCCTCGGTGGACATCAGGAAGACCTCGCCCACCACCATCCGTTCGCCGGGATAGCTGTCGACCAGCGTCCGGATGGCACGGAGCCGCTCATGGGTGACGGGCACGTCGTTCAGCGCACAGTGGGGGATGCCGGCCACAGCGGGCGGGTCATCGGAGAGACGGGGGTCCTTGCCGATTGCGTGGACCACGTCGGCACGGAAGCCGTCGACGCCGCGGTCCAGCCAGAACCGGAGGGTGTCGTGCATGGCCTCGACCACCGCCGGCTGGTCCCAATCGAGGTCGGGCTGGGCTGGTTCGAACAGGTGGAGGTACCACTGGCCGGTCGGTTCGTGGAACGTCCACGCCGGCTCGTCGAGGTCGAATGCTGACACCCAGTTATTCGGGGGTGATCCGTCGGGGTTCGGGTCCCGCCAGACGTACCAGTCGCGATGGGCGCTGTTGGGCGACGAGCAGGCATCGAGGAACCACGGGTGCTGGTCCGAGGTGTGGTTCGGGACCCAGTCGATGATTACCCGCATCCCCAGGGCGTGGGCATCAGCCACCAAGGCGTCGAACTCGGCCAGATCGCCGAAGAGCGGGTCGACGTCGCAGTAGTCGCTGACGTCGTAGCCATAGTCGGCCATGGGGGAGCGGAAGAACGGGGATATCCACAAGGCATCGATTCCCAACCACGCCAGGTCGGCGAGGTGGGCTCGGATCCCAGCCAGGTCGCCGACTCCGTCTCCATCCGAGTCAGCAAACGACCGGGGGTAGATCTGGTAGAAGACCGCCTCTTGCCACCATGGGGCGTCCCCATCAGGAGTCATGTTCCGACGTTACCAATCGGAGCATGGCGGGCCCCGCTGGAATGCAGAATCTTGCATTTCAGTTTTCGCCAAGACCTGCCGATGGATCGTCTGAAGCGGAGGCCCGCACGGGCAGCCAAGACACAAGGACCATGTCGGCAGCGCCGGCACCGGGCACAACAAGGGAGCGGAGTCATGGTGGAACGTCGAATAGTCGAAGATGGATCGATGCTGGCCGAGGGACTGTCGGGCTCGGTGGCCCCCGAGTCGTTCGGCACCGGCCGGGTTTGTGTAGAGGCGACCTGTGAAGTGCATCTCTCTCGGTACAACAGCACCGACTGGTGCGCACTCCATGAGTGCCCGACCGCTACCGGTCGCCCCTTCGACACCTCGGTGCGCCCCCGTGGCCGCCGCCGTAACTCGAGCCGCCGCCGCAATACGCAGCGCACCGCAGCCTGAACCAGCCTCCCCGGTCGTAGCGCCCCGATCAACGGGGACCGCATCGGTACACTTCGTCGCTGACGCCGGGCCCATCGGGGGTTCGGTTGCGAAGCGGCAGGGGATGCACCCATGGCGGAACGACTCGACAGCACCGTGGCCCTGGCCACCGGGGCATCTAGTGGGATCGGCGAGGCCACCGCGGTAGCGCTGGCCGCCCAAGGAGCCCAGGTGGCGATGGCCGGCCGGATCGCCCGTGCAAACAGCGGTGGCTTCAACTCCACCAAGTTCGGGATGGTGGCCTGCTCCAAGTCGTTGCGCCAAGAGGTCTCCGGCCCTCGTCGGATGGCCATCGACGAGTTGCTGATCCGTCTCAGCGAACAGGAGCGCTGAGTGACGTTTGCGGGCTATCCGCCCCCCGACCACCTGTTGGGGGATCTCGGCATGGAGGCCGAAGTGGCCAGTGAGACGACCGCCAAGGTCCGCACCAGGGTCACCCCTTACGTGCTGGCAGCCGATGGCGGCGTGCGGGTTGGTGTGCTGGCCACTCTGGTCGATGTGGTGGGAGGGGCCATAGCGGCCCGAGTGGCTCGTCCAGACTGGATCGCTACTGCCGACCTGACCATGCAGCTGGTGGGCCCGGTGCTCGGCCCCTGGGTGGAGGCACGCGGGTCGTTGGTGCGGCGTGGGAAGACCACCCTGGTGATCGAGGCACTGGTGGTGGCGGTCGACGAGGACGGTGACGACATGGTGGTCGACGGACAGATACCCGACCCGGTGGGATGGGCATCGATGACGTTTTCTGTGTTGCCCGCCCAGAACCCTTCCTCGACGATTCAGATGGCGTCAGACCTTCCCATCCGGTGGTCCTTCACCGGTGACGGGCTTGACGCACCGATCTTGGACGTCCTGCCGGTGACGGTGATCGATGCCGCCGCTGGTCGGCTCTCGGTGCCGGCTCACTCCTATCTGCACAACTCCTTCGGGGCCGTACAGGGCGGTGTCATCGCCCTGCTGGCTGAGGCGGCAGCCTGTGAGGCGCTGGGCGCGGCCCAGGGCGGAGACGGCTCCAACATGGTGGTCACCGACCTGCAGATCGCCTATCTGGCACTCGGGAAGGTCGGACCCGTGGTCAGCACGGTACGGGTGCTGGAGAGGGGACCAGGTGGTCGCTCGAGTGCCGTGGTGGAGCTCCACGACGTCGGAGCCGATGACCGGTTGATGACCGTGGTGAACGTGGCCTGTGCGCCAGTGGGCGGGCCGTCGTGACCGCCGAGCCAGCCGAGCCAGCCGAGGTCGACCACCGTCGCCATGTAAGTGACTACTTCCGGCTGGAGCGTCGGGAGATCCCCGCCGAGGGCGGCAGCGACCAGCCCTCGTCGATGAGTGGCCGAGCCCCGATCGAGCCCCACCACCGCGGTGCGGGCGGTGGGCTGCGCACCGGCGGGTTGTTGACCAACTTGGATTCGATCGGGGGGCTGACCAGCGGACTGGCGGTGCATCCGAAGTGGATCGTCACCACCTCGCTGATGGCGACCGTCTCGGAGCTGGCCCACGTGGGGCCGCTTCGACTTCGTGCCGATGTGCGCCGCCGCGGCCGTGCCTCGGTGGTCACCGCCATCGAGGTCGTGGACGAAGGGGCCCAAAGCCGCCAGGTGGCTGCCGCCATCATGACCTGCGCCGTGCTCGATCCGGGAGCGATGACCCTCGGGTTCGAGCGTCCGATCGTCCTGGCCATGCCCGAGCCTCAGACCAACCCGATGAGCATCACAGACTTTTTCTGCATCGAACCGGGCACAGGCCCGGTGACCCGGCTCCGGTTGGAGGACCAACTCCGCAACCCGTGGGGCATCCTGCACGGAGGCGCTGTGGCCATGCTGGCCGACGAGGCGGCGTGCCGGGCCGCGGCGGCCACATCGGACGAGGGCGTCGGGACCGGCGGGTTTGCGGCTGCCGACACCGTGCTCCACTATCTGCGGCCGGTCAAGGTCGGTCCGGTCGAGGCCCGTTGCCGGGTGATCGGCACCCGAGGCGGTCGCACGGCGGTGCGGGTAGCCATCCACGACGTCGGTGCTGACGACCGCATGGTCACGCTGGCTTCGGTCACCGTGCTGACCGTGTGAGTTGGGCTGGCCGTGTGAGCAGGACTTGTGGTCTGAGTTGGGCTTGGGGTTGACAAACGACCGTAATGTAGGCCAGCCTAATAACTGAACTATGTCCTCCCTACCCTCCGCACTTCCGAGCAGCCGATGATTCCCACCTTCGTGATCTTCCTGCGCGAGGGCGTAGAAGCCAGCATGATCGTGGCAATTCTGCTGTCGTATCTCGACCAGATCGGCCAGCGTCGCCACTTCCGGGACGTCTTCCTCGGTGTAGCTGCCGCCATGGTCCTGATTGTGGTCGGCGGGATAACCGCCTACCTGGCGATCGACCGCTACGCCGAGTCCACCGTCCAGATCATCATCGAGACGTTCACCTACCTACTGGCCGCCGCCGTGCTCACGTACATGACGTTCTGGATGCAGTCCCACAGCCGAACCATGTCAGCCGACCTGCGGGCCCGTTCAGACGCAGCCGTGGAGGGACGGACCCGTTGGGGCCTGGGCCTCCTCGCTTTCCAGTCGGTCGGCCGGGAGGGGATCGAGACCATGGTCTTCACCCTGGCTATCGTGTTCTCCTCCACCAATCAGGCCGGTACTCCCGTGCACGGTCGTGGACTCCTACTTGGAGCGTTGGCTGGTCTGGCCGTGGCCCTCGGTGTGGCGTACCTGATCTTCCGACTTGGGAAGCGGCTCAATATGGGCCTCTTCTTCCGGGTCATCGGAATCGTCCTGATGGTGTTTGCCGCAGGGCTGCTGGCCAACGCCGTGGAGAAGATGCAGGAGTTGGGTTGGCTGCCGTTCCTCGGGCACAACCTGTGGGATACCAGCCGCTACCTCAACGAGTCGAGCAACATCGGCGACGTATTCCACAGCCTGATCGGATACGCCGACCACCCGACGGCGCTCCAAGCCATCGTATGGGTCACCTATCTGGCCGTGGCCTCCACTGTCTTCATCCGCAGGGGTCGGCGTGGCTCTTCGGGGCAACCAGCGTCGACCGTGCCGGCACCTGTGGCGGCGGATCTCGGGACCGACAGTTCGGACCTTGGGTCGCAAGCCGAGGGCAGCCGTGTCGCGGCGGGTGCTGCACCTGCCTCCCCACCGGCAGCCACACTCGCACCACAGCATCTGGGCGCCTGAAGCAATAAGGTCCTCGTCGGAACCCGAGCCCCGGGTACCAGTGCGACCGTCAGGATTCCCATGAGCGTCTCCACCCCACCCGTTCCTTCCATGGTTGGCAAGACCGTGATCATCACCGGAGGGAACTCCGGCATTGGCAAGGCCGCTGCCGTGGATCTGGCTCGGGCTGGGGCGCGGGTGGTCATCACCGCCCGCAGCGAGCAGCGGGGGGCTGCTGCGGTAGCTGACATCGTGGCCGCCAGCGGATCCGATGCAGTGGAGCTGTCCCTGTTCGACCTCGCCGATCTGAGTTCGGTGCGAGCCGGTGCCGCCGACCTCCTCGAGCGGTGCCCACGAATCGATGTGCTCCTCAACAATGCCGGGTTGATCCTGACCGAGCGGACGTTGAGCGCCGACGGTTACGAGGCCACGTTGGCCATCAACCATCTCGGCCCCTTCCTTCTGACCGAGCTTCTCCGCCCGCGTCTCATCGACTCGGCTCCGGCCCGCATCGTCAATGTGGCCTCCACCGCCCACAACTTCGCCCGTAAGGGCATGGTCTTCGACGACTTGATGGCTGAGCGGTCCTATGGGCAGATGGAGGTCTACGGGCGCTCCAAGTTGGCCAACATCCTCTTCACCACCGAGCTGGCCAAGCGTCTGGCTGGTACCGGGGTCACGGCCAACTCGCTCCACCCCGGATCGGTGGCCACTGGCTACGGCCGCGACGGCGACACGTCGGGCTTCTTTGCCTGGGGGATCAAGATCTATGCCCCGTTCAGCCTTACTGCGGAAAAGGGCGCTCGGACGTCGGTCTATCTGGCGTCGTCCGCTGAAGTCGAAGGGGTCACCGGCAAGTACTTCGCCAAGTGCAAAGAGAAGACACCGTCGGCCAACGCCCGAGATGAGGCGGCTGCCGCGCGGCTTTGGGAGGTCAGCGAGCAGTTGATCGACCAAGCCGCTGCCCGCTGAGGCATCGCTGAACTGCCGGCCGAGCGCTCGCCGTGGACTACCAATAGTGGTGCATGAGCTCTGTCGACCACGCAGGTTGGCGGATGTCGCCGCGTGGCCCGAACTCGGACAGGTAAGGCTTCACGTCGAGCACGGGTGTGCCATCGATGGCGTCGAGACCGACGACGTCGATGGGTTGAGCTCGATCCGGGCGTCGACTCCGTCCCACTGGTCGTCTATGGCCTCACTTCGGCCGCCGACCACCCGTCCCATAGCGCGCATGCTGATTGGATCAGTCATCGGATCTCCTCGCCGATGCCACTGACGTCGGCCACCGGGCTGGTGGATTCCGGGTCCTGGCCCTCGAACTGGATCCGGTAGAGCTCGGCGTACTGGCCGCCGGCGAGCAACAGGTCCTCGTGGCGCCCTTGCTCGACGATGTGGCCGTGATCAAGTACCAGGATCATGTCGGCCTCGCGGACCGTAGAGAGGCGGTGGGCGATCACCAGCGACGTCCGGCCCTGCAGGGCGGTAGCCAGCGCCATCTGCACGGCGGCTTCCGACTCGCTGTCGAGGTGGGCTGTTGCCTCGTCGAGGACGACGATCTCTGGAGCCTTGAGCAGCAGCCGGGCGATGGCCAGGCGCTGTTTTTCACCACCTGACAGCCGATAGCCCCGGTCACCCACCACGGTGTCGAGCCCATCGGGCAGCGACTCCACCATGGTGGCGATCTGAGCCCCAGCCAAGGCGGAGGCCAGTTCGGCCTCGGTGGCACCGGGTCGGGCGTAGAGGAGGTTGGCCCGGATGGTTTCATGGAAGAGGTGGGCATCCTGGGTCACGACGCCGACGGTGGCGGCCAGGCTGGACATGGTGGCTTGGCGGATGTCGAGGCCGTTGATGCGGATGGCCCCGGAGCGCACGTCGTAGAGCCGGGGGAGCAACTGACTGACGGTGGTCTTACCCGCGCCCGACGGGCCCACGAGGGCCACCATCTGGCCAGGCTTGACCGTGAAGCTGACGTCGAACAGGACCTGACTGGACACGGTGGCATCAAGCACGGCCACCGACTCCAGCGAGGCCAGCGACACCTCCTCGGCCGTCGGATAGCGGAAGTCGACGTGTTCGAACTCGATAGTGGCCGGACCCTTGGGCACCGGGACGGCGTCAGTGGCGTCGACGATCATGGGTGGGAGGTCGAGTACCTCAAAGACCCGTTCGAACGACACCAGGGCCGTCATCACGTCGATCTGCACGTTGGACAGCGCCGTCAGCGGCCCGTACAGCCGGATGAGGTATGCGGCCAAGGCCACGACGGTCCCGACCCGCAGCGTGCCATTGATGGCTTGGACGCCGCCCCACCCGTAGACGACGGCGGTGGCGAGGGCAGCGGTCAGCGACAGGGCGGCAATGAAGAAGCGGGCGTACATGGCCTGATTGACCCCGATGTCGCGCACCCGACCAGCTTTGGCGGTGAAAGCATCACGCTCCTCCTCGGGCCGGCCGAACAGCTTGACCAGCAGGGCACCGGACACGTTGAACCGCTCGTTCATGGTGTTGTTCATTTCGGCGTTGATGCCGTACGACTCGCGGGTGATGACCGAGAGCTTGCGTCCGACCCGTTTGGCCGGAATGACGAAGACGGGCAGGATTATCAGGCTGATCAGCGTGATCTGCCACGACAGGGCGAACATGACGATCAGGACGAGGGTGACGCTGATCAGGTTCGAGACCACCGACGACAACGTGTCGGTGAAGGCCTGCTGGGCGCCGATCACGTCGTTGTTGAGGCGGCTGATCAGGGCACCGGTCTGGGTGCGGGTGAAGAAGGCGATCGGCATCTTTTGGATGTGCTCGAACACCTGGGAGCGCATGTCGTAGATCAGCCCCTCACCCACCGAGGCCGACACGTAGCGGATGCCGATCGAAAGTCCGGTGTCGATCACGGCGATGGCTGCGGCCACCAGGGCGAGGACGATCACCAGGTGCTTGCTCGGATGGCTGCTGGCCAAGTTGTTGACGATGGAGCCGAAGAGCAGGGGGTTGATGATCCCGATGAAGGCCTCCACGGTGACCAGGATCAGGAACCAGGTGAGGATCCTGCGGTAGGGCCTGGCGAAGCGGAACATCCGCTTGCCGGTGCCCTTGGCGACGTGCTGGGTCTTGACGGAGTCGTCGCGTCGCATGGAGCGCATGACGGAGCCGAACTGGCCTCCGCCTCCGCTGCCACCCATACCCATGCCATGTCCGGCCATGCTCATCGGTGTGCTCCGAAGGAGTTGGCTGCGCGGGGGTGAGCGCTGACGGGTTGGTGCATGGGCGGACCCTAGCAACTGGGCTCTGGACGGCGATCTTGGGCTGGCGCCATCTCGTTGCTCGTCCCCAGATGCCCCAGAGGGCCAGCGGATCAATGGGTCGTGAAGTCGGCCCCTCGGGGTGGCTCGGACCGGGGCACAATATCGAGATTGACGCCCCCGTCCTCGCCCATGGGAGCAGCCAGTGCGCCGAGTAGGTCGCCGCCGCCGGGTGGAGTCGTGGCTGCTTCGACGTGTCCGGGTTCGCTGGGCTGGCCGTTGGGCTGCTAGTTCGACCGGTCTTTCGAGCGGCGGGTCAGCGCACGAGCCCCTTGCCGTATACGGGCGGAAGGTCGAGTGCGGTCAAGAGCCCCGGTGCACCCTCGACCACAGCCGGCACCGAGTTGACCAGTCGCATGGCCGTAGCCTTGAGGCCGCCGGTGTTGTGGTCGCCGTCGCGGCCCATCAGCTGCATGTCGACCGTGTAGGTGGGCTCGCCGGTAATGGTGACCCGGTAGCAGCCCTGTCCTGCAGGCTGAGGCCACTCGGGGGCGAGGTCGTCACGGAGCCGGGTGACGTGCTCGAGCACGATGACCGCCCGGCCGTCCTTCATCCCTCGGACTTCGAAGTGGAGGGCTGCAGCCGTGCCAGCCTCGATGGTGCCGGCGTCGACCTCGAAGGTCTCGGGGGCGGGGACCCGCTCATACCACTCGACCAGGTCACCATCGAGCTCGACCTCGAGCCCGGCAGCCAGCTGGCGGACGACACTGCCCCAGGCCATGGTCATGACGCCGGGCTGGAGAATCATGGGGATGTCCTCCATGGGTCGGCCGAAGCCCATGATGTCGAAGAGCACCATGCCCTGGTTGTAGGTGGCGTAGTTGAGCACCTCGGCTACCCGCACCTCGTCGATCTGCTCGCTGACGCCCGACAGCACCAGGGGCAGGGCGTCGTTGGCGAATCCGGGGTCGACCCCGTTGACGAAGATGGAGACACCGCCCTCAACGGCGGCATCCACGGTGGGCATGTACATCTTCTCGTCGGTGACGCCGTAGGGGTACTGGAGGAACACCGGCCCCGACGACACCACGTTGATGCCGGCCTGCAGGATGCGCTGCATGTCGGCCAGTGCTTCGAACAGCCGGTCGTCGGCCATGGCGGTGTGGACGACCACGTCAGGCTTCAGGGCGAAGATGGCCTCGACGTCGTTGGTAGCGGCCACCCCCAGCGTGCGGCCCAGGCCCGCCAGCTCGCCAGCGTCCTTGCCTACTTTGTCCGGGTTGGACACCCAGACGCCGACCAGTTCCAGGTCGGGACGGGCATCGATGCCAGCGATGACGTGCTTGCCGACGTTCCCGGTGCTCCAGGCGACGACACGGTAGGACTTGCTCATGGGTGCTCCTGACGGTGGTGGGCGGTGTTCAGTTGGATGGTGCTGCACAAACGGGACGGCTCAGGCAGTACTTCTAAGGCAGTACGTCTTAGGCGGTAGGTCTTAGGCGGTGACGTCGGGTAGGCCCATGTCGAGATTGGGGCCTTCGATGCCGCCGTCGACCTCGAGGATCTTGCCGGTGATGTACGAGCCAGCTTCTGAGGCCAGGTAGAGGACGCAGGAAGCGATATCGACCGGGTCGCCGATACGCCCCAATGGGGTGCCGGCCTCGAGGGCGACCTTCAGCTCCTCGGTCTGCATCACGATGTCGAGTGCAGACGTGGCGATGGAACCAACGGCGATGGCGTTGACCCGGATATGGGGCGACAGGTCGGCGGCGGCCAGACGGGTGTAGTGCGCCAGTGCGGCCTTGGCCGTCCCGTAGGCCAGGTAACCCCGGCCGCTGACCCTGCCCATGGCCGAGGAGATGTTGACGGCTGATCCGCCACCCCCCTGGAGCATCAGCGGCACGGCGGGGCGGAGCAGGGCGTGGGCGGTGGAGACGTTGAAGTGGAACGCCTGCTCCATCCGGCCCGGTGACGTATCCATGAACGGACGGGGCATGGCACCGCCCACGTTGTTGACGACCAGGTCGAGGCGGCCGAACTGCTCACGGGCGTGCTCGACCAGACCGGCCACCGCATCGAGGTCGCTCAGGTCGGCAGCAACGATGACGGCCCGACGGCCGACGGCCTCCACCTGTGCTGCTACTGCCTCGAGCTGGTCGACGCTGCGGGCCGAGATCACGACGTCACATCCGGCCTCAGCCAGGCCGACGGCGGTAGCTGCACCGAGGCCACGTCCGGCACCGGTGATGATGGCGACCTTGTCGTCCATGCGGAATCGATCGAGAATCAAGGTGAGGCTCCCCCTTCAGCGGTTGCCATAGTTGCAACAGGTTCTAGTGCTACCAGCCCGAGGCACTGCTGCGCCAAGCAGCAGCGCCTCGCCCAGTGGTTTGGGCGGTGGTTCAGGCGGTGGTTCAGGCGG
>JBAXCY010000050.1:0-15495 GCA_037141235.1 Acidimicrobiales bacterium | reverse complement strand
CAGGAATTGGGAGGCGCTGAACCGCTCGCGCAGTGCAGCGGTAGCCCCAGCAGCCAGTGCTGGCGCCCATCCGGCCATCAGCGCATTCGAGTGGAAGAGGGGCATGGCCAGGTAGCAGACGTCGTCTTCGGTGATCTCGAACATCTGGGTGACGATGGAGCCGATGCGGGCCAGTCGTCCCTGGCTGCACAGGCAGGCCTTGGGCGCACCCGAGGTCCCCGATGTGAACAGCAGCAGGCCGAGAGTCTCCTCGGTGATACCCACCGCTTCCTGGTCAGGGAGCGGGCTTGCGGCCACCGAGGCCAGCAGTGCGCCATAGGCGGTGCTGGCCGTGGGATCCAGGTCACCAGAGGGATCGTCGACCACCAGGATCCGGTCGGACGGAAGGGCCGGCCCGAGGTCGTAGCCCTCGACCAGGGGGAAGTAGGAGGGACTGGTCACCAGCAGCTGGCACTCGGTATGAGACAGATCGCGGGCCAACTCATCGCCCCGATGGGTCGGGTTGCCCCCGACCACTACGGCCCCGGCCAGGGCAGCACCACCCATCCAGAACACATACTCGGGCACGTTGTCCATCAATAGGGCCACGTGGAACGGACCGGGACGCCGAAGCGACAACAAGAGTGCCGCTCGCTCGGCCTGGGCCTGGACCACCTCGGCATGGGTCCACGTCCGGTCCGCCCAGGCCAGGCCGACGCGGCTGTCGCCGGCCCGGTCCCGGATCAATTGGTCGATCGTGAGCATCGCTTCCCCCTGGGTCTTGGTCCGACTGTGACAGTAGGCCGAACGTGGACGACCGGGTCCACCGGGACCGTACTAGGCACAAATCTGGAACACGTTGTAATTTATCAGGGGCGCTGTTACCGTTCGCCCGATTGGTCCGTGCCGCACTAGCGGTGCACTAGCGGTGCACTGGGAGGAGCCCTGTCATGGAGTTCGGAGTCTTCCTGAACGGGTATCTCCCCGGTCCGGCGTCCCGCGACAGCGACGCAGAGCACCTCATGCTCGAGCGTGAGATGGAGTTCGCCATCAAGGCCGATCTCTACAATTGGAAGTACGCCTGGTTCGGTGAGCACCACGGCCTGACCGAGTACTCCCACCTGTCGGCCCCCGAAGTCATGATGGGCTACGTAGCAGCGCGCACCTCGCGGATCCACTTGGGAACCGGCATCAACAGCCTGAGCCCTCGCAAGGAGCACCCGATCCGTTACGCCGAGCGGGCCGCCATGCTCGACCACGTCACGCAGAACCGCTTCGAGTGGGGTACCGGCCGTGGGGCGGGCAGCCACGAGATGCAGTCGTTCAACATCATGGACAAGGACTCCACCAAGGCGGAGTGGAACGAGGTTGTGCGTCAGATCCCTCGCATGTGGGAGCAGCGCGACTACATGTACGAGGGGGAGAGCTTCACCGTCCCCACCCCGCACAACGTGCTCCCCAAGCCCTACGGCAAAGGACACCCGCCGATCTGGGTGGCGTGCGGCAATCCTGGAACCTTCACCACGGCTGGGGAGATGGGGATCGGCGCCATCGCCTTCAACTTCGAGCCGGTGTTCTCCATGAAGGGGCGCATCGACGCCTACAAGGAGGGCATCGCCAACTGCACCCAGCCCATCGGTCAGTTCAAGAACGACAACGTGATGATCACCAACGGGGTCATCTGTCTGGCTGACCGCGATCGAGCCCGGGAGATCGCCCTGCGCCACTATCGCGGCTACCTGTACTCATTGGTGTGCCTCTATCACGACACCATTCCCAAGCCCGACTACGCCCCGACCTGGCCAGAGTCGATTTCTGGTGTGGGTGACTACGACACCCTGGACCGGCTGATCGAAGACGGGTGGATGCTGTGCGGCAATCCGGAAGAGGTGTCCGAGCAGTTGGCACGGTTCGAGTCGGTCGGCTGCGACCAGGTCGTGTTCGGCCTGCCCAGCGACTCATTGGAGCACGACGAGGTCCTCGAGATGATCGAAGTCTTTGGTACGAAGGTGATCCCCGAGTTCGATAAGGACGAGGTCCACTCGACCACCCGCTATCGGGCTATGGCCGAGCGGAACTATCCCGACTTTGAGTTCGAGGTGCCCGACATCACCGTGGCCGGGCTACCCACCAACGCCATCATTCAGCCGGACGGCACCCGCAAGAAGTAGCTACGGGGCGGACGGTTCCCCCCTCAGTTGGCGGGCTTGGGAACAGTGGTTGGGATGGTCTGCATCTCCGCGGTGCCGACCAGCACCTTCCAGGAGCAGGTGGTGGCCACTGCGAACGTATAGGTGCCCGACGTCGTGAACGGGTGGTAGCCGCCGCCTTCGAGGCCGGTCTGATTGGTCACGGTGGTGGCCTTGGCCCCCGAGCGGGTCGCCTTGAGCTTGAACTGCCTGCGGGTCGACGGCTTGGTGCAGCTGAAGTGCCAGACGACCGTCCACTTCGAGGGCAGCGCAATGGTGGGAAGTGTGGCGCTCCCGGTTCCCGAGCGCGTCAGATAGGGCACACCCGCGGCGTGGGTGTTCGCCGGGGCGGGAGATGGGGCTGGGGTGGAGTCCGCGCTGCAGGCAGCCAGTAGTGCCGAGCAGATGATGACTGCCGCCAGCGGGGCAAGTCGAGTGCGTCGCACGGGTGACACGGGTGACAGGGGTGACAAGGGTGACACGGGTGACACGGGAGGCGGTGTCGACACCGTCGGCATGGGCAGCATGGATCTCCTCTAGGAAGGACGGGTGCACAGCGGGCTGGTCGTGGCTCTCGGAGTGTACTGCGCGCCGTTCGAACCGCAGGGGCGATCTCGGTCCGGTCCAGCCAAGTGCCACCGTACGCGACATCCCACTATGCGTTCTCGATGGTGGACCGGTCAGAGAGCCCCAACCGGTTCGCCATCGACCAATCTGAGTGGTTGATGGCTTCGCCACCTTGGTGAGATGAGATGTAGGCAACATCGTGCCCTGCTGCTGTCCGTGACGGACAACCAACGGCATAACCGGAGATGGCGCCGAGGAGTACCTGACCCGGGCCGTGGTGGTCCGGCTCGGCCCCACCCAGGCCCACTAGCGCCTGCTCCCCCAAGCAGGGCACCCGCAAGGGGCGGCCCGTCGGGTTCCCCCGGATCAAGTCAAGACACCGATCTAAGCCGTCGGTGATCTTCACCGAGTCCACCCGTCGCCTAGCCAAGAAGGTGGCCGCCGGTGAAGCCGCCATCCAGAAGGTCAACATCTCGCATGTCGGTGGGCGCTGGCAGGAATCGGCGCTGGAGCGTTATCTGATCCGATACCACATAGGCCGGTGTTTCCATAAGTGGTTCACCCAGTGGTGTTTCCTTCAGTACCTGGCCAGGCCGGCACCGAGGCCAGAGAAGACCGGGGTTGGGTCGCCTAGCCAGCCAGACAGCCAGATCGTCAGCCAGCGCCCCAAGCAGCCAGCAAGGTGTCCGTGGTGGTCAGGGTGGAGATCAGCGGAAAGGTGTTGTCGAGCACGGCATCGGCGTACTCGGCGGGTAGACCGGCCACTGCGTCGCGCGGGACTACCACCTGGTAGCCGAGGTTGCAGGCCTCGATGGCTAGGCCGAGCACGCCCAGATTGACCGAGACGCCGGTGGCCACCACTGTCTCGACCCCCAGGCTGCGCAGCCAGATGTCGAGAGAGGTGCCGGAGAATGGGGACACTCCGTGGAGCCTGGGGCAGACCAGATCGCCGGGCTCCGGTCCGAGTTCGTGGATCAGCTCGGTGGGAGCAGTGCCGATCAGCAGGTGATCGGGATTGCGGACCATGGCCGCGATGAGCTGGCAGTTGACCACCGATCCGGCTCGATCGGCCCGAAACTCGGCCGTGCAGTGGATGACCGGCACACCGAGCCGTCGTGCGGCCTGCAGTAGGCGGGCCGTGTTCGCCACCAGCCCGACGCGGTCGGCCGCCTCGGCCAGCTGAGGAAAGGCGGTGAGGTCGCCGACCACACCGCGTTGGATCTCCATGGTGAGCACGGCGGTCCGACCTGGTGCGGCCATTGCTGCGAGGTCAACCGGCACAGCGAACCCCAGCGATGGTCATGACCCCGAAGCGGTGCGGTCGCCCCCGCTGTCGGACTCCTCGGGTACCTCGGCCACGATCTCGGCGGCCCACCGGTAGTCGGGCTTGCCGCTGGGGGAGCGCTCGATGGTCTCGACCACGTGGAGCTGACGGGGAACCTTGTAGCCAGCGATGGCATCGCGGCAGTGGGCCTGGATGTCCTCGAGGGTGGGGTGACGGTCGGCTCGAGGCTGGATGATGGCCGCTACATGCTGGCCCCACCGTTCGTCGGGTGCCCCGACCACGATGGCGTCGAATACGTCGGGGTGTGACCGCACGGCGGACTCCACCTCTTCGGGGAAGATCTTTTCGCCGCCGGAGTTGATGGACACCGAGCCCCGGCCGAGCAGAGTGATGGCGCCGCCCTCTTCGATGGTGGCGAAGTCCCCGGGCATCACGTAGCGGGTGCCGTCGACGTTGATGAACACCTCAGCCGTCTTCACCGGGTCGTTGTAGTAGCCGACCGGGATGTCGCCGGAGCGGGCGATCTTGCCGATGGTGCCGGAACCGGGGACCACGGGGATGAGGTCCTCGTCGAACACCACGGTGTCGCCCAGCACGCTGACGGTCGGCCCGCTCTTCATGGCCGTGCCGCCCTTGGTCATGGTGGCCATGCCGTTGTTACCCGACTCCGAGGAGCCGATGGCATCGACGATCACGATGTTGGGGAGGTGACGGAAGAACTCGTCCTTGACCGGTGCGGAAAACAGCGCCGCCGAGGAGGTGACGGCCAGCAGCGACGATAGGTCGTAGTCGACGCCCGGTTCGTCGAGGGCTTCGATCAGTGGTTTGCCCATGGCGTCCCCGGTGATCATGATCGAGTTGGCCTTCTCCGTCGACACCAACCTCCACACCTCGTGGGGCTCGAACTTTGCGAGCAGGATGGTCCGGTTACCCACGAAGCTCTGGCCCAGGATCGACCACTGGGTGGCACCGTGCATGAGCGGTGCAATGGGCAGCAGGGTGAGCTGGCCGCCCTGGCCTTTCTCGACCATCTCCTCGGGTGACTGGACCCGGGTGTTGGTGGTCGGGTCGACACCGCCGCCGAGGGCGTAGAAGACGTCTTCGTGCCGCCAGACCACGCCCTTGGGCATCCCCGTCGTGCCCCCGGTGTAGAGGATGTAGTAGTCGTCGCCGGAGCGGGGGGCGAAGTCTCGTTCTGGAGATCCTTCAGCCATGGCCTCCTCGAACGGGACGGTGTCTGGGCCAAGGGGGACACCCGAGCCGTCGTCGATGCCGATGACCAGTCGGAGGTCGGGCAGGTCGGGGTGTAGGGCTGCCACCTGGGGCGAGAACTCGGCCTGGTGGATCAGGGCCACAAGATCGGCGTTGGTGAACAGGTAGCGGAGCTCCTCTTTCACATACCGGTAGTTGATGTTGATCCACACGGCCCGGAGCTTGAAGACGGCCCACGCTGCCTCGACCCACTCCACACTGTTGAGGGCGTAGATGCCGACATGGTCACCGGGACCCACGCCGTGGGCATCGAGGTAGTGGGCCAGGCGGTTGGCTCGCTCTTCCATCTGGGCGTAGGTGCGGCGCTTGCCCCCGGCTACCAGGTACTCCCGGTCCCCGAAGGCGTCGACAGCGGCCTCGAACATGTCGGCAAGGTTGAACGTAGTCATCGACCAGATAGTAGAACACGTTGCCGTATTGGTGGCAGGTGGCCCAGGAACTCTGGGGTCGAACTATCCCGTCAAAGCGTCCTTCAGTCGACAGCGTCGACGATGTCGACGGGATGCGTGCCAGCGAAGGGCGGCGGCTTGGGGCCGCGGTGGTCGCCTGCAGGCCGCGGATCGACGGGATCGACCGGATCGACCGGGCTGCGCAGTTCGGCGGGGTGCTGCAGTTCGGCCAGCGCCTCGCGCACGGTGCGCACGACACCGTCCTCGTCGAGGCCGAGCCGGGCCAGGATCCTGTCCGGCCGTCCTTGGGCCAGGAACGAGCGGGGGACGCCCCGGTGGATGATCGGTGGGCAGGCCCCGAGCGGAAGCGAGGCCCGCAGCGCATCGCCCAAGAACATGCCGGCCCCGCCTTGGCGGATGCCGTCCTCGAAGGTGATCACCACGGCATGGCGACCGGCATCGGCCAGCATGATCGGGTCGGGGCTGGAGATCACTCGAGGATCCCAAATGGTCACATCGATCCCCTCGGCCGCTAGCCGAATAGCTGCCGCTTCGGCTGCGCCCAGCATCTTGCCGACCGCCAGGATGCAGACCGATCCGTCCCCTTGGCGCACCAAGCGGGCCTCCAGCCCGGATCCTTCGGAGCCGATGGCAGTAGCGGGCGCCGGGGTCTTCGGGAACCGGATCACAGACGGGCCATCGAGGGTGAGGGCGGTGGCCAGCATGGCTTCGACCTCGGGCGCTGACGACGGAGCGAAGACGGTCATGCCAGGGATCGAAAGGCTGAGGGCCATGTCGAGGATGCCATGGTGGCTGGGACCGTCGTCACCGGTGATGCCGGCCCGGTCGAGCACCAGCACGACGGGGAGTTTGTGGAGGCCGACGTCAAGATTCGCCTGGTCGAAGGCACGGGAGAAGAACGTGGAGTAGACGGCGACGACCGGACGGAGGCCGACCATGGCCATGCCGGCCGCCGAGGTCACCGCATGCTGTTCGGCTATTCCGACATCGACGAAGCGATCGGGGAACCGGGCTTCGAAGGGCAGGAGTCCCGTCGGGCCGGGCATGGCAGCGGTAATGGCCACGATCCTGGCGTCGGCTTCGGCGTGGATGAGGAGCGCCCGGGTGAACGCGTGGGTGTAGGTAGTGACCGGGACATCGGGTGCGATGTCGGCGCCACCGATCGACAGGGATGCGTTCTGTAGGGCCGATTCGACGGCGGCGATGACATCTGAAGGAGCGTCGGGGCCATCGAGTGCCGGTCCCTGGACGGCCGCAACTTTCACCTTGACGTCATGGAGCCGCTGGATGTCATCGTCTTCGGCCGGGGCGTAGCCCTGGCCCTTCTGAGTCAGCACATGGACGACGATGGGGCCCGGCCACTCTGCGGCCTTGGCCAGCGCCTGCTCGGTGCCGGCGATGTCGTGGCCGTCGATGGGGCCGACGTAGCGGATCCCGAGTGCCTCGAAGAAGGTGTGGGGCGTGACCACCTCGCGCAGCGCACTGGTGAGGCCGTGGATGCCCGAATAGGCGAGTTCGCCCACGCCGGGTAAGTCTCGGAGGATGGTGCGCACGCGTTGGCGGGCCTGCACATAGGCCGGACTGAGCCGCAGATGGGTGAGGCTGAGCGACAACTGGGAGACGGTGGGGGCGTAGGAGCGGCCGTTGTCGTTCAGGACGATGACCACCCGCTTGCCCGAGTGGCCCAGATTGTTGAGAGCCTCGTAGGCCATGCCGCCGGTGAGGGCTCCGTCGCCGATGACGGCCACGACCTTGCGTTCGCTGCCCTGCAACTCCAGGGCCGTGGCCATGCCATGGGCGTAGCTCAAGATGGTCGAGGCGTGGCTGTTCTCCACCCAGTCGTGCTCGGACTCGGTCCGGCTCGGATAGCCCGAGAGGCCGTCTTCTTGGCGCAGGTGGGTGAAGGCATCTCGACGACCGGTGACCAGCTTGTGCACGTAGGCCTGGTGGCCGGTGTCCCACAGGAGCAGATCACGGGGCGAGTCGAACGTACGATGGAGGGCGAGCGTGAGCTCCACTACGCCCAGGTTGGATCCGAGGTGGCCGCCCGTGGCAGTGACAGCGCCCACGATGAACTCCCGGATCTCCAGGGAGAGCCGGGCGAGTTCGTCCGGGTTCAGCGAACGAAGGTCGGTGGGGCTGTCGATGTGTTCGAGGATCATGTTCAGCGTGGGCCTTTGTTCTCAGGCTACCAGCGCGGGCCAGGCTGCATTCCACTTCAGGGTCAGCCCATGGTGACCCGAACGACACCCTCGCAACCCCCCACTTCGCCCCTAGCGGACGTTATCGAGGAAGCTGTTCCTGTCCACGATGACCCGGACCAGCTTGCCGGCGGCCACCAGGCCACCGCTCTCCGATACGGACAGGGTGAAGACCAGTCGCCGGCCCTCGATGCGGTCCAGCGTGGCTTCAGCCCACACCGTTCCGCCAACGCCGACAGGCACCAGGTGGTCGAACTGCAGCCGTTTGGCCACCGTGGTCCCGTTCTCGGGCAGGTGCCCCTCGATGGCCAGGCAACTCGCCTCCTCGCACAGGGCAACCAGACGGGGGGTGGCCAGCACCGGCACTGACCCCGATCGGAAGGCCTCAGCGGTGTCCTCCTCGGTCACTACGAGTTCGATTCGGGCGGTCAGTCCGGTGCGGGGGGCCACGACGGTACGCTACGCGACGGACACCGGCGTCGGCCACCCGGCTCAACCGGTCACAATCGATGCGAAGCCGCATAGCCACGCGTACGAGCAGCAGTGTCAGACCAAAAGAGGCCAAGCAGCGGACCTGAGGAGGACGTCGTGATCGAAACCCCAGTACTGGAGCGGGTGCTCTCCGAAGCACTGCGCAACGGCGGAGAGTTCGCCGAGATCTTCGCCGAGGACAAGGTGAACTCGTCGGCCATGCTGGACGACGGCCGTGTCGAGGAGCTCTCGTCGGGACGCGACCGAGGTGCGGGCATCCGAGTCGTCTCCGGGGAGACCACCGGGTTCGCCCACACTGCAGATCTGACAGAACGCGGCCTGATGCGGGCAGCCGAGGCAGCATCGGCAGTGGCTCGTAGCGGGGGAGGGGGCACCCGGACGGTCACTTCTGGTGCACTGACCGGGTCGGCGTCATCGTCGATGGAAGGGCGCGCCACGCCCACCACCGGATCCAAGGCCGATGCGCTGGAGCTACTGCAGCGGGCTGATGAGGCCGCCCGGGCTTCGGGTGCTGGCATCTCTCAGGTCCAGGCCGGGTTCGGCACCTCGACGAGGCGGGTACTGATCGCCAACTCGGAGGGACTGCTGGCCGGCGACGAGGCCGCCCGAACCAGGTTCTCGGTATCGTGCGTGGCCCTAGGCGATACCGGCATGCAGACCGGATACGAAACGGCCGCTCGCACGCTCGGCTTCGAGCTCTTCGACGAAGTATCCGTAGAGGAACTAGCCCGTACCGCCGCCGCCCAGGCGTTGGCCAAGTTGGCAGCCCGGCCGGCCCCTTCCGGCGAACTCCCCGTGGTGCTGGCCGGCGGGAGCGGCGGCATCTTGTTCCACGAGGCGTGCGGGCACGGACTCGAGGCCGATCACATTGTCAAGAACGCCTCGGTCTATACCGGCAAGGTAGGCCAACAGGTGGCCAGCACCCTGGTTACCTTGGTCGACGATGGCACCATCGGGTCGGAGTGGGGCACGTTCGGCGTCGATGACGAAGGCCGGCCGGCTCAGCGGAACGTGCTCATCCAAGACGGCATCCTGACCGACTACCTGTGGGACTACCTGCGGGCCCGTAAGGAGGGCCGCCTGTCCTCGGGCAACGGCCGCCGCCAGTCCTACCGGGACCTTCCCATGGTGCGGATGACCAACACGTTTCTGCTGCCCGGGACCGACGATGCTGACGAGATCGTCGCTCAGACCCAGCGGGGCGTCTATGTGGCCAAGCTCGGCGGCGGCCAGGTGAACACCACCACCGGAGACTTCGTGTTCGGCACTACCATGGCCTACCTGATCGAGGACGGCGTCATCACCGAACCACTGCGCGACGCCAACCTGATCGGTAACGGCCCCGAGATCCTCCAGCGCATTGATGCCGTGGCCACGGACTTCTCGATGACGCCGGGCACCTGCGGCAAGGATGGACAGAGCGTGCCGGTCGGCTGCGGCCAGGCCACCATGCGCCTTTCCGGCGTAACCATCGGCGGGACAGCAGAGTGAGCACCACGACAGAAGAGACCAACACTGCCGGTCGAGTGTCAGCGGGCGACCCTGAAGCACTAGTGGCTCTGGCTGAGCGGGTGGCGGGCTGGGCCCGATCGGGTGAGGAGATGGAGGTCTACGTAGCCCGGGGCACCGAGACCGAGGTCCGGGCCTACGAGGGCGAAGTGGAGTCGCTCACCTCGGCGACCTCGGCGGGCATCGGCATCCGGGTCATCGTCGACCACCGGTTGGGCTTTGCCTGGGCCGGTTCGCTCGACGAGTCGGTCCTGGGCGAGACACTGGCAGAGGCCAGGGACAACGCCATATTCGCCACGGCGGATGAGCATGTGCAGCTGGCCGTTCCCGACGGTGTGGCTGCGGTGCCGATCGACCTGTGGGACGACCTCTTGGAGTCGGTGCCGACCACGAGAAAGATCGAGTTGGCGCTCGCTCTCGAGGCCCAGGCCCGCGGGGCGGATCCCAGGATCCGCCAGGTCAGCTCGGCCGACTACGGCGATGTGGCGGCCGAGTCCGCCCTGGTGTCGACTACCGGGATCCGCTCGTCCACCCGAAAGACATCGGGCTACCTGTCGGTCGGTGTGATCGCTGGCGAGGGCGATGCCAGCCAGACCGGGGGTGGCTTCAGTGTCGGCCGAGGCTTCGACGGGCTCGATCCGGAGCGAGCCACCACTGATGCCGTCAGTCGTGCTGTGCGCCTGCTCGGGGCCGTCAAGGGTCCTTCGGGCCGCTCCACCATTGTCTTCGACCGGAGGATGGCCACGACGCTCCTGTCGATCGTCTCGTCGGCCCTGTCCGGTGAGGCAGTGGCCAAAGGACGCTCGATCTTTGCTGGACGGGTGGGTGAGCAGGTCGGCCACCCGGGGCTTACTTTGGTCGACGACCCGACCGACCCCCGTGCCTATGGTGCGGCGGCCTACGACTCCGAGGGTCTGGCCTGTAGGCGCAACGCCCTCATTGAGGGTGGTGTCCTCCGTGGATTCCTGTACGACACCGTGTCCGGCTCGAGGTCGGGTGTGGCCTCCACCGGATCTGCCGTGCGCGGTGGCTATGCCGGAACCCCGGGACCCGGGTGTCGTGCGCTGACCCTGGCCCCTGGACCCGAGGGCTACGACGAGGACGGGGTGCTGGCCGCAGTCGGAGAGGGGCTCTTCGTCCAGTCGATGACCGGCGTCCACTCCGGGGTGAACCCGATCAGCGGCGACTTCTCCGTGGGGGCAGAAGGCCTCATGATCCGCGACGGCAAGTTGGCCGAGCCGGTCCGTGAGATCACCGTGGCCTCCACCCTGCAGCGCATGCTGCTGTCCTTGGTGGCGGTGGGAGCCGACGTCGAGTGGCTCCCCGGTATCGCCGCCGGCCAGACACTGGCCATTGGCGATATGCAGATCAGCGGCGTTTGACCCGCGCAGCAGCCCAAGCTGCAGCGCGGCCTGCGACTACTTGTTGGTGGCCTCGGCCGCCTTGGCCTTGCTGCATGTGGCTAGGGCATTCGGCTCCGAGGTGTAGTAGATCGAGCCGGTGATCTGCAGGTTGTAAGGGCCGTTGGACGGCGACGTCTGCTGGCCGCCGATCCACAGAGGTGGCTGGGTAGCACTAGCTGCGCCAGTTGCGCTGCTCGACACCGCACCGCCTGATGCTGACGTGGACGCCGCCCCGAAGGCCAGGACGAACTTCTGGATTACGAACAACCGGGGGAAGCCGTCGAGGCCGTTGACGAAGGCAGTGATCTGTCCGTAGTTCCCCTGGACGGTCAACGTGGTGGGAACGGCCGTTACTCCAGCAGTGGCCGGTACTCCAGCAGTGGCCGGTACCCCGGCGGTGGGACGGGCGGCTGAGGCAGCAGATGGGGCGAAGCCGCTGAACTGGGCCAGGCTGACCCCCGATGAAGCGGCTAGGTCGTTGAACTGGACCTCGAAACTCGACTCCTCGGCATCGAGGTCGGTCGGGCTCTGGACCGACGGGATCTCCGTGGTGATCTTCTCGAGGTCGGTGCAGTTCGACGAGAGCTTCTGTCCCTCGGACTGCAGCGCGGTAAGCCGGGCCTGCAACGTCGATTCCTGGACCTGCAGCTGCTCAGTCTCGACCTTGAGGCTGGCCACCTTGGCATTCTGCGGGGAGATCAGCACCACCCAGAGCAGGATGGCCACCACGAGAGCTCCACCAGCGATAAGCAACGGCATGCGGTACTCGCGGATCGTGTTCATTTCAGGCTCGCATTCTTGATGAGACCGGCGTTCGGTGTGATCGACACGTTGAAGGGGAACGAGATGGAAGAGTCGGGGTTGACCGTGGTCGCTCCCTGCAACGGATTGGCGAAGTACTGAGACTTCGATACCGCGTTGATCCACGCAGCCGAAATGGACAGGCTCGGACCCGGACCAGTCACTTGCATGTTGATGGTTCCGATGGCAGCCGACTTGGTATCGGACTTGGCGCCGGGCGCAGGTGCTGTTGTCGAACCGGCCACTGCGGTGAGCTGCGATCCGTCGAAGGTCTGCACCTCTGCCTTGGCCGGCGTGATGCTGATCAGGCTGTTCAGTACCAGCGGCCAGTCCACGGCAGTATTGAGCACTGATGCCCTTCGGGCCAGACCCTTGGTGTAGGCGTTGTTGGCCGCCACCACCAGGTCGTACTTCGGCACCTGGGCATTGAGTGTGGCGATGTTGGCCTGGAGATCGTTGACGTCGCTCTGGGCGTTGTGGACCTGGAGGAACTTCCAACCGCCGAAGAGAACCAGGAGGGCGATCACCACGATGGAGCCGATCAGGGTCCGTTCCTGGATCCGCTTCAGCTTGGCCTTCTGTGCAACTTCAGGTGGGAGCAGGTTGAACTTCTTGACTGCCTTGTCGGGCTCCGACAACGCCAGGCCGATCGGGGTGGCCAGCACAGGGGCTACTTCGCCAGCCTGCTCGGGGGTGATGTCGAGCTTGGTGAGGTCCAGGCTGACGAGTGGCGAACCGGTGTGCACAGGGATCTGCACTTGCTCCTCGATCATGGCGATCAGTCCACTGAGCTCGGACCCGCCACCGGTGACGAGCACCCGGTGCACCGGCAGTCGACCGGGGAGTGAGGCGAAGTACTGGAGCGAGTTGCGGATCTCATCGACCAGCTCCAGCATGCTGGGCTGGGCGATCCGTTCGGCGGCCTGGATCTGGGAGGAGTCTTCGCCGAACTTGAACTTGATGGTTTCGGCGTCGACGATCGGAATGTCGAGGGCGGACGAGATGGCCGCCGTGGTGGCATTGCCACCGGATCCAATGGTGCGGACGAACTGCGGCCGTCCAGATTGGTGCACGGCGACCACGGTCAGCCCGGCACCAATGGAGACGATGGCTTCGGGCTGGTCAGAGCCCTTGCTCGCACCGATGGACCGCACCAGTGCCGAGGAGACGAGGTCTACGCCTTCTACCGTCAGTCCGGCCCGCTCGACGGCCTCGATCACCCCGTTGACCAAGTCGACGTGGGCGGCGGCGACCAAGACCCGGCGCATCTTTGCGCCTTCCTCATTGGTGTAGTCGGCCAGCACTTGGGACGAGAGGATCGTCTTGTCCGGCGGGAAGGGGATGACTTCCTCGGACTGGAACCTGACGGCGCTGTCGACCTCGTCGTCAGGAACGTAGGGGAGGTCGATCTCACGGGTGATGGCACGAAGGCCAGCGATCCCGACAATGACCGAGGTTCCGCTGAACTGCCCGTTCTTCCACAGCTTTTCGATGGCCTCGGCCACTGCCGAGGTATCGCGTATTTCGCCGTCGACCAGCGAGCCGGGCGGCAGACCGACCTGGCCGTAGGTCATGAGGACTGGCATGGGCTTGGAGATATCGATTTCGGCCGCGCGTACTGCGCTGGTGCCGATATCGAGGCCGACCGTCATGCGTGCCATGTGGGGGCTCCCGTCGTAGTCAGGGTGAGAGAGGCAGGTCCAGATGCGACGTGATCCGCCGAGGCGGCCACGGAGCGAGCAGGGGGCGCAGAGGGCGCAGTTCGCACACCGTCCGCCGATGGCATGGTCACGTTCCGCATTGCCGTTCTCCGGTCTTTGGTGGCGTTTCAGTGCTTCTCATGGCCGGGTGGGCCACAGTTGAACTATCGGAAGAGAGAGGCATCACCTTGAGCGTCTGACCTGTATCTGTGATTCGGTCATGTGAACTGTGCGGCGAGGTTCCCGGTTTGGAGGATCCCCTTCCGCTCGAGCATCACCTTCAGGTCGTGGGGGTTGGATGCCGTGGACATGGCCTCGGCCAGGGTGATCTGGCCCGACGAGAGCAGCTCCGCGAGGGACTGATCGAAGGTCACCATGCCGTAGTAGTCCCCGTCGGCGACGATCGACTCGATGTCGCTGGTCAAGAGGGGATCGATGATCGACTGCTGGATACGGCCGTTGACGACTAGGACTTCGAGTGCCGGGACCCGGCCGTCACCTTCGACGGTAGGGATCAGCCGCTGGCAGACGATCCCTTTGAGGGACCCGGCCAGGCTGAGTCTGATCTGCGACTGCTGGTGCGGTGGAAAGAAGTCGACGATGCGGTTGATCGTCTCAGTGGCGTTGATCGTGTGCAGGGTGGAGAAGACCAGGTGCCCTGTTTCTGCCGCTCCTAGGGCGGCGGCCACTGTCTCCTGGTCGCGCATCTCACCGACCAAAATGACGTCCGGGTCTTGGCGGAGCACTACCCGCATAGCGGAGGAGAACGAGTCCGTGTCGAAGCCGACTTCGCGCTGGTCGATAGCCGCCAGGTCATCCTTGTGCAGGACTTCGACCGGATCTTCGATGGTCACGATGTGACACGAGCGCAGGTGGTTGATGTGGTCGATCATGGCGGCCAGTGTCGTGGTCTTGCCCGACCCGGTCGGCCCAGTCACGAGCACCAAGCCCCGCATCTCCCCGGCCAACTTCGTAACGACCTCGGGGAGTCCGAGCTCTTTTGCGGTGGCAGGGGTGGCGCGCACCCGGCGAATGGCCAGGGCGGCCGATGAACGCTGGTAGTAGGCGTTCACCCGGAAGCGGCCGGTGCCAGGCACGCTATATGCGAAGTCGGCTTCGCGACGTTCGCGGAACGTGGCGAGCACGGACTCAGTCATCATCGCCTCGGCGATCTGCATGGTTTCCGGAGCGGTGAACGCCTCTTCGTCGTCGAGTGTGCGAAGCGCTCCGGCTACCCGTAGGCGGGGGCGTGCGCCTGCCTTGACGTGGAGATCGGAACCATCGAGTTCTGCCAACTTGAGGAGGAGTCTGTCTAGGTCCGCTACGTCCATCGTCCCAACTGTACAGGACCAATGTGCCAAATCGCAGCACATATTTCCTCTTGTACGCCACGTCGACAGTGCCTCGATATGGCTACCGTGGCCATCCGACCTGGACTGGTTTCATCGGTTGGGTTTCGGTTTACGCAACACCAGACGCAACACCAGACGCGCCACCAGATGTCGAGGCATTCGGTGGACCATGGACGGTGCGATCAGGTGGAGGAGCTACCGGATCCGCTGCTCTTGGCCGGTGATGAAGGTGCCGGAGTCTTGGCGGGCTTGGCTGCATCCGATGAACCAGAGGAACCCGACGACTCCTTCGGTCCCGATCCCGAGCCCGACCCGGAGTCAGAGCCCGACCCGGA
>JBAXCY010000049.1:0-15636 GCA_037141235.1 Acidimicrobiales bacterium | reverse complement strand
CCCTACGACACCCCTCCCTACGACACCCCTCCCTACGGCATGCCGCCGACGGTCCACGTGAACGACCCAGTTACGGGCGAGGACGAGGTGGAGCCGGACCTGGCCACCCTCAACGCCCGCCTGGGCCTGCTGGCCTCGCTGTCGGGGTTCGCCTTCGCCATCCCTGCCGTGATCATCCTGAAGCTGGCCGGGGCCCCGGCCGTGCTGTGGTCGTGTGCCGCCGTATTTTCGGCCGCCGTGGTGGCCGGCTCACGGCTCCCTGTCCCCCGACCGTCGAGAGAGGCACGCCGCCGCAGGGGGTCCGCACCCGGTTCGGTACCGGGCATGGCAGCGCCGTCGATGGCTTTGGCGCCCGTGTCGGACGCCGACGAGTGGCAACTCGACGAGGAGCGCGACATCGCCATCTATCGGCCCATCGCCGGCACCCAGGTGATCCTGGCCCTTACGCCCATGTCGGTACTCAAGGGCCTGCTGGGCTTCCTCACGTTCCTATTCGCCTTCGGGCTCCGACGCCAGGGCGCGGCCACCTGGTGGTTCGGGCTGCTGGTGGGCGCGCTGACCATCGGGGCGGTCATCGGGGTGCTCTTGGTCGGCCGGCTCCGTCGGGTGCTGACCGAGCAGCAGATGCTGACGGCTGCCCTGTGGCTGGTATCGGCAGCTGGACTGTTGGGCTGGCTGGTCCACAGCCAGGCACTCCAGGCGTTGGTGGCCATGGCCGTGGGGGCTGCTGGCGCAGTAGCCAAACCATCGTTCGATGCCCTGGTGCAGCGCCACGTCCGAGAGTCGGACCAGGGACGGGCCTTTGCTCGGTTCGAAACGAGGCTGCAGTTGGTGTGGGTACTCGGGTCGCTGGTGGGTGTGGTGCTGTCGCTGTCGATCCCGGCCGGCAACCTGGTCCTGGCCATTGTGGCCATGGTCGGGGCCCTGTCGTACATGAGCGCCCTGCATGGCGCCTCGGGACGGTCCGGGGCTCCTGGCCCCGCCTGAGGCCGTGTGAGTCAGGGCCTGGTGGGCCCCGGTGACCGCGGCGAGCGCATGCTGGATCCGGAGGTAGGTGATCAATTCGCGCAGTAGCGGGTGGAGTGGCTGTGGCGGGTGCCTCCCATGAGCTCGAAGGACGGGGCGAGTCGCGGTGCTCCTCGTCGCTTCCTGCGTCTGCAAACAAGGTGACATAGGGTCTGCTTCGGTGCAGCCTGTCGTGTCCGCTACATCTGGGTGATCTGGGAATCCGCTGATTTCTGAAGAGCCGTTGCCCTAGCCCGTTCCTCCCCAAAGGTGGATTCCATGATCCCTCCTACTCACGCATTGATCAAAGAGCTGGGTCAGCGTGCCGCCCTCGAGGCTCTTGGATCCTTCATCTATCTGAAGGATCGCCAAGGGCTGTACGTTTTTGCCAGCCGGGGGTACACGGACCATCTCGGAGTTCCCCTCGAGGAAATCATCGGCCGAGGCGACGGTGCGATTCTGCCCGGTACTGCATCCGATGAACGAACCGCTGTCGATGCGCGAGTGATGGACACCGCCCAGACCATCGAGCGAGAAGATCGCAAGAACGACAGAACCGGAGGTGGGGAACTTGTCTACCGGACTATCAAGACTCCGATCGTTGATGCCGCAGGATCCGTGATCGGGGTCAGCAGCGTCAGCACGAACATCACCGACATGAGGCGGGTGGAGGCCGAGCTGGGCTATCTGAACGTCATCGTCGAGGAGAGTTCGACGATCATGTATCTGGCGCTGGCCGTTGACGGTGCGCCGCGGGTCTACACCTCGGCAAATGTCATCCGGTTCGGCTTCACAGTCGAGGACTGCAAAGAGGGTCGCTTCCGGTTCCCCGACTTCATCCACCAGGAAGATCGTGCTCAGGTACTCGAAGGGGTCGAGTTGATGGTGGGACAGGGGCAGGATGTGCTCGAGAGCGAGTACCGGTTGATCGCTGCAGACGGCAGCGTGCACCACGTTCTGGATCGCACATCGGCGATTCGAGACGAAACCGGAGCGGTGACGCACTGGCAGGGCGCCATCACCGACGTGACTGAACGCTGGGAAGCGGAACAGGCCATGAAGCGCTCTCAGGCGCTAATTGCCGAGCAACGGGAATCGCTTGCTGTGGCACGCGCCGAAGTGTCGAGACTCAAAGTAGAGATAGACCTTGTCAGGCGAAAGAGCGCAGTGGCCGAGATCACTGAATCTGATGAATTCGCGTCACTGGCTGAGCGGGGAGCGGCGTTGCGGGCAAGGAACGCCGAGGATTCCTGACGCCGAGGATTCCTGACGCCGGGGATGTGTCGCTTGCGCTACCCGAGGACTCGCCCTTGCGCCACCACGGGGCCAGACCTTGACAGTGCGAGACGCGTCGAAGGGGCCCCACCGGGACCCCTTCGCACGAAAGACTTTTACTGACTGCAGGGGCTCCCCTGGGGAAACCCAGCCGACTCAGCCGAGCTGCTGCTCCAACTTGTCGACCTCGGCGTTGAGAGCAGCCGGGAGCTTGTCGCCGAAGGTAGCGAAGTGCTCGCGGATGGAGGGCACTTCGGCCCGCCACTCGTCGGCGTTGACGCTGAGCAGGGTCTCCATGTCGGCATCCGACACGCCGAGGCCATCGATGTTGATGGCACCCTTGGTGGGGATGTACCCAATGGGGGTCTCGGTGGCGTCGCCGTTGCCGCTCACCCGGTTGAACACCCACTCGAGGACACGGGAGTTGTCGCCGTATCCCGGCCACAGCCATTTGCCTTCGTCGTCCTTGCGGAACCAGTTGACGTAGAAGATCTTCGGAAGCTTGTCCTGGTCTGCTCCGGAACCGATCTCCAACCAGTGGGCGAAGTAGTCAGCCATGTTGTATCCGCAGAAGGGCAGCATGGCGAACGGGTCACGGCGCAGGTTGCCGACGGCACCGGCGGCAGCCGCCGTCGTCTCAGAGGCCATGATGGAGCCCAGGAACACGCCGTGCTGCCAGTCTCGGGACTGAAACACCAACGGCACCACCGAAGCCCGGCGGCCACCGAACAAGATGGCGTCGATCGGCACACCGGCCGGGTCTTCCCATTCCGAGGCGATGGCCGGGTCCTGGGACGCCGGCACGGTGAACCGAGCGTTGGGGTGGGCCGCCGGGGTGCCGGACTCGGGGGTCCAGTCCTCGCCTTTCCACGACGTCAGGTGGGCCGGTGCCTCCTCCGACATCGACTCCCACCACACGTCGCCGTCATCAGTGAGGGCGGTGTTGGTGAAGATCGAGTTGGCGTCCATGGTCAGCATGGCGTTCGGGTTGGTGTGGTCGTTGGTGCCAGGAGCCACCCCGAAGAAGCCGGCCTCGGGATTGATGGCGTACAGACGGCCGTCTGGGCCGAACTTCATCCAGCAGATGTCGTCGCCCACCGTCTCGACCTTCCAGCCGGGTAGGGACGGGATGAGCATGGCCAGGTTGGTCTTGCCGCAGGCCGACGGGAAGGCGCCGGTGACGTAGCGGGTCTCACCGGCGGGCGAGGTCAGCTTCAAGATGAGCATGTGCTCGGCCAGCCAGTTGTCGTCCCGGGCCATCACCGATGCGATGCGTAGGGCGAAGCACTTCTTGCCCAGGAGGGCATTGCCGCCGTATCCCGAGCCGTACGACCAGATCTCCCGAGTCTCGGGGAAGTGCACGATGTACTTGTTGTCAGCGTCGCACGGCCATGGCACGTCGGACTCGCCGGCGTCCAGGGGGGCGCCCACCGAGTGCAGGCACGGGACGAACTCGCCGTCGGTGCCGAGCACCTCGAGTGCGCCACGGCCCATACGGGTCATGATCCGCATCGACACGGCCACGTAGGCCGAGTCGGTGATCTCCACGCCGATGTGAGCGATGGACGAGCCGAGCGGACCCATGGAGAAGGGGACCACGTACATGGTCCGACCCTTCATGGATCCCTCGAACAGACCAGTCAGCACACCGCGCATCTCGGACGGATCGCGCCAGTTGTTGGTCGGGCCGGCATCAGCCTCGTCCGTCGAACAGATGTACGTCCTGTCCTCGACCCGGGCAACATCACCCGGGTCGGAGTGAGCCCAGTAGCTGTTGGGGCGCTTGGCCTCGGACAACTTGGTGAACGTGCCGTTGTCGACCAAGAGCTGACACAGCCGGTCGTACTCCTCGGCGGATCCGTCACACCAGACCACTTCGGCGGGCTGCGTGAGGGCGGCGACCTCGTCGACCCATGCGATCAACTTCTTGTGCTCGGTGGGGGGCATGGGGTGTGTTGTTCCTCCTCGGTTGACCGGCGACCCATCGGGTCGTCGTCCACGCTGCAGTGGTGCATCGTGGTAGCTCTCGGTACGGCTCGCTAATAGTAGTGGGATTGGACTGAGGACAATGCTAGGCAAGTCAGGTGCAAACACCCAATTCGGAGGAATCGCCAGAACCGGGCGGACGCGCTGACGAGTTCGCCCTGATCGAACGCCTCCGGGAGGGCTTCGAATCGGCCCGAGGCCCCTCGATTCGCCCCGGTGATCTTTGGATCGGCGACGACGCCGCCGCTGTGACCCTGCCCCACCCTGGCCGGGTGGTGCTCGCTACCGACTTAGTGGTCGATGGGGTCCACGTCGATGCCGCGCTCTGCACCCCCGAGGACATCGGGTGGAAGGCGCTGATGGTGACGGTCTCCGACCTGGGCGCCATGGGTGCCGACGTATCGTTCGCCCTTCTGTCGGTGGCGGCCCCGGTTGGGTTCGCTATCGAGCGACTGGGGGCTGGGGTGGCAGAGGCTGCAGCCTGCATGGGCTGTGCGGTGGTCGGGGGCGACCTTTCCACGTCACCGGTGCTGGTCGTCTCGGTGACCGCGGTCGGCTCGGTGCCTGATGACGGGCACGCCTTGCTGCGTCGTGATGGCGCCCGAGCGGGAGACCATCTGTTCGTGACCGGACCACTCGGGGGATCTTCGGCCGGGTTGCGGTTACTGCGTGGCGGAGATCCGGGAGATTCTGGAGTGCTCCCGTCCGAGCTGGCTGCGGCCTACCGGCGTCCGGTGGCCCGGATGGTCGAGGGCTCGGTGGCCCGACGGGCTGGTGCTACCGCATGCATCGACATCTCGGACGGACTCCTGGCCGACCTGGTGCACGTGGCCAAGGCCTCGGGAGTCGGGCTCGACCTCGCAGTGGGGGACTCGGTGGTGGTTGCCGGTGCCACCCGCCACGAGGCGCTGGCCGGGGGCGAGGAGTACGAACTAGTCCTGACTACGCCCGACCCTGACGGGCTGGTCGAGGCGTTTCGGGCAGCCGGCCTGCGTGCACCCATGGCCATCGGCCGGTGCACGGGGGAGGGCGGTGTCTACTCGCTCGATGGCGGGCCGCTACCCGAGGGGGGTTGGCGCCATCAGTTCTGACGGAGTTCTGACGGAGTTCGTAGGGAGTTCCGGGGTGGCGAGTTCGCAGGCAAAGCGAGCCAACTCGCAGCGCCCCAGTGACTCTGCGCCCCAGTGACTTAGCACCCCAGTGACTCAGCCCGGGTAGTTGCGGATGGGACGCTTGGTGATCTTGCCGGCCCGGATGCAACCGGTGCAGGCGTTGACGCGCTTGGGGGCGCCATCGACGATGGCCCGGACCTTCTGGATGTTCGGATTCCAGCGACGCTTCGTCCTCCGGTGGGAGTGACTGACATTCATTCCGAACCCCGGCTTTTTGCCGCAGACCTCACACACCGCTGCCATGACACTCCGACTTCCTCTAAGAACCTCTGGGTAAGTGCAAGAGGTTAGCATCCTGCCCATGGTCGCCCTCGACGCACTGGATGCAACAGAACTTTGCCGAGTGATCGGCACGTTCCGCGACGGCCTCAGAAGCCATCAGCAGCTCATCAACCGGCTCAATGTCTACCCCGTCCCTGACGGCGACACAGGCACGAACATGGCCCTGACGCTGGAGTCGGTGGCATCCGAGCTCGACGGCCTGGTCAACCCGGACCTGCCCACGACCTGCAAGGCCATCGCCCACGGTTCGCTCATGGGAGCTCGGGGGAACTCCGGGGTGATCTTGTCGCAGCTGCTGCGTGGGCTGTCCGACGGACTCAATGCTCCCGACGGCCGACCGGGCCCGATGGAGCTGGCTGCGGCATTGGTCACGGCTGACGAGTTAGCGCGCGAGGCGGTCATGCGGCCGGTAGAAGGGACCATCTTGACTGTGGCGCGAGGCGCAGCCGAAGCGGCGCGCTCCGCCGCTGATGCCGGGGCCTCCTTGGTCGAGGTGGCCGAGGCGGCCCGAGCCGGAGCGTTCGAGACGCTCGAGCTCACCCCCACCTTGTTGCCGGTGCTGGCCCAAGCCGGGGTGGTCGATGCCGGAGGAACCGGCTATGTCCTGCTGTTCGACGCGCTGCTCACGGTCCTGGACGGGCGGGCGATGCCCACGCCTCCCGAGCTGCCCGAAGTCGGTGTGGGCTTGGGCGCAGGTGATGGCACGCCCCATCGTCGGGCCAGCGATGCCGACGAGGCTCTGGCCGGACTGCGCTACGAAGTCATGTACTTGCTCGAGGCGGCCGACGAGACCATCCCTGCATTCAAGGAGGTCTGGGCCGGCCTGGGTGACTCCATCGTGGTGGTGGGTGGCGACGGTCTGTGGAACTGCCACATCCACACCGATGAGGTCGGACCGGCCATCGAAGCCAGTCTGGACGCCGGCCGGCCCCGGTCGATCCGCGTCACCGACCTACTCGAAGAGGTCGAAGAGGAGCGCTGGGTCCGCGAGGGTGCCGGCGACCTCGAGTCGGGACCGACCGAGGCACCGATCGGCCCGACTCCGGTGACGGCCGTGGTGGCTGTGGCTAGTGGGGACGGCATCGGCCGGATCTTCCGTTCCCTCGGTGTGCAGCGCCTGATCGCCGGCGGGCAGTCGATGAACCCGTCGATCGCGGAGTTGGTGGAAGCTGTCGACGAGCTCGCATCCGACGAAGTGATCGTGCTGCCCAACAACGGCAACATCCGACCGGTAGCCAACCGGGTCGACGAGCTCAGCACCAAGCGCGTGTGGGTGGTCCCGACGGAGACCATCGCCGAAGGGTTCGCCGCACTACTGGCCTACGACCCCGAAGCCAGTGGCGAGGCCAACGCCAGCGCCATGGAGGCCACGGCTCGCAAGGTGGTCCCCGGCGAGGTGACACGGGCCGTGCGCGACTCGGAGACCGATGCTGGTCCGGTGCGAGCCGGCGACTGGCTCGGCCTGTCCCGCGACGGTATCGAGGTGGTGGGCGAGTCGCTGGCGTCAGCCTCGTGCGCGCTGCTCGACCTGCTGGTCACCGACGCCCACGATCTGGTCACCATTATCGAAGGGGAAGGCTCGTCTGCGGCCGAAACCCGTCGGATCACCGAGTGGCTGAAGGAGACCCGCCCAGTCGTGGAGACCGAGGTCCATCACGGCGGCCAGCCCCTGTACCCGTACCTGTTCTCGATCGAGTGACCATCACCCGGGCGCCCCGCACCCGATGACCGGGGTCACTACGCCGCCCGGGTCCGACGGGTCGGACGGGGCCGTTGGGACCAGTGGAATGGGCGGCCGTCGCCTCGGCCAGCTGGCCGAGCTACCGGTCACCGTGCTGCGCGGAGTCGGCGATGCCGTGGCCGCCGACCTCGGTGAGCTCGGGATCACCACGGTGTTCGACCTCGTCACTCACTACCCCCGCCGCTATATCGACGGCTCGCGGATGGTCACCATCGGCGAGCTGAAGGTGGGGGAGAAGGCCTCGGTCTTGGCGTCGGTCACCCGAGTCACCGCTCCGCCGCCTCGGGGCGGCGGCGGCCGCCGGCCGCCGGCCCGGGTCGAGGTCGAGATTGCCGATCGGGGCGGCCGCATGAAGGTCGTGTTCTTCAACCAGACATGGCGAGCCAAGCAGCTGCGGGTGGGAACCCTCGCACTCTTCTTCGGAGCGGTCACCTCGTTCCGGGATGCGCCTCAGATGGTGAGCCCCACCGTCGAAGTACTGCGCGGAGCCGACGAGGAAATCACCGGGGACAACGGCCAAGACGGCATGCCGGAGGCCGGCCGCATCTATCCGGTCTATCCGCTGACCGAAAAGGCTGCCCTGACCTCGGCCCGGATCGGCCGCCTGGTCCACGAGGCCCTCGACCGAGCCGGCAACTTCGCCGACCCGCTCGATGTCGACGTTCGCTCCCAGTACCGGGTGCTCGACCGGACCGCAGCCTTTGGCGGCATCCACCGCCCAGAGTCGATGGCGGAGGTAGAGCCGGCTCGGCGCCGGCTGGCCTTCGACGAACTCCTCCGCCTCCAGTTGGCCTTGGTGCTTCGCCGCCAGCGGTTGCACGAAGACGCCCGCGGGATCCGACACACCACTACTAGGGCCGATGGGGGCGCCACGTTGGTCGATCAGTTCATCGGACGTCTTCCGTTTCCTCTCACTGGCGCCCAGGGCCGCGCCGTGGCCGATCTGGTGTCCGATCTGGGTGGCCCCCTGCCCATGCACCGCCTGCTCCAAGGCGATGTGGGATCGGGCAAGACAGTGGTGGCCGTGGCCGCCATGCTGATCGGGGTGGAGGGCGGCCACCAAGGTGCGTTGATGGCTCCCACCGAGGTGCTGGCCGAGCAGCACATGACCGAGGTGAAGCGCCTGGTCGAGGGCCTGGAGGTCGCCGATGCATCTACGCTGGAAGGCCGGCGTCCAGTGTCGGTGGCGCTGCTCACCAGCCGAACCGGTGCCGCTGACCGCACCGCAATCCACACTGGTCTGGCCGACGGCACGGTCGATCTGCTGGTGGGCACCCATGCCCTCCTCACTGACCGGGTGACCTTCGACTCGCTGGGTGTAGTGGTGATCGATGAGCAGCACCGGTTCGGCGTCGAGCAAAGGGCCGCATTGCGCGACAAGGGACGGGGCGACGACGGCACCGGCAGTGACCCCGACCTGTTGGTGATGACGGCCACGCCCATCCCGCGCACCGCCGCCATGGTGGTCTTCGGCGACCTGGACATGACAGTCATCGACGAGTTGCCACCTGGCCGCCAGCCGGTGACCACCACCTGGGCCCGCACTCCGCTCGAGGCCCAACACGCATGGGCTCGGGTACGCGAGCAGGTGGCGTCCGGCCACCGCGCTTTCGTGGTGTGTCCTCTGGTGGAGGAGTCGGAGAAGATCGAGGCTGCTTCGGCCACCGAAGAGGCCGAGCGGCTAGGGGCCGAAGAGCTCGAGGGACTCCGGGTCGGCCTGCTGCACGGCCAGATGCGCCCGGCCGAAAAGGAGCAGGCCATGGAGGCCTTCCGGGCCGGTGAGCTCGATGTGCTGGTGGCCACCACGGTCATCGAAGTGGGCGTCGATGTGCCTGAGGCCTCGGTGATGGTCATCGAAGATGCCGATCGGTTCGGCATCGCCCAGCTTCACCAGCTCCGCGGCCGGGTGGGCCGAGGCGGCGATCCGGCCTGGTGCTTCTTGTTGTCCGAGTCCGAGGCTCCAGAACCTGCCGCTCGTCTTACGGCAATGGAGGAGAGCACTGACGGCTTCGTACTGGCCGATGTCGATCTGGAACTGCGGGGGGAGGGCACGATCCTCGGTGCCCGCCAAAAGGGTCGGTCCGACCTGAAGTTGGCCAAGCTGCTGTCCGACCGGGACCTGGTGGTCGATGCCCGCGGACTGGCCGTGGACCTAGTGGCTGCCGATCCCCACCTGACCGATCACCGACTCCTGATCGAAGAGCTGCGCCTATTTATTGATGAAGACGAGGCTGAGTTCCTGTTCAAGAGTTGAGGGGTCCCGGGCAGTTCTGGTCCCCCTAGGCCCAGGGGACCCTTCGTCAGCCCAGGTGACCTCGGGTACGGCCGTCGCAGACGGCACCGGTAGGGTGTGGCGATGCGCGTGATCGGGGGAGAGCATGGCGGCCGACGTCTGACCGCCCCGGTGGGCGCCAACGTCAGGCCCACATCGGACCGGGTCCGCGAAGCGATCTTCGACATGTTGTTCTCCCTGGGTGGGGTGGACGGACTCCTGGTCGCCGACCTGTTCGCCGGCACGGGCGCCATGGGCATCGAGGCCCTGTCACGGGGGGCGACCTCGGTCACCTTCGTCGAGCGGGACGCCAAGTCCGTCGAGGGGATCCGGGCCAATCTTTCCGCCGTTGGCCTCGGTGACGCCGAGACCGGGGGGGATGCCGCCATCATTCGCGCCGACGTGGATGGGTGGGTGACTCAGACCGCTTCGCGCTTCGACCTGGTGCTGTGCGACCCTCCCTACGACTATGCCGGGTGGGACACGCTGGTGGCGCGGCTGCCGGCTGATCTGGTCGTGTTGGAATCCAGCACACCGGTCGTTGCTCCTGGTGGTTGGGAAGTACTCAAATCCAAGCGCTATGGGGGTACCATCGTGACGGTCGCCCGTCCGGAACGGGCCACCGAGAAAGGCGTATCGTGAGGATTGCGCTCATCCCGGGGTCGTTCGACCCCGTTCACAACGGACATCTCGAGGTCATCGAACGGGCGGCTCGTCTGTTCGACGAGGTGGTCGTGGCCGCGCTGCGCAACCCGCAGAAGAGCGAGGCCCTGTTCGACGACGACGAACGCCGCGACATGCTCGAGGAGACCCTCACCCACTTAGCTAACGTGCGCATCGTGTCGATGACGACGCTGGTGGTGAATGTGGCCCACGAGGTCGGGGCCAGCGCCATCGTCAAGGGCCTACGGGCGGTCTCCGACTTCGAGAACGAGTTGCAGATGGCGCAGATGAACAAGCAGCTGTCTGGAGTGGAGACCCTGTTCATTCCGACCAGTTCGGCCCACTCCTTTATCGCCTCGCGGCTACTGCGCGAGGTGGCCCGGTTTGGTGGAGATGTCACCGCCTTCGTGCCTAAGTTGGTCGCACTGCGACTCCAGGAGAAGTTCGCTGATGAGTGACATCTTTGACGACATGGACGACGAGCTGGCCGAGGTGGAGCAGGCCGATGCCGAGGCCTACATCCGCAGCGCGATGGACATGGTCCTCACTGCCAAACCCATGCCGCTGTCTTCGTCGGTCCGGGTCGAGCGCGAGGAGTTGGTCGAACTCCTCGAGGGAGCCCTGGAGCGGATCCCCGAGGAAATCAAGCAGGCCCGATGGCTGTTGAAGGAGCGGGCGGACTTCCTGGTCGAGACGGAACGCAAGGCGGCCGGGATCATGGAAGAAGCACGCGTGCAGACCGAGCGCATGGTCCAGCGCACCGAAGTGGTGCGCCAAGCCAACCATGTCGCCCAGCGGATTCTCGACGATGCCAATGAGGAAGCCCGTCGGCTGCGCTTCGAGGCCGAGGACTACGCCGACAAGAAGCTGGCCAGCTTCGAGATCGTGCTGGACCGGACCATGAAGACCGTGCAGGCCGGTCGGGAGAAGCTCCAGGTCAACCCGATCCCCGCTGTGGAGATCGGCGACCAGGGAGACACTTCGCTGGCTGGCGAAGTGGCCTACGGCTCTGAGGACGAGTCGGAGGGCTTCTTCGACCAGGATCTGGTCTGAGGTCTGTCGTGGCAGATCCTGCAACTGACGGTGCACCCCGAGGCGAACCCGCCGGTTGGCTGCCGAGGAACCGTCGGCCATTCAACGTCCAGGTGGCGGCATTGCGTAAGCAGGCTGGCACCACCAAGGTGGAGCACCGCGAGGGACTGATCCCCGGACTTGGGGCGGTATCGGTCGTCGTCCCCGACGATGAGCCGGTGGTCCTCGACCTGACACTCTCGTCGTATCCGGGCGGCATCACCGCCACCGGCGTGGTGAGTGCCACCTGGTCGGGGGAGTGCCGCCGCTGTGGCGGTCCGGTGCACGGAATCGTGGCCGCCGAAGTACGTGAGCGCTATGCGCCAGTCGGCGGAGCCGACCGGGACGAGGAGGCCTACCCGCTGATCGGTGACGAGCTCGATCTGGAGCCGCTGGCCCGCGATGCCGTGCTCTTGGAGCTGCCGCTGGCCCCACTGTGCACCGACGACTGCTTGGGCTTATGTCCGACGTGTGGGGCCAACCGGAACACCGAACCGTGCGAGTGCGCACCGGCCACGGACCCCCGTTGGGCTGGGCTCGACGCCCTCCGTGACGAGGACCTGCAGACTTGACCTAGGATGCACTTCTTATGGCCGTTCCCAAGAAGAAGACCTCCAAGGCGAAGAGCCGCAGCCGTCGGGCATCCAACTGGGTGCTGAAGGTTCCGGCGCGCTCGGTGTGCCCACAGTGCACCACCGCCAAGCAGCCCCACATCGTGTGTCCCAACTGCGGTTGGTACAAAGGCCGTCAGGCCATCGAAGTCGACTAGTGGCGCGAGGCGCACCCCGACCGACTGGTGAAGCGTTCGCTGCATTGCCGGTGGCGGTCGATGCGATGGGCGGCGACAAGGCACCTGGTGAGATCGTTAGGGGCGCGCGGACGGTTGCCGAGGCTGGCGCCATCGGCGTGGTCCTGGTCGGACTGCCTGGGGGTATGGGCGATACCGGTGATCTGCCGCTGATCGAATGCAGCGAGGTCATCGGCATGGACGACGACCCCGGCCACGGCGTCCGACGGAAAAAGGACTCCTCGCTGGTGCGCGCAGCCGAAGCGGTGCGCGACGGCCGAGCCATGGCCATGGTGTCAGCGGGCAACACCGGGGCCACCATGGCCTCGGCCCTGCTGCGTATGGGACGACTCCCTGGAGTCATCCGGCCCGCCATCGCCACCCCGATTCCGGACCTCAAGAAGTCGTATCCCACGGTGATGCTCGATGCTGGGGCCAACGCCGAAGCCAGTGTGCCCATGCTGCTCCAGTTCGCTCAGATGGGGGCGGCCTACTCCACAGCTCGCTACGGCGTGGCCCGACCCCGGGTGGCCCTGCTTTCCATCGGCGAGGAGAAGTCGAAGGGAACTCCGCTGATCAAGGAGACTCACGCCCTTCTGGCTCAAGGGGGCCATGGGGAGTTCGACTTCGTCGGCAACGTCGAAGGTCGGGACTTCTTTGATGACCAGGCCGATGTCATCGTCACCGACGGCTTCACTGGCAATGTGGCGCTCAAGACCCTGGAGGGCACCCTCCGGTTCCTCATGGCGGCGCTGGGGGAGATCTTCAGCCGCCCCGAGGCCGCAGAGGCCGCAGGCGCACTCCTGCCGCACCTGATGCCGCTGGCTAGTGCCCTCGACCCCGAAACGACCGGTGGGGCCATGCTGCTCGGTGTGGACGGAGTGTGCGTCATCAGCCACGGGTCGTCGACCTCGGTGGCCATGGTCAACGCCATCACCGTGGCCCACGACGTGGCGGTCGGCGGCATGGTGGCCGCTATCGCCGCTTCGGTGCGCCCGACGGGCGACGAGCCGGCCGACACGCCTGACTGATCCGGGCTCCCGGTTGGGCGGCCCTTGCTGTCCATCGTTCTGATTGCGCTCCGGATCTCCGTCGATCAGGATTGCCCCTATGGAAGCAGCCGTCGAGGTCATCGGACTGGACCATGTCGTCCTCAACGTCGCAAACGCCGAGCAATCGCTCCGCTTCTACTGTGGCGACCTGGGACTCGAGCCAGTGCGGGTGGACGAGTGGCGCCAGGGCGACGTTCCGTTTCCTTCGGTCCGAGTGGATGCTGGCACCATCATCGACCTGCTCGAGACGCCACGGACGGGCGTGAACGCCGACCATCTGTGTCTGATGGTGGCGGCCATGGATTTGGCGGCGCTGGCTGATTCAGGTCGCTTCGAGGTGGTGGCTGGTCCTGGAAAGCGGTTTGGTGCCCGCGGAGTAGGCACTTCGCTCTACGTCCTCGACCCCGATGGAAACACCGTGGAGCTTCGCCACTACTGACTTCGAGCGGCTCTGACTTCGAGCGGCTCGCGCCGAGCCTCGAAAGTGCGAGCGATGGGCACCACCACCCACGGGATACATGTGGCAGCAGGGACTGGGCATGCATGTGGAAGTGTGTGGCATTTGTGTGGCATAGATATAGCATGGATATGGCATCACGCAGTAGGCTGTCGGCCATGGCACGAGTCCGAGTGAGCACCACCGTCGATGAAGGCCTGCTCGAGCGAGCCCGAGGCCTGAGGGCGAGCCAGCCCGACTCCGTGCTGCTCGATCAGGCCCTCGCTGCGCTTGTGGCCAACCATCGGACGATGGAGATCGATCAGACCTACGGGGCCTATGACCGCCAGCCACTCGATACAGCTGACGCTTGGGGCGACCTCGAGTCTTTTCGTTCAGCGTCGTCATGACCCCCCTGCCGGAGCGGGGCGAGGTGTGGTGGTGCGAACTCCCTTCGACCGGACGACGCCCAGTGGTCGTGCTCTCGCGGGATCAGGCGATCCCGCGGCTCCGCCGCACGCTGATCGGCCCCTGTACGACGACGATCCGGGGGCTTGCCAGTGAAGTCGTCCTCGAGCCCGGGGATGATCCCGTTCCACTGCGCTGCGCCATCAACCTCGACTCGGTCGAAAGCGTCTCGGTGGGCTTCCTCATCGAACGCGTCGGGCGGTTGAGCGATGACCGAATGCGCCAGGTGTGCGCGGCGCTCGAGATCGCCGTCGGCTGCACTATCTGACCCCAACAGACCCCAACGGTCAGCACATGAGCGCGGGCCGACCAATCGGCCGACCCGGTCAGTCGCGAGCGAACGCAGCGATATCGCGTGCGGTGTCCCGGCTGACGTCGGGACAGGCGATAGTGAAGATCTCACAACCGTGCATGGTCCCCATCTGCTGGCGGCACCGGGCGGTGACACCGGCTTCGAGGAGGAGTCGGTAGAACTCGATCCCCTCGTCGCGCAATGGGTCGCACTCGTTGACGTTGATGACCACCGGTGGCAGTCCGGTCACGTCTTCGACGGTGGCGAACAGCGGCCAAGCCAACGGATCGCCGGCCTCGAACGCCTCGATGCCATAGGCGACAGCGCCGGCGTTGGAGTGCAGGTCAAGCAGGATCCCGTTGTTCTGCGTAGAAGAAGGCAGCCGTTCCTGGGGCCATTCACCGGCGATGTAGGGGCACAGGGCGTAGAGCCCCTTGACCTCGGCGATGCGTCCGGCCCGCAGGAGCGACATGCCGCTGGCCAGGGTCAGGTTCCCCCCGCCACTCTCACCGGCGATGATCACCCGGGTGGGGTCGATCCCCAGGTGGGCAGCGTTCTCGACCGTCCAGTCGAACCCGGACACGCAGTCGTTCAGCCCTGCCGGGTAGGGAGCCACCTCGGGCACTGACGACGGCGAAATGGCATTGCGGAAATCGACCATCACCACGGCCACACCGTTGGCGGCAATGAGCTTCCCCCACCCCCGGTACATGCCGTCGTAGCAGGACAGGTTGGTCATGCCTCCGCCGTGGATGTAATACACGCACGGAACCACGTCGTCGTTGTCGGGCCGGATCACCTGGAGGTTGATGGTGTTGCCATCCGGGGAAGACACCACATGCTCGGTATGGATCCGCAGGCCGGTGGCCGGGGCGGCCTCGTGGGTGTCACAAATTTCCATCAGGGAGCGGAACTCCTCCACACCGTCGAGGGCCTCGGGTGTGTTGGCCGCGGCCAGCATTTCGTCTCGATCGGCGAACTCCCTCGATGGCATCTGGGGCACGAAGGACAGCAGCGCCTTGATCCGGGGGTCGAGACGCCGGTCGCCGGCGATGTCGTAGGCCATGGGGGACTCCTCAGTGCAGTAGACGGACGTGCAGTAGACGGACGTGCAGTAGACGGACGTGCAGTAGA
>JBAXCY010000048.1:0-15897 GCA_037141235.1 Acidimicrobiales bacterium | reverse complement strand
ATCGACATCGACATCGAGCAGTAGGAGCTTGCCGATCCTGCGAGCAGCGACGAACTGACTGCCTACCAGGATCTCCTGGAGCAGCGGCCCCGAGGCACCGCCCTTCAAGAACCAGTCGTCAGGTGAGTCGACCGACTCGATCGTCCGGCCGAGTGTCTGCTCAGCCAGCATCCGGTAGCTCTCCACCTCGATCATCTCGGGCATCCGACGAGGGTACCCACCCCCACGCCAAGTCACGCCAATTCGCGCCACTCCACTCGACGAAGGGCACCAGCAGCACCTGAGTCGGACAGTAGGGTGTCCACCATGCCGCCCGAGAAGCCGCACTGGACAGAACTCCTCACCGAAGTCGTCACCTCCGGCCTGTGCACGGGGTGTGCGGCGTGCGTGGTGGCGTGCCCCTACGACGTCCTTTCCTACGACGACACCGGTGGCAAGTACAAGCCGTTCCACGTCGATGCCGATGGCGGCCCGGACAGCTGCACCCATGGGGTCAAGGGCTGCACCATGTGCACCCGGGCCTGCCCGCGCTTCCGTCTGTGGGAGCCGGAGATCGACACCCACCTGCATGGGCGGGAGCGCACCGACGAAGAAGTGGCCGGTATCTCCTCGGACGTACTGCTGGTCCGGGCCACCGACCCCGAGGTCCACACGGCGGGCCAGGACGGCGGCCTGGTCTCGGCCATGCTCATCTGGGCGCTCGAGCACGATGTCATCGATGCCGCCCTGGTGTCCGATCTCGAAGGTGACGGATCGACGTGGAAGGCCAAGCCCACTGTGGCGACCACCCGTGCACAGGTGCTGGCTGCGGCAGGATCTCGCTATACCTACTCGGCCAATCCCCTGGCCTACCCAGAAGCCATCGCCGGGGGTGCGGAGCGGATCGCACTGGTCGGCATGGGCTGTCAAGCCTCGGCGCCGCCGATGATGCAAGCCCGCAAGGCCGGAAAGATCGCCCGGCGCCTGTCCCTGACGATCGGTCTGCTCTGCTCGAAGACCTTCGACGATGCCATCTTCCCCGAGCTGTTCGAGGCCAAGTACGGCATCGCCCGAGCCGATATTGCCAAGATGAACATCAAGGGTGTCTTCCAGGTCTGGACCAAGGACGGCGAGTTCCACGAGATTCCCCTCAAAGAGGCCCATGCCTGGACCCGTGAGGGCTGCACTTCATGCCCGGACTTCGCGGCCGAGCACGCCGACATCTCCACTGGGGGAATCGGCTCGTTCAATGACTGGACGCTCACCATCGTTCGCACGGACAAGGGCCGTGACCTGCTGCAGGGGATGATCGAGGATGGATCGGTCGAGACGCGCCCAGGCGACGACGACCCTGCCGCCATCGCCCTCCTCCAACGCCTGTCCAAGGTGAGTCGAAAGCGCTGGCCCGAGACAGCAGTGCCGATGCCTCGGCGCATGCCTGCCGCCACCTGAGCGGGGGCGGAGCGGTCGACGCACCGCGGGAACCGAGTACCGTAATCGGGCGTGGCCAAGCGACCCCAACCCTATGAACGACCGACGGTGGTCCTACTGGTCCGTCATGGCCGGACCCCGACCACCGGTCAGGTCCTGCCCGGCCGAGCTGCCGGCCTCCACCTATCCGAGGAAGGGCTCGCTCAAGCCGAAGCGGTGGCCGATCGGATCGGGGCACTGACTAGCGGTAAGCACGGCGGCCCCGTGGCCGTCTATGCCTCGCCCCTGGAGCGGACCACCGAAACGGCGCGCCCGATCGCTCGTCGGCTCGGCCTGCGCGTACGTTCCGAACGAGGCCTACTCGAATGTGACTTCGGCGAATGGACCGGTGGCAAGTTGGCCGACCTGGCCAAGAAGCCCGAATGGACCACCGTGCAGCGCAATCCCAGCGGATTTCGCTTTCCCGGTGGCGAGTCCTTCATCGAAATGCAGGCCCGCATGACCTCAGCCCTGGCCCGCCTGGTAGAGCGTCACCGCGGGGAGACCATCGTGGCGGTGTCACACGCCGATCCGATCAAGGCGGTGGTGGCTCAAGCTGCCGGCACACCGCTCGATCTGTTTCAGCGGCTGACGGTTGCCCCGTGCTCCGTATCGGCCCTGGCCTACACCGGGATCGGTCCCTTCGTGCTCACCGTCAACTCGACCGATTCGCTGACCGCCCTGGCCATCGCATGAGCAGCAGCCGCATGAGCAGCAGCCGCATGAGCAGCAGCCGCATGAGCAGGGCCACGAGCCACCCGTCGACGACTCTGGAGTCCGCCGCCGGCGACCACGCGAGGAAGGACAACACATGACCGATGCCTTCGACCTGTCAGCCGACCGGATGTGCGTGGGCACAGTGGGCCCCGTGGGCAGTCGGCTGTTTCTGATCCAATGTCGCCAAGGTGTGACCCTTCTGACGTTAAAGATCGAGAAGCAGCAGGTGGGCGCCATGGGCGAACTCCTGGCCCGGGTGATCAAGGACCAGCAGCGGCCCGGTCACCTGCCCGATGATCAGGCGCTCGAGGAGCCGACCGAGCCGGCCTGGGCAATCGGCACCATTGGGGTCTCGTTCGATGAAGCCGAGGACCGGGTGGTCCTGGTCATCGAGGAGCTGACCCCCGAAGGGGAGGTAGGCGCCATCGCTCGGGTATCGATCACCCGCGAGCAGGCCGCCGCATTCGCCATTCAGGCCACCCGCTTGGTGGAGTCCGGCCGGCCTCCCTGCCCGCTGTGCGGCTCACCACTCGATCCATCCGGACACGAATGCCCCAGGACGAACGGCCACCGTCCGCCGGCCGTGTGAGCGGCTGGCAGTCAGGATCTGGGCCGAGCCTCGATGAGGCTGCTCGTCTCCTGACCACCTGCGAACTGACCATCGAAGGCCGGCTCCCGTGGAGCTCGAACTTGACGTTCCTGGTGAGCCTCGAGGGCACCGACACCTCAGGAGAAGCCGGTGGCCCAGATAGGGGTGGACCGGTCCAGGCCGTCTACAAGCCCCACCAGGGAGAGCAGTCCCTGTGGGACTTCCCCGACGGGCTCTACCGTCGAGAGGTAGCCGCGTATGTCCTGTCCGAAGCGCTGGGATGGGGAGTGGTCCCACCCACGGTCGCCCGCCAGGAGGCTCCGTTCGGTCCCGGATCCTTGCAACTGTTCATCGAGTCCGACTACGAACAGCACTACTTCACCCTCCTCGAGGAGGGAGGTCGCGAAGACGAGCTCAAGGTCTTCTGCGCCTTCGACGTGGTGGCCAACAATGCCGACCGTAAGAGCGGCCACGTGCTGTACGCATCAGACGGTCGGCTGTGGGGCATCGACCACGGCCTCTGCTTCCACTCCCAGCGCAAGCTGCGCACGGTGATTTGGGACTTTGCCGACGAAGCGGTCCCCGAGCCACTCGTTGCCGATCTTCAGCGGTTCGTAGCCGCCGGTCTGGACGACGACCTCGCTGCCCTGCTGTCCGAAGAGGAGGCCGAGGCGATGCTCGAGCGAGCGGCAGACCTCGCCGCTAGCGGCTACTTCCCGGAACCGATCGGGGACCGCCCTCCCTATCCGTGGCCCCTCGTCTGAGCTCAAGCGGTCAGCGTCGGCGGCCAGTTCCTCCCACCCCGGGCACGAGTTGGACGCGCAGATCCCCCTGAATGGATTGGATGACGGCCGCTCCCAGGCGTGCTCCACCTCCAGGAGTCACGTGGATCCCGTCAGGGGTCCGGATATTCACCTCCGCCCCGGACTGGTCCGGGAGGTAGGCGACGAATCCGCCATCCTTGTCGCCGAGGGAGGGGACCGAGGACAGGTACTTCGCCCCGGCTCCCGCCAGCGCGACCTGTGCCCGAACGAGACCGTCCAGGTGCTGCAGCTGGGCATCGAGCCCCGGGTCTCGCATGGGGGGCATTCCCACCCACAGCACGTGCGCACCTGCGGCATTGGCTGACGCGATGAACGCCGCGACCCGCGCCGAGTACTCGGCATCCCATCCGGGCTGTCCGAACTGGAGGCTTCCACCCGCCGTCACCAGTCCCTGCGGGTCGTTGGCCCCCATCATGATCACCACTAGCTGCGACTGCTGGTTGGCTAGGTCGACCTTGAGTTCGGCCGGCCAGTTGAAGTAGTCGGGCCGGGAGAGCCCAGTGTCTATATGGCCATCTAGATAGCTGGCCACGTTTCCATAGGAAGCGAGTGCATTGACCAGAGGCTGCCCGAGGTCGAGCCCGACGGAGTCTCCGATGACCAGCACCCGCAGTGGATTCGCCGGAGTCGGGTGGTAGTTGAGGAGCGGCAACGTCGTTGGTGTAGGTATGCCGCTGGTGGCGGGCAATGGCTTGGGCTTCGCTCGATGCGTGCGAATGGCGAGCGCGGGTCCACCCCCGGGGGTGCGGCCGAACGCTTGGTCGGTCCATTGGACCACGTTGTCGAGACCCGAGGTTCGACTGAGTGCTGCCACCGGGCCGGTCACGTCCAAGGAGACCGTGCGGCGCACGCCCAGCGGGGATGCCTTAGCCGCCCGCTGCAGGCTCGGCGCATCAAGCAAGAACCACAGAGCGAAGCAGACCACCCCGATGAACAGCACCCGGGTCCAGGGAACTCCGGGGAAAGGAAGACGCTCCCAGAACGAGTGGTCGCGGCTGCCCGTGGGTCCGACCCGAGGCTGGCGCTCGGTCGACGGCGTACTCGTGTCGCTTTCGGCGACAGACCAGTCGTAGGGAACTGCCTGCCCCGCCGACTGGTCGGGGCTCGAGGGACGGGAGCGGAGGCGCACGATCAGAACCGGTAGTAGATGAAGGGGGCCACACCCTGGGGCCCAAGTGTCGTGATGGCGAGTAGCACCAGTCCCAGTATGCCTCCCTGGATCACCGGACGGCGGTCGGCAAATCCGCGCTGCACCACGGCCAGCCAGTTGTCCGGCAGGTACTGACTAGCGATGCCGACACCGATGGCAGCCACGGCCAAGGGGGTGACCAGGGGCGACGAGCCCCAGCCCACCACCAGCCGGCTCAACATGGCAAACGCGTTGCCAAGGGTGTCGGCCCGGAAGAACAACCAACCCAAGCAGACGACCTGGAACGTTACGAACTGAGCCCAGGCGATCCGGGTCCGGCCCTCCGGCTCGGCGGGCAGTCCCTTGGCCACCCGGACTGCTCGGCGGCGTCTGCCGATGATCTGGCCTACGCCGTGGTAGGCACCCCAGATCACGAACGTCCAGGATGCCCCGTGCCATAGACCACCGAGCACCATGGTGATCAGGAGGTTCAGCGAGACGCGTGCCTCACCCCCGTGGTTTCCCCCGAGGGGGATGTAGAGATAGTCACGGAGCCAGAACGAGAGGGTGATGTGCCAGCGCCGCCAGAAGTCCTGGAGATCGATCGCCGTATAGGGCCGCCGGAAGTTGACCGGGAACCGAAATCCCATCAGCAAAGCCAGCCCGATGGCGATATCGGTGTACCCGCTGAAATCGGCGTAGATCTCGACGGCGTACCCCCAGATGGCAAAAAGCACCTCGAGGGCAGAGTGCTGGTGGGGATTGGCGAATACCGGATCGACGACGTGGGCCGACAGGTACGACGACAGCACCACCTTCTTGGCCAGTCCGGCAACGATGAGCCAGAACGCTTCCACGTAGTGGACGTCTCGCGGGTCGCGCATGGCCCGGATCTGCGGAAGGAGTTCGGTGCCACGGACGATGGGGCCGGCGATCAGGTGAGGAAAGAAAGCCAGATAGACCGTCATGTCGATACCCCGGGCAGGTCGCAGCGTGCCCCGGTAGATGTCGACCACGTAGCTGATGGCCATGAAGGTGAAGAACGAGATACCGATGGGCAGGGTCACCGCCATCAGCGGCAACGGACGGCCGAGCCCGAGCGCATGGGTGACGTTGTCGATGTTGAGGGCCACGAATCCGTAGTACTTGAACCACACCAGGAGGCCCAGCAACAACCCCAGGGTGGCCCACAGCAGCGCCTTTCGTCGTGCGCCCGTGGCCGGGTGGATCAGGCGACCACCGAGGAAGGCAATGGCGGTGGAGAGCGCCAGAAGGAAGATGAAGCGCCAGTCCCACCAGGCGTAGAAGACGTAGCTCGCCACCACCATGAACGCCTTCCACGGTCCCGCGTACGGGACGAGCAGCCACTGCACCGTGAAGACCACGGCGAAGAAGATGGCGAAGTCAATGGTGGGAAAGAGCACGTGAACTTCATTCGGGCTGAAGGCGAACAGGAAGGGCGCCAGCTGGTGACGCTGGAGCGGACACTACCCGGTCGCCTCACCCGTCCTGGTGATGTCCACAAGCGCCCACCACCTGCCGCGGAAAACAACACGACCCGCAGCCGAAGCCACGGGTCGTGATCGATGCATCTGGGGTTTCTGTCCACCGGCCGAAGCCGGTGAACCACAGGTCAACTGCGGGCTTGGAGGGCCTCGATCAGCTTCGGGATCACCTTATGGACGTCGCCCACGATGCCCAGATCTGCGACCTGGAAGATCGGGGCATCCTGGTCCTTGTTGATGGCCAAGATGTTCTTTGAGTTCTTCATGCCGACCATGTGCTGGGTGGCTCCCGAGATGCCACAGGCCAAGTACACGGTGGGCTTCACCGTCTTGCCGGTCTGGCCGACCTGGTGCGAGTAGGGCACCCATCCGGCATCCACGATGGCGCGGCTGGCCCCGGCGGCTCCGTGCAGGAGTCCGGCCAGCTGCTCGATCAGGACGTAGTTTTCCTTTTCGCCCAGTCCACGTCCTCCAGACACGACCACTGCGGCCTCATCCAACTTCGGACCGGTCCGCTCCTCGACATGGCGAGCCACGATGCGCGCACCGTTGGAGGCACCGGTGTCCGGGGCAGGGGCAGCGGCCACTGCGGCCGGTGCGCCGCCGGATGGCTCTGCGGCAAACGACTTGGCCCGGACCACAAAGATCCCCGGTCCCTCGGCCGTGAAGCGTGCCGTGAGGATCTCGGCACCACCGAAGATGGCGTGCTGGCTGGCCAGTCCACCGTCGGACTCGGTGAGGTCGACGACATTGGTCAGCACCGGGCGGTCCAGCTTGACCGAGAGGCGACCGGCTACGTCACGACCGTCATAGGTGGCCGGAAGCAGGACGGCGTCAGGGCCGGTGCCCGCAGCGACTGCGGCGGCTATGGAAGCGGCCACCGAGGAACCCGGCAGCGCGCCACCCAAGTCGCCCACATCGTGGACGGTGGTAGCTCCGTACTCTCCCAGAGTGCCGGCGGCAGTTGCCCCGTCACCCCAGACGACGGCCTCGACCGTGTCGGCCAGCGTGCGTGCGTGGCTGATGAGCTCGAGTGATGTGGTGGTGGGCGCTCCGTCGACTACTTCGGCGACGACCCAGATCTTGGCGATAGTCATGTGCGTGTTCTCCTGTTACCCGGGCTAGATGACTTTGAGCTGCTCGAGGAACTCAATCACCCGCAGGTGACCTTCGCCCTCGTCGACGACGATCTCACCGGCGGCCCTGGACTCGGCCGGGGTGACTTCGGTGATCTCTTGGCGGGAACCAGCGAGTCCGACCTGTCCGGCATCGAGGCCGAGGTCAGCAATGGTCAAGTTGTCGACCGGCTTGGACTTGGCGGCCATGATCCCCTTGAACGAGGGATACCGAGGCTCGACGACCCCGGCAGTCACCGTGACGACGGCCGGTAGCGGGCACTCCACCTCGTCGTACCCGGCTTCGGTCTGACGCTCGACCTTGACCGAGGAGCCGACCACCTCGACCTTCTTGGCGAAGGTCACCGACGGTAGGCCCAGCAGTTCGGCAACCTGGACTGGGGTGGTCCCGGTGTAGCCATCCGATGACTCGGTGGCTGCCAGGATCAGGTCGGGCTCGGCCCGCTTGATAGCAGCAGCCAACACCTTGGCGGTCCCGAGCGCATCTGCTCCGGCCAGTGCCGGGTCGCTGATGAGGATGGCCTTGGCGGCTCCCATGGCCAGGGCGGTCCGCAGACCGGAGACCTCACCGTTCGGAGCCATCGAGACCAGGGTCACCTCACCGCCACCGGCAGCATCGACGAGCTGCAGGGCCATCTCGACGCCGTAGGCATCGGAATCGTCCAGGATCAGCTTTCCGTCACGGACAAGGTTCTTGGTCCCCGGATCCAGCGCCGGCGGAGCGGCGGGGTCGGGGATCTGCTTTACACAGACAACGACGTTCATGGATAGGCATTCTTGACGAAAACTGACCCGTTCGACCAATCGACGCACTATCCCAGGTCAGGACGCCCCGGATCGCATCGATCAGACCCCATCGATCAACCGTCTCGCCAGAGCCACATCATCGGTGATGACGGTGTCCACACCCGCCTCGAGCACCCGGGAGAGCGTGTCGGCGTCGGCCACGGTCCACACGGCGACGGCGAGTCCGGCCGCTCGGGCGGCTCCCACGGTCAGCGCCGATACCAACGGGACAGGTAGGTGGATGGCAGAGCATCCGAGGGCTACCGCATCGGCGACGGCGGCGTCGGTGTCAAAGGACGGGAGCACCAGCAGGCCCATCGGCAGTGCCGCCCCGGACGAGCGCACTGCGGCCAATGCCCCGGACCAGAACGACGTAACGATCACGGACCCTCCCGATCCGACAAACGCATCATCGTGGGCCAGAAGGTCCACGACGGCCGCGGCACATCGGTCGGACGGATCGAAGGCGGGTTCCGTGGGCAGGTTCTTGATCTCGATGTTGACGACCATGCCGGCGCAGACCGAGAGGGCATCGGCCAGGAGCGGCACATGGGCTGGCAGATCGCCGGTCGACAGCTCGTGAATCGGCCCTACTCCCTCGATCACCGGATCGTGATGCACGGCAAGTGCGCCATCTGCCGTCAAGCGGACGTCGAGCTCCACGCCGTCCGCACCCAGCGCCCTGGCCCTCGCGTAGGCCTCCAGGGTGTTCTCCCTGATTCCTGAGGCTCGATCAGGGCTGCCTCTATGGGCTTGGACGGCAGCTGTTTTGCTCACGCAGCGCACTCTTTCGGTCACATGAAGCGAGATTGCATGATTTGTGTCAAATCCCACGTCGCAGGGTCAAAAGCTGCTTGCGCAGCGGTGTCGCGATGGTTACTGTAGTGAACGAACCCTAAACGGCCGGTGACACTTCAGCGTCGAGCCATGTGAAACAGATCACAAGCGGGTGAATCGAACTGACCTAGTGGAGGAATCAGCGTGGCTCTCATGTGGAATCGCACGGTTGAGTGGGACGATGGCGACTGGCGGCAGTTCGCTGCCTGCCGCAGTACCGAACCCGACCTCTTCTTCCCCATCGGCTCGACGGGCCCAGCCGTAGACCAGATCGAGTCGGCCAAGCGGGTCTGTCGTAGTTGCGAAGTGGTCGACACCTGTCTCGACTTCGCCCTCGCCACCAACCAGGAGTCCGGAGTATGGGGAGCCACGTCCGAAGAGGAGCGGCGCAAACTGCGCAAGGCGTGGCTGGCTGCCCGTCGCAAGGCTTCTTGAGCCGCTGACCACTCGCTGACCCCTCGCTGACCCCTGGGGTCGGCCCCTCGAGCCACTCCCCCGCTGCCGGTGCCGCAGCAAACCGCAGAGTGCACCCTAACTGCTGCTTGCTGCTTACTGCTTACTGCCCGATCGGCACAGGGTCCCTCGAGGGGAGTTCGATCATGACCAGAGTCCCGGTAGCGCCGGAACCATCGGCACTCCGGTCGTTCATCACGATCGTGCCATCGAGCTGACTGCGGACCAGGTCCCTCACGATCGACAGACCCAAGCTCTGGGTGGCGTCAATGTCGAAACCCTCGGGCAAGCCTGAACCGTCATCGAGCACCTGAACACGGAGGAGTCCGCCTTCGGCGTGCAAGTCCACCTGGACGGTTCCGGTCGGCTCTCGATCGGTCCCGTCGACGGCCCCATCGACCCCGCCGTCCGCTTCACCCTCCACCTCGAAGTCGAGGAATGCGTGTTCGATGGCGTTCTGCACAAGTTCGGCCAGGACCACCGCCAACGGGGTGGCCACATCGGCCGGGACCTCACCGAGCCCCCCGGTCACCACGAAGTTCAGATGGCTGGAGACGACAGAGTCCTTGGCCATCCGGATCAACGAGGTCACGATCTCGTCGAAGGGGACCTGATCGCTCGGCTCACGCGACAGGATCTCGTGGACGATGGCGATCGAGCGCACGCGGCGCTCAGCCTCGAACAGAGCCACCCGCCCGCCGCCCGGAGGCAGCCTGCGAGCCTGCAGCCGCAGAAGGGCCGAGATGGTCTGGAGGTTGTTCTTCACCCGGTGGTGCACCTCACGGATGGCCGCGTCCTTGGAGAGGAGAAGGCGGTCGAGGCGGCGGACGTCGGTGACGTCGCGCAGTAGGACGATGCAGCCGGTCACCTCGGTGGCCTGGATCAGCGGGATGCAGTGCAGCAGTACGGTGACGTCCGGACGCCGCTCCACCTCTTCCACCACAGGAAGGGCAGAGGCTAGGGCCCATTCGATTGCTGACTCCTCGATCCCGAGATCGGTCAGACGGCGGCCTTCGATCTGAGAGTACATGCCCATCCGGTGCAGAGCGTTGGTGGCATTGGGAGAGGCATAGCGGACGCGTCCCTCCTCGTCCACGAGGACGATACCGTCCCCGACCCGGGGCGCCTCTTCGGTGGCGACCTCCTCACTTGGGAACGGGAATGCCCCCTCGGACAGCATGATGGCGAAGCGGTTGGACACATCGCGATAGGTGCGCTCCAAGTGCCCTGGTCGTCGCCCAGCACCGGCTGACATCCGGGCCAGGACGGCCACCGTCTCTCCCTGGCATCGGACCGGGATGCAATGCAGCCGTACCGGCTCGCCGCCAGCTTCGAGGATCATCTCCCCTCGCGCCGACTCACCCGATCCGAAGGACTCCACCACGAGTGGCCATAGCTCACCGTCCACCGTCTGTCCGACCAGGTCATGTTCGACCACGGTCGAACTGTTCGACGGTCGCATCTGTCCCAGGATCACCATCTCGAGGCCACCTTGGCGGGGATCGGCTGGTTCCGGAGCCATCGGCGCCATCAGCACGAGGTCGGAGAACGAGAGGTCGGCCAAGATGCCCCAGGTCCCGAGCAGGCGCTGGAGGTGGGCGAGCTGCAGTTCATCGAGGTTGGTGCGCTCGAAGGCAAGCTCCGCCGGAGTTGCCACGTTCAGGCACCGTGCCTGTGCGGCTCGACCGGCAACTCAGGTGCGGGCGATATCGCAATCTCGTGGGGCTGGCGCTGCCGGAACCCTCGGAGGGTGTCGACCCCGGCTGCCATCAGCAGGCCGCGCATGTCGTCCGCTCGATCGGCCACATCGGGCAGTGTGTGGGCATCCGAGGCGGTGGTGAGCGGCACTCCTTGCTCGACGAATCGACGAAGGAGCGGAGGGGCCGGATACTCCTCGCCCACCGGCTTGCGCCAGCCGGCCGAGGAGACCTCCGCGGCCATGCCTGATCGTACGGCCGCCTCGGTGATGCGGTCGTAGAACTCGTCGGGTACATCGGGGACTCGTCCAGCGATCTTGATCAGGTCAGGATGAGCGAAGACGTCGCAGACCCCGGAGGCACCGAGCTCCTCCATGGCCAGGGTGTACTCGTCCCAGACGCGGTCGATAGCCCGATGATCCCACTCGGCCAGCACCAGCGGGTCACTCAAGACATCGAACCGCCAGGTTCCCAACCAGTGCACGGACCCGAGCAGCACATCGAAGGGATAGCCGTCGAGCAAGTCGGCCACGTCGTCCATACGGTCCTTGTAATAGTCGACCTCGAGTCCGAGGACGACGGGCAGGCCTGCCGCCTTGACCGCTTCGACCACCTCGACATACTCGTCGAGGTCGGCCCGGGCATGGTGGTCCCAGTAGGCAGCCATACCTGGGCGGAGGTGATCACCGGGAAGGTCGTCCCAGAATCCGCCGAGTCGATCCTTGGCCTGGGTGAACCGGAACAGGTGCTCGGTAACGGCGATCTCGGTGACTCCGTGGGCAGCGGCGTGCTCGCAGTAGGCAGCCACCTGCTCGACGGTGGTCTGGGCATCGCTCTGGCTGTGCGGCCAGAGGTGAAGGTGGTAGTCCAGCACGGTCGTGTTCGTTCCTTTCAGGGCCTGCGGACGGAGACCAGACGGAATGGCGGTAGTCGCAGCCCGCCGGTCCGGAGGAGTCCTCAGTCCCAGATCTTCTCGCCGAGGCGGAGGAGCCCGGCGATGTCGTAGATGTCGGTGTCGAAGAAGGGAACCGTAGCCAAGACGTCGGGGGCGACGGCCAGCGCGGCTCGCTCCTCCATCTCGCGCAGTGCCACCACCTGGAAGTTGAGATAGCTGTCCGCTACCTCGTTCAGCACCCGAGCGATCTGTGCGGGGTCACCGAGGGTCGGATCGCCGGCACCAACGGCGGGGGCCAGAGCCGCGGCCATGTCCTCGGCCCGATCCTTCATCGCCTCGGCCACCTTGGTGCCGGCCCGGCCCTGGAGATAGTCAGGCAGGACCTTGTTCAAGACGATGGCACCGAGGTGGAGATTGCGGGCCGTCAGTTGCTCGGCAAAGAACTCCGCCTCCCGCAGCGGCGTGGCCTCCAAGGTGGAGACCACCACAAAGGTGGTCCGGCGATCGGACAAGAGACGTCCAACGGCCTGGGAACGCTCCACGAACCCGTCGTACATGGTCTGGAAGAGCATGAAGAATTCGGAGATGTCGGACATGAACTCTGTGCCCAAGATCCGGTCGCTGATCTGGTAGAACGGCTTGGTGGCCACATTGACCAGCTTGGACCGGTAGGGCACGATCAGCCACCGGAGCAGCCGCGACGAAAAGAAGTCGGCCAGGCGCTCAGGCGCATCGAGGAAGTCCAAGGCATTGCGAGTAGGAGGGGTGTCGACGACGATGAGGTCGTACTCGGCCGCCGAGTGGATCTCGTAGAGACGCTCCATGGCGATGTAGTCGTGGCTCTGGATGAACCGCCCCGAGATGTTCTGATACAGCGGGTTGGCCAGAATCTCATCACGAGTCTGCTCGTCCGGCGCATGGTGGCTGATCAGCGAGTCCCACGACTCCTTGGTGTCCAGCATGGCTGCCCACAGCTCGCCTCGGGGCTTTACGCCCGCGGCCTTGAATGCGGAGTTCGGCACCCGGTGCTCGGTGTTGCCGATACCGTCCAAGCCCAACGCATTGGCCAACCGCTTGGCCGGGTCGACGGTCAGCACCAGCACCTTGGAACCGTGGTGCACGGCTGCCATAAGGGCCGAGGCCGCGGCCGTAGTGGTCTTGCCGACACCGCCGGGGCCACAGGCCACCACGATCTCCTTGGTGGCCAGCAAACTGTCCATGGTGGGTCTCGGGATCGCCGGGTCCACCGACTTTCGCTTCGGGTCTCGGGCCGCCATCAGTACCCCATCTCCTCGCCCAGGGACTCGGCCACCTGCCGGGTCGTCCGCAGCCCATGGGACCGGGTAAACAGGTAGGGCAGATAGAGCATTGGCACCGTCGGGTCGATGCCTTGGCGCAACCGCTCCAGGTGCGTGGACCGGGTCCGGCGCATGGTGACGGCCAGTCGAGCGGCCTCCAATACCGGGCTGGCATCGCTCCCGACCAGGAGATCGAGCTCAGATTGGAGCCCAGGCTCGGTGAGCGCCTCGAAGACCGCCTCCTCCTGGCGCCCGAAGAGCTCGGGCAGGACGCGGTTGACCACGACGGCGGCTAACTGCACCGTGGTCTCTTCGCGCACCCGGACGGCCAGCTCGATCGTCTCGGTCACCGGCATCTCTTCCGGCGTGCACACGGCGAGCAGGCCGGTGATGGCCGGGTCGGACAGCATCTCGAGCATCCAGTCGGTCTGCGTCCGGATGAGGCCCACCTTCACCAGCCCGTTGACGGCCTGAGGAGCGGCCAGCTGACCGATGATGTGACCCGAGGCCGGCGCGTCGACCACCACCATGTCCCAGGCGCCATCGCGGACCTCGAAGCAGAGTTTCCCGACGGTCAGGATCTCACGGACCCCGGGGGCCGCGGTAGCCAGGAAGTCGAACGCTTTGGCCACCGGGCCGATGCGGCCGACGAATGGGATGCGGAGCTGGAGCTTCAGGTACTCGCGCAGTGATGCCTCGGTATCCATGGTCATGGCGAAGAGGCCCGGCTGGACCTCCTTCTCCTTGAAACCGGTGGGAGGTGCCTCGTAGTAGCCGGCCAACTCGCCCTTGGCGTCAATCTCGCAGACCAGGACCTTCTTGCCCTGCGAGGCGACCAACAGGGCCAATGCAGAGGCAACCGTCGTCTTGCCTGTGCCGCCCTTGCCGGTAACGAACACCAGCTTGCGATCGAGCAGCGGGGTCATCTGTTCATCGGGCACTGTGGCTCCCCTCCGGAGACCCCGGACGCATGAGCGAAACGACCTGGGATCAGGAGATCCCGAATCCGACAGGTCGACCCGAGGTAGGCGGATCGAGTTCGATATACGCGACCTTGCCGACGGGGATCCCCACTTGGCGACCCTTGCGATCGGTCAGCCAGAGGATCTTGCCCTCCTCGGCGAGCGCTTCCTCGATGTCGGCCAGGACCTTGTCTCGGTCAGCATCGTCGGGCAACTCGACGTCGAGCTCCTTCATCGACTGCACGATCCCGATACGTACGTCCACCTGGCACGCTCCTCTCGAACCCGGTGGTCGGTGGGACCACCCGGTGACCATGACGATACAGCCCTGTGGGCCATGGTCGCCCCGCCGTCTCACCCATGGTGCACACTGGCGGTATGGACGGTCAGGCACCGGGTGCACAGCAGGCAGACAACGGGGCGTCGTCGGGTGCGGTTCGACCGGGCGAAACCGAGCGGAACCGCCAGTGGGCCTCGACCATGGCGGGCCATGGGGACGACGGGGTGACCTTCGCCCACCGGGACAGCAGTGCCTCGACCGGTGCCGAGCTCCCGGCAGCCGGGTTCGATCGGATCGCACGCGAAGAGCTCGAGGCCGCCCAGCTCGCCCCGGGAGCCACCCACTCGACCGGCGCCGGACACCGGGCCAGAAGTGAGGAGCCCGACCCGTGGAGGACCTGCTTCGAACGCGACCGGGACCGCATCCTGCACGCCCCGTCGTTCCGCCGGTTGGCGGGCAAGACCCAAGTCTTCGTGTTCCCTGACGACCATCAGCGGACCCGGCTCACCCATGCCCTCGAGGTGGCCCAGGTGGCCGTCGGCATCGCCCGGGCCTGTCGGCTCAATACTGCCTTGACCGAAGCCATCGCCCTGGGGCACGACTGCGGACACGGTCCTGGCGGCCACGCCAGCGAGGATGCGCTCTCCCCTTACGTGGATGGAGGGTTCGACCATGCGCCCTGGGGCGCTGACGTCTCCCTGGCATCGCTCAACTTGTGCGAAGAGACCCTGGACGGCATCCGCAACCACTCCTGGTCGCGGCCAGCGCCAACGACTCCCGAGGGCGAAGTGGTCAGTTGGGCCGACCGAATCGCCTATGTCTGTCACGACTTCGAGGATGCCGTCCGCAGCGGCATCGTCACCCCGGAGATCCTGCCCGAGATCGTCCGGGCGCGTTGTGGCGACCGTCGAGGCCAACAGCTCGGCACGTTCATCGACGCGCTGGTGGACACCACGCTGCGGACCGGCCGGATCGGCATGTCCGACCAAGAGGCAGAGGCGCTGGCCGCGTTCCGGGCCAGCAACTACGAGCACATCTACCTACGCCCGAGCTCGGTGGCTCAGGGGGATGCGGTGGTCGGGGTGCTCCAGGCACTGGTCGAGCACTTCGGCGACCGCCCGCACCTGATCCCCTCAGTGGAAGCCGATGCCCGTGGCCTCACCGGCGGCGAGCCCGGGGCGATGCACCTAGCGGTGGCCTACGTGGCCGGCATGACCGACCGATTTGCCTTCTCTCAGGCCGTGGCCCTGCTGGGCTGGGACCCGGCCCGGCTTCCGGTCGGGATCGGCACGGCCGGAAGGTTCTGACCCAGGGCCTGCTGGTGGGCCTGCTGGTGGGCC
>JBAXCY010000047.1:0-16647 GCA_037141235.1 Acidimicrobiales bacterium | reverse complement strand
TCAGCCCAGGAGCTCAGCGATGTCCGAGGCGGTCATGGCCCCCGACTCGAAGTCTCCGGAGTCCATGACATTGGCGAAGAGCGCCGACTTCTTGGCCTTGAGCGCCATGACCTTCTCCTCGATGGTGTCCTTGGCCACCAAGCGATAGACCATGACCTTCTTGGTCTGGCCGATGCGATGGATCCTGTCCACCGCTTGGGCTTCGGTGGCCGGGTTCCACCATGGGTCGAGGATGATGCAGTAGTCGGCTTCGGTCAGGTTGAGGCCGAACCCACCGGCTTTGAGGCTGATGAGGAATACCGGCGCGGTGCCACTGCGGAAGCCGTCGATCACCTGGTCGCGCTTGCGGGTCCTCCCGTCGAGGTAGCAGTGCTCGATCCCGGCGTCCTCGATCCGCCCCTTGGCCAGAGTTAGGAACCGGGTGAACTGGCTGAACACCAGGGCTCGGTGGCCGTCGGCGGCGATGTCCTCGAGGAGCTCCATCAGCGCATCGAGCTTGGTGGACGGGACGTTGGCGTGTTCGGCGTCGACCAACGACATGTCCAAGCTGGCCTGGCGCAGCAGCGTTAGCGAGCGGAAGATCTCAAAGCGGTTCTTCTGCACATCCCCGATCAGGCCGAGCACCTTCTGGCGCTCCCGTTGCAGGTATGTCTGGTAGAGCTTCTTCTGCTTCGGGTGCAGATCGAGTTCGAGGATCTGCTCTTGTTTGTCGGGGAGATCGCGGACGACCTGGTCCTTGGTGCGGCGCAGCATCAGCGGACGGACCCGACGTCGGAGCTGGGCCAGGCGCTCGCTGTCGCCCTTCTTTTCGATCGGGTTCCGGTAATACTCGGTGAACCGATCGGGACTGGGGAAGAGCCCTGGAGCCGCGATCGACAGCAACGACCACAGCTCCATCAGGTTGTTTTCGATCGGCGTCCCGGTCATGGCCACCTTGAAGGGAGCGGGCAGTGTCCGCGCATAGCGGTAGGCCTGAGATCCCCGGTTCTTGGCGAACTGTGCCTCGTCCAGGAAGAGCCCGGCCCACCCGATGGCCGCGTACTCGTCGTACTCGAGCCGGAACAGGGCATACGACGTGATCACCACATCGGCTCCGGCCACCGCATCGGCTAGTGCCGCCCCTCGGCGCCGCTTGGTCTCGTTGACGGTCACCGGAACAAGGTCTGGTGCGAACCGGCGACACTCTGCGGCCCAGTTTCCGACCACGCTGGTAGGTGCCACCACCAGGAATGGTGCGTCAGTGAGGCCCTTTTCTCGGGTGTGGCACATGAGAGCGAGCGCCTGGATCGTCTTGCCGAGTCCCATGTCGTCGGCCAGCACGCCGCCCAGGTTGTGCTCGAAGAGATAGGCCAACCAGTTGAAGCCGGTGAGCTGGTAGGGCCGCAGCGTCGCTTGGAGCGTGGTCGGCACCTTGTGCTCGATCCGATCGCTGGCTTCGGTCAGCGCTCGTACCGACTTCTCCCACTCCTGGGCTTGGGCCGAGATGACACCGAGCCTCTGGAGGTCTTCCCACAGGCTGGCCTGGAAGCGGTTGATCCGCAGGCCCTCACCGGGGTGGTCGTCGAGGATCCGGGCTTCGGCGATGAGTGTGGCGAGCTGGCGAAGCTCCTCGCGGTCGAGGGAAAAGTATGTCCCCGACGGCAGGATCAGATGCGACTGGCCCTCGGCCAGGGCCACGAAAAGCTCGCCGAACGGGACGCCTTCGCCCCCCACAGTCACAGTGACGGTCAGGTCGAACCAGTCGGTCGAAGTCGACGGGGCCCCGCCGAGGTTGACCACGGGAGCCTCGACGGCCTCGCGGTACTCGAGCCGGTCACCGGACCGGACGACGTCCACCTCGGCGATGTCTTCGAGCAGGGGGAGTGTTTCGGCCACGAAGCGCACGGCGTCGATGCCACTGAGCGTGACCTTGGGAGCCAGCCGCTCGCCGGTCGCGGTGGGCTGGAGTAGCTCGGATCCGGTACCGAGGATGCCCGTCACGGCGCGGATGATGCGGTCTTCGGCGGCACGGTCGCCCATCCAGCTTTGGGCATCCCACAGCTCCTCGGTCCACGTGGCGCCCACTGCGCTGCGCGCCCAGACCAGCTCGAGTTGGTGGCCCTCGCCGTGGCGGATCGTGAGTACTAGCCGAGCGGCCGGCAGTTCGGGAAGGTCGACAGATCCGTCGCTCGATCGGACCACGATCCTGCGCCGCAGCGCCGGGTAGAGATCGCGGAGGAACCGCTCCTCGTCCCTCGGCGGGATGCGTACGGCGGACGTGGCCAGGAAGGTACGAGTGCGTTCGTCGATGGGAGTTTCGAGGGCGGCCAGGGAGATCTGGGACGGGGTCCCTGATGACGCAGTGGGAAGTCCCCACCATGCGATGCCGTGGGCCGGCTCGCCGATGAAGAGCACCGAGGTGAGCGGTACTTCGTTGCCATCGGCGATGACCTGGGGACGCAGCACGATGCCCGCCTCTTCGCGGGCCGCGTTGATCCTGATCTGTGCTGGTTCGGGTCGGTAGTCGACCGGTCCGGCTTGGCGCCCGCTCAGCAGCAGTGGCAGCCCAATATCTGCGGCCTCGCGCAACAGATCCCACAGGCGACGGCTGTTGATGGTCTGGAGCCAGACGACATCCTCTGTTGGGGCGTAGTAGCTCTTCGGGTTGGACAGCCGGCTCAGGGCCAGCAACTCGGTGAGGATGGCTAGGTGCGCTTCGGAGGTAAGCCCAAGACGTCCATACGAGTACTGCTGGCCGAGGCGCGACCACGAGATACCAGTCCGGACCCAGCTGCGGCTGTTGGGATTGCGAATGACCGGGCGCAGTCGGATCCCAGAGGTGGGCAGGGTGGATCGACGAGGTGTGGTCGGCGGGGCCACCACCAGTTCGAACTGGAGGCCAAGATCTGTGGCCGACGACCTGAGCCCACCCGTGGGACCTTCTTCGTCCAATGAAACCAACGGTTGGAGCGTGCGTTCCCAGTCGGTCGAGGGTGCCGCCGGGTCGGTGGAGGAGGCATCGTTGCGCACCAGCGTCAACATCGGAGCGGTAGCCGGCTCGCTGCTGTCTGCGAGAAGTAGTGCCACGGCGTGCTTGCAGTTGTAGACGACGGGGCAGGTGCAGGCGCCATCGATGTCGGTCACCAGACCGGTGGGCGATGTGGTGACAACTACTTCGACGCTGTACATCCCGATGCCGCTGCCTTGCACCTCACCGACCAGGCGGATTCCATCCAGCGTCCATTGACTATTCCGCACCGCCCCGGTGCGTGCGTACGCCCAGCCCCGAGCGAAGGTCGCCGGGCCAACGATTCGTTCTAGGTTCGCCTTGTCGACCGAGGTCATCACGCGCGTCATGCTCCCACTGGTCTCGACGGCTCGAAGACACCGTACCGCCCGTGATCATGTGTCGATCCGGGGGTCGGCCCAAGGGGCTTGGGAAGGGCGCGCACTGACCTGGCTGTTCCTAGAAAGTCCGCCGATGTGGGACTTGAGACCAGGAAGCGGCTGCCGTGGAGCCCCTGCTGAGCGAGACGACATGTCCCTACACAAGTGCAGCATCTTGTGTGCGGAGGGCCGTGTGGGTCTCGAGCCACCACCTTGGGATCACAAGTCTCGACTGAAATGCCCTACCGTCCACGGACTGACGACGCACTGGTCAGGTTTGGGGCAACACCCTCGAGTCATGGGCCTACCGGTTCACCCGTCGGACGGTCTGCATCGGTGCACACGTAGCTGCCGTACCCTGGCGTGTGGCCGCCCTCCCTCACCCAGCTGCGACCGGGCTGCCGATCGAAGAGGTCATCGACGAACTTCGCGTGGCACTCGCTGAGGTCGGCGCTGCGGTCCTCCAGGCGGAGCCGGGTGCAGGAAAGACGACGGTCGTGCCCCTCCGCCTACTCGGGGAGCCCTGGATGGATGGCGGTCGCATGCTCCTGCTGGAGCCTCGTCGGGTGGCGGCCCGCGCTGCGGCAACGCGCATGGCGGCCCTCCTCGGCGAGCGTGTAGGGGAGACGGTCGGTATCTCGACGCGTGACGAACGCCGGGTCTCGGGGGCAACCCGGATCGAGGTCGTCACCGACGGCATCCTCACCCGACGCCTTCAGCGAGACCCCGCCCTCGACGGTGTCGCGCTCGTGATCTTCGACGAGTTCCACGAGCGCCACCTCCAAGCGGATCTGGGCTTGGCTCTTACGCTCGATGCCCGTAGCGGATTGCGGCCGGACCTTCGAGTCCTCGTCATGTCTGCGACGCTCGACTCGGGCGCGGTCTCGGTCCTCCTCGGGGGCGCGCCAGTTGCGGCGAGTCGGGGACGCTCCTTCCCGATCGATGTGCGCTATTTGCCGCGACGACCCAACGCCCGCCTCGAGCAGAGTGTGGCCACGGCGGTGCATCATGCGCTCGAGCACGACCCCGGGGATGTCCTGGTCTTCCTCCCCGGGGTCGGAGAGATCGGAACCGCCATCCGTTCGCTCCGCGATCTTGGTGACGTCGACGTGCTCCCGCTCCACGGCATGTTGCCAGCCGCGGCGCAGGACCGGGCGTTGCGTGGGGGTGCTCGCCGCCGGGTCGTCATCGCAACCGATATCGCGGAGTCGAGTGTGACCGTGGAGGGCGTGACGGTCGTCATCGACAGCGGATTGGCTCGACGGCCAGCGTTCGACCCCGCCAGCGGCCTCAGTCGGTTGCGGACGCTCACGACCTCGCGTGCGTCAGCTGACCAACGCGCCGGTCGCGCTGGTCGCACCGCTCCCGGCACTGCCTATCGGCTGTGGTCCGAATCCGAGCACCTCGGACGCCGCGCCTGGCCCGACCCCGAGATCATCGGCGCTGACCTTGCGCCTCTCGCGCTCGAACTCGCCGTCTGGGGTGCGCACCTCGACGCGCTCTCGTGGCTCGACCCGCCGCCTCCGGGCGCATTCGCGGTCGCCACCTCCCTACTGATCGAGCTCGGCGCACTCGCCAACGGCCGCCCGACCGATCTCGGGCATCGGTTACTCGAGCTTCCCCTTCACCCGAGACTGGCGCGAATGGTGATCGAGGCACCTGGCGACGGGCGCCGGGCGGCGGCGCTCCTCGCGGCCATGCTTTCGGAACGGGACATCGCCCGGCGGGGCGGGCGGGACTCCCCTGTGAGCGTGGACATCGCGGAACGACTCGCCGTGCTGACGGGCGACGGGTCGGGCTCGCTCGAGGTCGACGGCTCGACCGTCGCAACAGTGCGCCGCCGTGCCGACGAACTACTCCGACGGGCCAAGTTGCCTACAGGCAGCAGTCTGACGGCCGATCCTGGACCTCTACTCGCACTCGCCTACCCCGACCGGATTGCGCAGTCGAGCGGTGGCGCCCGCTACCGGCTGCGCCACGGCTCGGGGGCGGCACTTCCCGAGCACGACCCACTGATCGGTGCGTCGTGGTTGGTGGCTGCCGAGATCGAGGGAGCGGACCGCGCCACTCGCACCGAGGGCCGGATCCGGCTCGCTGCGGTGCTCGACCGTGAGGACATCGAGTCGATCGGGGGGGAGGAGATCGTCACCGTCGTCCGGGTTGCCTGGGACGACGGAGTCGACGATCTGCGAGCGACGACCGAACGCGTCCTCGACTCGCTCGTCCTCGGAGCCGCCCGCACCGCAGCGCCGGCAGGGCCCGAGACCACCGAGGTGCTCGTCGCCCACGCGGTGTCGACCGGACTGGCACCTCTGCGGTGGTCGAGCGCAGCGCGAGTTCTCCAGGCACGGGTCCGGTGGGCACGTGTCGCGTTCGGCGAGGCGTGGCCATCGTGCACCGACGAAGCACTCGCTTCCGACGTTGACGAGTGGCTCGTCCCGCTGCTCTGGCGGGCGACGGGCAAGGCGGACCTAGCGCGCGTCGATATGGCTGGCGTCATCCGTTTGCGACTCGGCGGCTTGGTCGCCGACCTCGACCGACTCGTGCCGGACGCAGTGCGCCTCGCCAACGGCAAGAGTGCTCCGGTCGCGTACGACGGCGAGCATCCCCGGATAGCGGTGCGCGCCCAGGACCTTTATGGCACAGCGGTGCACCCGACGATCGCCGACGGTCGGATTCCGGTCACGGTCGAGGTGCTCTCGCCAGCCGGACGGCCGGTCCAGATCACCGGCGACCTCCCGGGGTTCTGGACCGGGAGCTGGTCGGCGGTCCGCCGCGAGATGGCTGCGCGCTATCCGCGTCACCACTGGCCCGAAGATCCGGCGACCGCGGCCCCCGGCCAGCGCCCCCGGCCGCGCCACTGACCTGGTCCCGGTGGTTCCGCCGTACGACGATGACCCGGCTTCGCTCGTAACGAACCGCATGGGGCCGAGGTCATGGACTGCACGATCAGTGGGCCGTCGGGTCTCGCACTGTCCACCATGGGGTGGATCGTCCCGACCTACCCGTCCACCGTGTGACTGACCCAATGAGGCCTCGACGATGGCGCCCTCGATATCTGGGGACCTGGCACGTCCGGCCGTAGCAACCGGTCGTGACGTGAACCGTGGACACCTGACTACGGCTTGATCCGCAGCCTCCCGAGGAACGCCGCGATACCTGCAACCGCGTCGTTGGCGAGGATGTCTGCGTCGAGGTCAGGGTAGAGGTCGGTCATTGTCTGGGCGTAGGCGATACTTCCTTGGGCGCCAACGTGCTCGAAATTTGCCGCCAGTTCGCCGAGGGCGGTCCTCGTCTGGCCCACCAGGTGGTGACCGAAAACTGTTTGCACCTGTTCACCAGCGACATCCGGACCACCATCGTCGTTATGGAGCACGACATAGGCGACGTCGTGCCAGTCCTTGATGGCTGCTCGGCCGTAGGCGGCGTGGATCTTGGCGAGCAAGTAGGCCGGAAGCGTCGCCACCCGCACCTCCACGGTCGCCGAACGGTCCTCGATCTCGGCGGTGAAGGAACGAAGCCGCCAATCCTGTGCGGCAAAACCGGTGCCTCTGAGGTTCACCGCTCCCAGCGTCTGGCATCCATCGAAGTTGACTGTTGCCTCGTTGGGGGCGTCTTCCAGGTCGGCGAGGAACTCGATCTTTACCACCGCCCCAGGTCCCATGGCGTCCACCCACCGCCAGACGTACTCGCTGGATGGTGAGAATCCGCTCTGCTCGAGGGCTCGTTCGAGGCGGGTTGCATTTTCCGAACCGCTTTGGATCTCCAGATCGACCTGGATGTCGACGTCCGTTGTTCCGACGTGCTGGTGGGCCGCCCCGGTGCACAGCAGATCCGGTACGAGGCCTCCGAGCAGTACGAACTCGGGGGTCTCCCCGTAGGCGGCCACGAGGCGAACGAGGGCGGCTTCGGCCATGGCCCGTGCTTGGCGGCTACGTGGTGCTTCCGACATCGAGACTCTCTCGTAGGTGGTGTGCTGCCTCGGCGGACCGTCCGCCTCGAGCCAGGAGATCGGCATAGACCCGGACTGGCAGTGCGACGGGGATGTCATCGATCGACGGCCCATGAGCGCTGATGGCCGTGGGTAGTTGACGGACCTCGATACGGTACCCCTTGTCGACGAGCCGACCGCCGAGCCGGGAGGCGAGCTCGGAGGTATCGGACATCAGATCCGCATCCACGTAGAGCTCGAGGGTCGTGATGTCGCTGAGGTAGGGCGCCAACAGCACGGAAGCACCAACACCTGTGACGGCCCAGCGGGCGTTGTCGAACCCGAGCTTTGGGCCGATCTCTTGGCGGAGGGTGTCGAGTGGATCAGTCCAGAGCCGGTGGACGTACAGGACGGGTTGCTTTGAGCGATGCTCGGCCGCCGCAGCTGCGTACGCATCGAGGAAGGCATCCGTGTCCCCGAGGTGACGGCCTGACGTGGGACCGCGCTGCGCCTCAGGTCGATTCAGGTGGCCGAGTTGCTCGAGGCGGGACAGTGCCACCGCAGTGGCATGGCGAGACAACCCGGTTGCTTGCTCAATGCTCGCCACCGTGGGTAGGACGCCAGACAGGGAGGCCTCCGCCACGGCCAGCATCGAACGGTTCCAACGACCGGGGCGTGCAATCGGTGCAGGGGCCCGTGTCGACTCTCGGGCGATCACCAGACCGGACGATCGATTGATCTCCGCACACCCTGTCTGGTCCACCCAGCCGAGACCTTCTTGCCGCAGCCACTGCTTTGCTCCGGTGGACAGGTTGGCGGCTATCACGACCTCGACTCCCGGCACGAGCTGTACGAGCCTCTCCACGTCGGACGGCCAGCCTTCGCCAGCCCATCCAGCGGTGAAACAGTGCTGTGTGGCACCGGCCCGGACGGTGATGTCGAAAGCCGGGGCGTTTACATTTTGCCGGGGCGTGACTTCCACGAACAGACCCTGGGGAAGGGCGGCGCCGAGGACTCGGCGGACTCGGTCTCCTAGCTGGTCGGTCGTGGACATAGTTCCCATTCTATATGTAGTTCCCTGTTGAAGGGAACTACAGAAATAGCCAAAGTATGCTCCCGTGAGTTCGGGGCCTTCTGAGGGCTGAGCGTGGACGGATCGGGCAATGCTGCTCGAAATTCCGGTGACTCGTCCTGGTGGTCTCCATTTGGTCGGCGATGAGTCGGACTTCCTCGATGGCGCCGTCTAGGCCGGACAGCGGTGACCACGCCACCAATCAAAAAAGGAACGATCCTTCCATCTACGAGTGGGTTGGGTGTGCTTGGCTGAGTTGGCCCCACAGACAGATGATCCAGGTCACTAACGGGATGATCGGAGCCCTGGGCAGCCAGCGCAGAATGGATGCCGTCCGGGTCGTGCGCGCACCAACCTGGGCCAGATGCACGTCAGACGCTTCGGTTCTTGAGCGAGGATCGGACGGTCCATCCCGAGCTCTCTGGTGTTGGGCTGCGGACGCCCGTTGATTTTTCAACCTTCGGCGGGCCGTGGCCTTCTGGCAAACCAGTTGCGGGCGTTTCTGGCTTGAGGCCGAAGTGAAGGGTCCTCATGGGCTCTTGATCACTTGGCAATCGTTAGCCCAACTTGTCTGAGGTGGCACACCCTGTCTGGTCAAGTGTGGAAGCCGTTCCTGCGTCCCTGAGACGCGACCGGGCCCGCCGCTCCGAGTGTGGAGTTGCGGGCCCGGGGACTGCTCAAACGGACCCGAGGCCCGAGAGTCACCTCTACTGTTCGTTGTCTCCCTGGCTTCCCTGGGTTTGGACGAACTTCGCTGTCGGCGTGCATCCACTGGATGGAGCGTCGGCCGTAAACTCGACGTCGTCGCCCGTGGCCACACTGGCTCCGTTGTCACCTTCGATGGTGGCGCCGACCAACGAGACCGTGATCGGGCTCGGGCAGGAACCGAGGAACGCCTGGCCGGCATCGCTGACATCAGTCACCGCAACCGTCATGGTCGTCGTGCCATCGGTCGCCGTGACCGTGCCCTGGAACGACAGTCCTGCGTGCTCGACGTTCGAACCGCCACAATCATTTTCGTTATCCGAGTCGTCTTCGCCCACAAGGGTGGTGAAGCTTCCCGAGCTGCACGTCACATCATCGGAACCCTGACCCCCGTCCAAGATATTGGAACCCTGGCTGTCATCGAGCGTGTCGCTTCCCTGATCGCCATTGAGGGCGTCATTCGAAGCGCCACCGTCCTCGGTGTCGTTGCCGGTACCGCCATTGACGACGTCGTTCCCGTCATCGCCATTGAGGGTGTCATTGCCCTGGTCACCATTGATCACGTCGTTGTCAGAATCACCATTGATCACGTCGTTGCCGGTACCTCCGTTGATGGTGTCGCCGCCCGCACCTCCGTTGATGGTGTCGCCGCCCGCACCACCACTGATGGTGTCGCCGCCGACGCTGCCGTCGATGGAGTCGGTGCCCGCATCTCCGTTGAGCACATCATCGGCCCCGGGGGTGGTCGATCCGTCCAACGTGTCGTTGCCCTTACCGCCGATGAGGATGACCGCTCCAGTTCCGATCGCCGTGAGCGTGTCGTTGCCCTTCATTCCGCACACCACATCACCAGCATGACCGGTCAAGACGTCGTTGCCTTTGGTGCCCACTACCGTGCAGATATAGCCATCTTGGGTCACAGGACCAACTTGAGGCGTTGCACCAGCAACACTGGATCCGGCGACGCCCATCGTCCAAACCAGGCCCAAGGTTGCCGCGGAGGCCGTCATCGCTGTCTTGATTGAACGCATGTTCATTGTCGCCCTGCCCTTCAGTTGCCTGCCACTAGCCCTTCGCTCGCAGCACTGCTAATGACAACTCTACTTCTCCCGGACTGGCTGGCAAGCGCGAATGTGAGATCTCACGCTCCGTGAGAATTGCCCGAACATCCCCATTCTCGGGCTGCACGTGGTGACGCGAGTTGGTTCAGGCGGGCGTACTTGTTTGAGGCCGAAGTGAAGGGTGCTCAGCGACACTTCCTTGTTTATCCGCTGGCACCAAGGGTATTTCGGGAGCTCCGAGAAGTGAAAACCGCCTCTGGACTGGTGGGCCGTGAGAGTCTCGATCTCTCCACCTTGGGATTAAAAGTCCCCTGCTCTACCCGATGAGCTAACGGCCCGGGACTGCAGGATAACTCGCGAGAGAACGATGGAGATTACTGGCGGTGCCACCGGCTGGATGGGCCCATTGAGCGGTGTGCGCCGCGGCCGTTCCCGGCCCTACATCCCTTCCGTTTTGAGGTCCCGGGCCGAAGTAGGTTCACATGGCGCACTATCGCTCATCTCGAAAGTCCCTTCCTTGCACGTACTCGACAACCCGGCCTGGTCAGCGCTGACCGGCAACCAGCGCCGCCTCGGACAATTCGTAGGTGCGGCAGCCCGCTTCGACCCGGAGATCTCGCCATTCGGTGCCTTTGCCGTCGAGCCCGGGCCGAGCGAGTGGGCGGATATGGCCGAACTGGTCGGACCGGGCGGGGTCGTGGCCACCACGGGGTGCACGGGTACCCCGCCACCGGGCTGGATCCTGGAGTTCGACGGCACCGGCGTGCAGATGACGGGCGAGCGCCTGGTGGTCGAGTCGGTCGGCCGTGCCATGGGGTCCGACGAAGTGGTTCCGCTGGGTGCTGACGATGCCGACGACATCCTGGAGCTGGTCGACCTGACCCGTCCCGGCCCCTTTGCTCCTCGCACCTACGAGTTCGGCGGCTACGTCGGAATCCGTCGCCACGGCCAACTCGTCGCCATGGCCGGTGAGCGCATGCGGCCCGAAGGGTGGGCCGAGGTGAGTGCGGTGGCCACTCACCCCGAGCACCGTCGCCAAGGGCTGGCCGAACTGCTCGTCCGGGTGGTGGTGGCGGGGATCGTGGCCCGGGAAGAGACCCCGTATCTGCACACGGGGGTCGACAACGTCGATGCCATCCGCCTCTATGAGGCCATGGGCTTCACCATCCGCCGCCACACCCGGTTCGTCGGGGCCCGCGCTCCGGGGGAGCCGACGCCCACTACCTGACGCGTCAGCCAGATACCGGGGCGATGACGATGGCCGAAGGCAGACCGGCCAGGGTGATCTTGCGGACGACCTTGGACGTGGCCGGGTCGACCTCGACCAACGTCCCATCGGCGGTGCCTACCCAGACATGTCCATTGGGTGCGACAGCCACGGCCTCGGCCGGTGCCCCGACCGAGATGGCGGTGCCGGGCTGGCGGGTGGCGACCGTGAGCGGAGTGACTCCTTGGCCGGCACTGACCCAGGCGGTGGGTGCCCCGGCGGCCGCGGCGATCCCGGTGGGGTTGGCCCCGATGGGTATGGCTGGACCCGAAGTGAGTGCGGGCAGGACAACCGGGGTGATGGCGTTGGCCTGGAAGTCAGCCACCAGGGCGGTTGTCCCGTCCGAGGAGATCCACACGGCCGTGGGCTCCCCTCCGACCGGCACAGCGGGTCCGGCAGTGAGCGTGGGCAGGGCGATCGGGGTGACGGTCCCGTCCTGGTAAGAGGCCACTAGCGCTTGGGAGCCGTTCGGGGTGATGGCCACGGCCGACGGCTGGCGTCCGACTGCCACCGGGGCGCTGGTTGTGAAGTCGGACAGGTGGACTGGTGTGACGGTGTTGTCACCGAAGTTCGCCACTAAGGCAAGAGTGCCGTCAGCTGTGGCCGCCACGGCCACCGGCTCGAGTCCGACGCCGATGCGGTGAGTCACCTTGCCCGACGCGGTCGACACCACCACCAGTTCGTTGTCGGCCTTGTCCACCACCAGCAGTTCCTTGGCCGTCGGCACGAGGGCGAGCCCCGATGGCAGGGTGCCGGTGGTGATCGGTCGGCCCTGGGCCGCGGTAGCAGTGTTCACCACGGCCACCGTGCTGCCCGGATTGGCCACAGTTGCTCCCAAGGCCACATAGGCCACGGGAGAGGTGGCCGGGGTCACCGACTCCGTACTGCATGCGGTAAGCGAGACGGCGCACAGCCCGAGGACCAAAGGGAGCACGACAAGGGCGCGCATTGGCCGAGTCCGGCACGCTGCCCCGTTCGAACCGGACTCCACGGGTCGGGTCATCGCTCCGCGGTCTCCAGCATCGTGCGATCGTAGGCCTGCTCGAATGTGGCGATGCACCTCATCCTCGCGAGCAGGCGGCACCGAGCTCCTGGGCCGCATTGCGCCAGCCGGGCTCATCGGTCACCGGAAAGAAGTCCCCGGTGCCCGGGTCTTGCTCGTAGGGGACGGGAGGAGCAGATCCACCAGCCAACTCGGCCACCGCCACCAGCAGCGCGTCGATATCGTCACCGGAGGTGCCGAGCCCAGCACTGGCCCGAACCGCCCCCGGGACGTTGCGGTGGTCGCCGGCCAGCACCTCGCTGCGGTAGGCATCGACAGATGCGGCGTCCATGCCGAGGAGGCGGATGACGTAGGGGTGGGCGCAGAAGCAGCCGTGGCGCACTGCGATCCCGTATTCGGCACTCAGCCGGGCGGCTACCAGTGCGTGGTGCATCCCGTCGATAGTGAACGGGGCGACGGGCAGGGTAGCGACGTCGGTTCGGCCAGCACCCACTGGGCCGAGCAGCCGGACGCCGTCGATAGCAGCCAAGCCGCTGTGGAGCCGGGTGGCCAGCGCACGCTCGTGCTCTTCGATCGTCTCCCATCCGATGGTTCCCAAGGCATCGATGGCGGCGTGGAGGGCGATGGCGCCGACCACGTTGGGCGAGCCGGCCTCCTCACGGTCGGGGGGTGCGGTCCAGATGACTTCGTCCAGGCCGACCAGGTCGACCGCCCCGCCACCGGCCAGGAAGGGATCCCCGGTCTCGAACAGGGCCCGGGGCCCGATGAGAGCACCGCTGCCGTAGGGGGCGTAGAGCTTGTGGCCGGACAGAGCCAGGAAATCGGCCTCGGCCGGGAGGGGACGGTGCGGGGCCAACTGGGCGGCGTCCACCAGTACCGGCACCCCTCGCTCGTGGGCAGCAGCGATGATGGCGTCGATGGGCGGCAGCCAGCCTGACACGTTGGACGCACCGGTGACAGCCAACAGCGCCGGCTTGGTCCGACCGGCATCAAGGGCGGCGATCACGTCATCGGTGGTGAAGGTGCCGTCGGTGTCGCACTCCACATAGCGGCGCTCGGCCACCCGCCCCCACGGCAGCAGGTTGGCGTGGTGCTCGACCACGGTAGTGACCACTACGTCGGTCGGATCCAGGCGGAGGCGGTAGGCGAGGTGGTTGATGGCCTCGGTGGTATTGCGGCACAAGATGGCCACGTCGGGGCCGTCTTCGTCACGGACGGCGAAGGCCAGCACGGCCCGACGAGCGTCCTCGTAGGCGACCGTGGCACGGCGCGAGCGGAATCCTGCCCCTCGATGCACGCTTGAGTACCAGGGGAGGAATTCGGTGACCCGTGCAGCCGCGGCCGGATGCGCCTGGGTCGAGGCCGCCTGGTCGAGCTCGACGGCGACGCGCTCGATGCCTCCCAGGCAGGGAACGAGCTGGCCGGTGCCGACCAGCTGTGCCAGGGCGGCCGAGGGGTCGTGGCCGGTCTTGGCTGGCGAGCGCTGAGGGTGTCCGGACTGCACATGGACACCCTACGAGATGGTCCGATCACCGGGGGTACGCTCAGGCGTATGCAGACGGAGTGGTCTCGAGGGAGCAACGACGATGGTCGCACGGACGGCGGACGTGACGACGCTGGTCCTGGTTCGGACCAGAGCGATGACGCCGGTCCGGTTGCTCAGGGTCCGGGTAGCCAGGGGTCAAGCATCCAGGACGATGTGATCGTGGACGACGCGGTGGTCGGAGCAGTGTCCGACGATCTGGTGGTCGAAGACGTCACCGAGGAGCCGGCCGACGAGTTGGGGTACGACGGAGCCGAAGTCGACGCTGAAATCGGAGCGGAGTTCGAGGCAGACCCTGACGTGGACTACGAAACGGACGTGGACGTGGACGTGGACGTGGACTACGACCCTGACGTGACCAACGACAGGGACGAGCAGGACAGCTCAGACGAAGATGGCGAGCAGGAAACACATCGCTCGGCGGTGGACGCGGTGGATGGACTCCTCGACGAGGTCGAGCTGGCCCTGACCCGCCTCGACGACGGCACCTACGGCCGGTGCGAGGAGTGCGGGGATCCGATCGACGACGACCGGCTGGCGGAGTCCCCGATCATTCGCTCCTGCGGTCGGTGCAGCGCATCAGAGGGGACCGCGCCGCCAAAGGCAGCGGGCTCCCCATCGGTGACGTCGCCCACCACTTGATTCTGAGCCGCACGGCCTGAGCCGCATGACCTGAGCCGGTTCGCAGACTCGGTACCGCCGTTATCGGCAGGTGGCTACGCGAACTGTAGCGATTTCTCGAGATTCTTCAGATTTCTGCTGAATTGGTCGCTCACCTGGGGATATACCAGTGGCAACCGTCGGATCCTGGAGCATCAGCCACCGCCGGACCGGTCATTTCTCTGTGGATTTGATCCCGAACTTCAGCGGTCCGGCTTGAGAGGCGAGCACAGCCACCCGGGGGCGGGGTAGTTCGGGGTGGAGTTCGGCCCCCACGACCATGGCGTCCTCGGGGTCCCATGCCTCGACCTCTTCGGCCATGAAGTCGTGGCGGCCCATCCGGCCCCACGTGACGATGAAGCGATGGGGTCCGGCCATGAGCCGAGCGTACCGGTGTACCCGTTCCGGGCGCTCGGGACCGATCGACTTGCGATCTGGAACGCGGCCAGGAGCCATGCCGGACAAGTCATTACACCTCGAGGTACTCGCTAGCCGGCGATGGTCCAGTGCAGCGTCGCCGGCGCCGAAGCATTGTTCGCCTGGTCGGCGGCATAGGTCACCACATCATGGGCCCCAGGGGTCAGTCCGGTGAAGGTGACACCCGATACGCAGGGCGAAGGAACTGCGCCGTCGAGGGCGCAGTAGTAGGTGAAGTGCTTGCTGTTGGGATCTGTGGCCTTGAAGGTCACCTTGAACGTGGTGGTCTTCTTGGGCTTCTTCGGTGCCTTGGTCTTGATGGTGATCGTCGGAGCCGAGGTGTCGGCATTGGGGCCTCCGGGAAGGTTGAGGGCCACCATCTGATTGCCGGTCAGGTTCCCGACGTCACTGGCCACCGGGTTCGAATCATTGATCGGAAGCGCTTCGTGGGTCTCTGGGTCGTAGGCCCCGGTGTACTGGTAGTACTCGTAGCGCTGGACGACCGAGTTGTCGTTGGCGTTGACCTGGAACTCGTTGGACAGCTGCTGGGCGAGGGATCCCCCGGCTCCTGGCTGGAGGATGGCCCACTCGGTCTCCACCGCGGTGGGCACTTGGGGGTCGTCGGTGACCAGGTGCCCCAGATCAGCCTTGGATGGCGACTGCGACATGTAGACCTTGGCCCAGAAGGCATCGCCGAGCTGAGCGTCTGCCGGGTTGTCCGAGGCGTTCACCACCGCTTGGACCACCGGCTGCTGATTGACGGCACCGACGGGTGCAGGGGTCACATTGAATGCTGGAGCAGGAACAGCCACGCTGCCAGTGGATGCGTGGACCAGCTGGCCAGCCTGGTTGGGGTCAGCGGTGAGCCAGTTGTAGACGATGTTGGTCGGCGTAGCGCTCAGGCCCAGGCCGAAGTGGTCACAGCCGTCGGTCAGATAGGTGGAAGATCCACCCGTCCAGCACTGGTGTCCCATGGTCGCCGTGATGACCGCTGGTGCCAACGGGGTGCCGACCTGCCAGGTCTGGCTGGCTGCGTCGTACGGGCTGGCATAGGTGACCATCGTGCCGCCGGAGAACGCGGTCACTGTCGGATCCCCGTAGCGCTCGTAGGGGGCGCCGAACACGCTGATCACGTCAGCAGGGGCGACGCCATCGAGTTCGACCTCGAACCCGTGGGTCTCTTGGCCGGTGTCGTTGAACACGTCGAAGTTCGAGAGTGTTCCGAACTGCGTAGGGGTCGTCGATGCACCCGCCCGTGAAGTACCGGGAAGGCCTCCTGCGGTGATGACCGCCCCCGCCACCATGATTGCGGTAGCACCCAATGCTGCCACTCGATGAATCCGTCGCATGTCCCCTACCCTTCGTTGCGTTGGCACAAACGTTCGCGCAACCTGGTCTACCGGAGCAACTGTGGCGGGCCGATTATCCAAGGGCGAATTCTCGGTGAACCTTTTCGAACCCGATCGGCGGCATCGACCCACGGACGTAACAGTGCCCACCCCAACGGGTGGGCACTGTCATGAGAGCAGCACTGCTACCCGCCGGCATGGACGGGGTCAATTGACGTGGTACTTACTTCTTTGACTCCCAGAACATGGCGTCGATGGCGGCAATCTCGGCCA
>JBAXCY010000046.1:0-16732 GCA_037141235.1 Acidimicrobiales bacterium | reverse complement strand
GCGCGCTCCAGGAACCCTGGGGTCCAAGTGGCGGGGGACCGTCGCTGGTACCGTTTCACGATTGCATACGTGTAGTTGGTGACCCGAGAAGACCAGAAGATGAGGACCCCCACATGATGATCTCCGTGAGAACCGTCGCTGTCGGCTGTGCCGTGGCTGCCGCCGCTGTGCTCGCAGGCTGCAGCTCTAGTTCGTCGTCCTCGACGACCACATCGGCCCCCGCAGCTTCCACGACGACGACGGTCGCTCCTGCCACCACCACCACCACCATGACATCGGGTCCGCCTTGCACGGTGGAGGCCCTGCAGGCGGCCCTGCCGGCAGACGAGACGGTGGTGACCACTGATTTGGGCTACAAGTGCTCGGGCAGCTATGCCGGTGCCGAAATCAACAAGACGGCGGCCACCGGAGGCCCTCCCGGGGGGATCACCACCGACACGTTGTTCCAGGCCGAGGGCTCCAAGTGGGTCGACATCGGACGCTCCCCGGAGAACTGCGCCAAGGTCCCCGCCGAAATCCACGTGTACTGCACCGTCAGCTGATCGGTCGGCTGACTGGTCGGATGGCTGGTCAGCTGACGGGGATCACCCGTTGGCCACGACCACCATGACCGCCGCGCCCACCACCAGATCGACTCCGTCGACAAGCACGCTCAGATCACGACGGCTCTCGCCGGGTCAGTGGGGCTGAGCCAGTTGGCTCAGCCGAACTCGATGGCGCTGTACTCGGACAGCTTGTGCAGCGGGTGGCGGGCATCGATGAGGCGGACCGTGCCCGACTTCGACCGCATGACCAGGGACTGGGTGTTGGCCCCGAACTCGTCATAGCGGACGCCCTGGAGCAGCTCACCGTCAGTGATCCCGGTGGCGGCAAAGAAGCAGTTGTCGCCCCGTACCAGGTCGTCGGTGGTGAGCACGGCATCGAGGTCGTAGCCAAGGTCGAGGGCGGCGGTGCGCTCGGTCTCGTTGCGGGGGTAGAGGCGGCCCTGGATCTCCCCACCCATCGACTTGAGGGCAGCCGCGGCGATCACGCCTTCGGGCGTGCCACCTATGCCGACGAGGATGTCGACGCCGGTGTCGGGCCAAGAGGTGGCGATGGCACCGGCTACGTCCCCGTCGGTAATCAATCGGATCCGGGCGCCGGTGGCGCGGACCTCGGCGATGAGCTCAGCGTGGCGGGGGCGGTCGAGGATCACCACGGTGAGGTCGCGGACCGAAGTGCCTTTGGCCTTGGCCACGGCCTCCATGTTGTCGACGATGGGCCGGGTGATGTCGATGGCGCCGACGGCACGGGGCCCGACGGCCAACTTCTCCATGTAGACGCACGGTCCTGGGTCGAACATGGTGCCCTCTTCGGACACGGCGATGACGGCCAAGGCCCCACCCCGGCCGAGGGCAGTCGAGGTGGTGCCGTCGATGGGGTCGACGGCGATGTCCGCCTTGGGCGGGGTGCCGTCGCCGATGCGCTCGCCGTTGAAGAGCATGGGGGCTTCGTCCTTCTCCCCCTCACCGATCACCACGACACCGTCCATGGCGATGGAGGAGAGCACGATGCGCATGGCATTGACGGCCGCGCCATCGGCGCCGTTCTTGTCGCCTCTACCCATCCATCGGGATGCGGCCAAGGCGGAGGCCTCGGTCACCCGGACCAGTTCCATGGCCAGGTTGCGATCAGGGGCCTGCGGGATGGCGTTCACCGTGCAGACGTTAGTGGCTGGCGCCCCAAGAAGGTCGCAGGAGTAGCGCAAGCCCTCGCTAGAGGAGATTTTCCCTATGCTGGGGAGATGTCAGATGTGCCCGCATCCGCGGGGTTCGATGCGTGGCACGCGAACTATGAAGCCGCGACCTTGCGCGACGTGGACTTCGAGACGATGTCGGGCATCCCACTCGAGCCGGTCTATGGACCGTCCGGCGAGGTGCCCGACGGCACCCCAGGGGCGGACTGGCCCGGCCAGTTCCCTTACACCCGTGGTCCCTACGCCTCGATGTACCGCTCGAAGCTGTGGACCATGCGGATGTTCGCCGGCTTCGGCACGGCCGAAGACACCAACCTCCGGTTCCGCGACTTGCTGGCTGCTGGAGGGGACGGACTGTCGGTGGCCTACGACCTGCCCACCCTGATGGGTCGGGACTCCGACGACCCGATGTGCGAAGGGGAGGTCGGCAAGTGTGGTGTAGCTGTCGACACCTTGGCTGATACCGAGGATCTCTTCGATGGGATCGACCTCGCCAAGACGACCACGTCGATGACGATCAACTCGCCGGCCCCGATGTGCTTCGCCATGTACGTGGCTGCTGCCGAGGCGGCCGGCACCGAGCGCAGGCTGCTGGGCGGCACCCTTCAGAACGACATGCTCAAGGAGTACCAGGCTCAGAAGGAGTACATCTTCCCGCCCAGGCAGTCCATGCGGCTGGTCACCGATGTGATCCGCTACTGCGCCGCCGAGATGCCCCGCTTCCACCCGGTCTCGGTCTCTGGCTACCACATACGCGAAGCCGGATCCACGGCTGCCCACGAGCTGGCCTTCACCCTGGCCAACGGGTTCGCCTACGTGGAAGCAGCCCAGGCCGCCGGTCTGGCTGTTGATGCCTTCGCTCCTCGTCTGTCGTTCTTCTTCAACGCGCACATCGACTTCTTCGAAGAGATCGCCAAATACCGGGCCGCCCGTCGGATCTGGGCCCGTTGGCTCCGGGACCGCTACGGGGCCACGGACCCTCGGTCGATGACGCTCCGGTTCCACACCCAGACCGCCGGAGTGTCGCTAACGGCCCAGCAGCCCGAGCTCAACATCGTCCGCACCGCCATCGAAGCGCTGGCCGGGGTGCTGGGCGGCACCCAGAGCCTGCACACCAACTCGATGGACGAGGTGCTGGCCCTGCCGACCGAAAAGGCGGCCCGCATCGCGTTGCGCACCCAGCAGGTCATCGCTTCGGAGACCGGCGTGGCCAACGTGGCCGACCCTCTGGGTGGATCGTGGTTCGTCGAATCGCTGACCGACGAGCTCGAGGCCCAGGCCGAAGCCGTCTTCGCCCACCTCGACGCCCTGGGGTCGGGCTCGATGCTCGACGGGGTCGTGGCCGGCATCGAGTCGAACTGGTTCCAGGGTGAGATCGCCGATGCCGCCTACCGGTTCCAGCGCCAGGTGTCGTCGGATCGCATGGTGATCGTCGGGGTCAACGGGTTCACCGGGGGCAACGAGGACAGCCTGCTGCCTACCTTGGCCATCGGTCCCGAGGTCGAGCAGGCGCAGCGCAAGCGCCTGTCTGAGGTCAAGTTGGCCCGCTCCGATACGGCGGTGGCCGAGGCCTTGGCCCGCCTGGCCGCCGACGCCGACCATGCGGAGCGGAATCTGATGCCCGCCATCTTCGAGGCGGTGCGGGCCTATGCCACGGTGGGCGAGATGATCAATACGCTGGCTGGGGTGTTCGGCCGGTGGTCGGAGATCGCCGTCATCTGAGCGATGGCCCCGGGTCGCACTGCATCATCGGGGTCCGCCTCCACCACGGGCCATACTGGTCGAGTGGATCGCTTCATCGTCAGCCCCAGCGGACCACTCTCGGGGACCGTTCGGGCCGGTGGGGCCAAGAACTCGGTGCTGAAGTTGATGGCCGCCTGCTTGTTGGCCGAGGGACGTCACGTCCTGACCAATGTGCCCCGCATCTCGGACGTCGACATCATGGCCGAGGTGCTCGAGGCGATGGGAGCCGTCGTCACCCGAGGCGAGCGCCCTGACGAGCTGGTGGTGAACACCCCGGCCGACATCACCCCAGAGGCGCCCTATGAGCTGGTGGAGAAGATGCGGGCCTCGGTGGTGGTGCTCGGGCCGCTGCTGGCCCGGTGTGGGTGGGCCAAGGTGTCGATGCCCGGGGGCGACGACTTCGGCCCTCGGCCCATCGATATGCACCTGCGGGCCCTCGAATCACTCGGTGTGGAGTTCACCTCGTCGCACGGAAACGTGGAAGGCCGAGTGGAGTCCACCGTGGCCGGGTCCCCCCGGCTGGTGGGCAACCGGGTAGTGCTGGAGTACCCGAGCCACACCGGGACCGACAACGTACTCATGGCTGCCGTGCTGGCCAAGGGCACCACGGTGATCGAGAACGCCGCCCGCGAACCCGAAGTGCGCGATCTGGCCGACTTCCTGAACGCCATGGGGGCCAGGATCACCGGGGCTGGCACGTCGCGCATCGAGGTAGAAGGGGTGGACCGGCTCGAGCCAGCCACCCATGCCGTGATCCCCGACCGGTTGGTGGTGGCGACATTCTTGGTGGCGGCCGGCCTGACCGGGGGCGACGTGATCGTCGAGGACGGCCGGCCCGAGCACATGGACATGCTGCTGCGGAAATTGACGGCCACCGGCATGGAGGTCAGCTTTGAGCCCGAGGGCCTGCGGGCTTCGGCCGCTGGCGTCGGGGGGCTGCAGTCGACCGATGTGGCCACCCTGCCGTTCCCGGGATTTGCCACTGACTACAAGCCGCTCTTCGTCACCTTGTTGACCGTCACCGAGGGGGTGGGCATCGTCAGCGAAAACCTGTTCTTCGGGCGCTTCCGCTACGTCGAAGAGCTGCGCCGGATGGGTGCCGACATCCGCACCGAGGGCCACCATGCCGTGGTGCGGGGCGTGCGGCGCTTGTCGGGGGCGAAGGTGCGGGCTTTTGATGTGCGCGCCGGAGCCGCCCTGGTCCTGGCCGGTCTGGTGGCCGACGGCGAGACGGTGATCAGCGACGCCCACCACGTCGATCGCGGCTATGAGGACCTCGACGGCAAGCTGGTGTCGCTCGGGGCCAGCGTGGTCCGGGCCTGACAGGCTCCCCCAACCCCGGATACGCTCCTTGCTTCATGGCCGTCCACCGCAACGCAGATCCAGCCTCCCTGTTCGATGCCGCCCGCACCGGTGACCGAGTCGCCTTGCCCCGGCTGCTGTCGCTGGTGGAACGAGGAGGCGACGGGGCCCGGGGAGTAGCCGAGATCGCCTACCGCTCAGCCGGTGACGCCTACAGCATCGGAATCACCGGGGCTCCGGGAGCGGGCAAGTCGACGCTCACCGATCAGATGATCACCCGGGCGCGCACCCGTGGATTGAGTGGAAGCGACCAGGTGGCCGTGCTGGCCGTCGACCCGTCGTCGCCCTTTTCGGGTGGGGCCATCTTGGGGGATCGGGTCCGGATGCAGAACCACGCCCTCGATGACAAGGTGTTCATCCGGTCGATGGCTACCCGTGGCCACCTCGGCGGGCTGGCTGTGGCCGTGCCCGACGCTGTGCGGGTCCTGTCTGCCGTCGGGGTTCCGGTCGTTCTGGTGGAGACAGTGGGTGTTGGCCAGCAAGAGGTGGCTGTGGCTGCAGCCACCGACACCACCATCGTGGTGGTGAATCCGGGATGGGGCGATGCCATCCAGGCCAATAAGGCTGGTCTGTTGGAGATCGCCGACCTGTTCGTCATCAACAAGGCGGACCGCCCCGGTGCTCGTGAGACGAGGCGCGACCTCGAGCTCATGTTGGAGCTGACCCAACTCGGCGATTGGCGTCCCATGATCGTCGACACGGTGGCCTCATCGGGTGACGGGGTCGACGAGCTGTGGACCGCCATCAGCGATCATCGGGACCACCTCATCGCTAACGGAAACCTGGAGCGATTCCGGCGGGAGCGGCTGGCTCGCGAGTTCCACCAGATACTGCTGGCCCGGGTGGAGCAGCAGCTCGACGGGCTGCTGGCCGCCGACCGGTTCGCCCCCCTGGTGGCCGACATGTCGAACGGGACGCTCGACCCGTACCAGGCAGCCGACCAGCTGCTGGATGGTCTCTTCCCCGACGTCTGACCGCCACCCGTGGTGGTGGCGGCACAGTGGGCGGCACAGTGGCGGAACAGGGACAGCAACGTGACGAGCCGCTCGAGCCTGTCGGATAGCGTGCGGTGGTGACCGTCGTCCCGACCACGCCGAGCGGCCCGCTGCCCCCCTCCGCCGAAGATCCGCTGTGGTTCCAGCGGGCCGTCTTCTACGAGGTGCTGATCCGCGGGTTCTTCGACGGCAACGACGACGGTGTGGGGGACATCCCCGGGCTCATCTCCAAGCTCGACTATCTGCAATGGCTCGGTGTCGACTGCCTGTGGCTGCTGCCGTTCTATCCGTCTCCGATGCGCGACGGTGGCTACGACATCAGCGACTACTACTCGGTGCACCCGGACTCGGGCACGGTGGACGACCTGCGCAGGCTCATGGCCGAGGCGCATGCCCGCGGCATCCGGGTCATCGCCGACCTGGTCATCAACCACACCTCGGACCAGCACCCGTGGTTCATCGAGTCGCGCTCGAGTCGGGACAACCCCAAGGCCGACTGGTACGTGTGGAACGACGATGACCTTCGGTGGCCAGAGGCCCGCGTCGTCTTCATCGATGTCGAGCGTTCGAACTGGTCCTACGATCCGACCCGCGACCAGTACTACTGGCACCGGTTCTACGGCCATCAGCCCGACCTCAACTACGACAACCCCGATGTCGGCGACGCCATGTTGGAAGTGGTCCGCTTCTGGCTCGACCTCGGTCTCGACGGCTTCCGCCTCGACGCTGTGCCCTACCTCTTCCAGCGTGACGGCACGGCCGGGGAGAACCTCCCCGAGACTCACGCCTTCATCAGAAGGGTCCGAGCCGAGCTCGACGAGAACTATCCCGGCCGCATCCTCTTGGCCGAAGCCAATGGGTGGCCGGCCGACGTGGCTGACTACTTCGGCGACGACGACGAGTGCCACCTGTGCTTCAACTTTCCGTTGATGCCTCGGCTGTTCCTAGCCGTGCGTCGCGAGCAGAGCTACCCGATCACCGAGATCCTCTCCCAGACCCCGGATGCGCCCCCGGGGGCACAGTGGGCCATCTTCTTGCGCAACCACGATGAGCTCACCTTGGAGATGGTGACCGAGGAGGAGCGGGACTTCCTGTTTGCCGAGTACGCCCAGGATCCGCGGATGAAGCGGCACATGGGGATCGGCCGCCGCCTGGCCCCGCTGCTCGACCGCGACCGCCGTCTGTCCGAACTCTTGTTCTCCTTGCTGTTCACCCTGCGGGGGAGCCCGGTCCTCTACTACGGCGACGAGATCCAGATGGGGGACAACCTGTACTTGGGCGACCGCGACTCGGTGCGGACCCCGATGCAGTGGTCCCCCGACCGCAACGGCGGATTCAGCCGGGCCGACTTCGCCCAGCTCTACCTGCCTCCCTTGATGGACCCGATCTACGGCTTCGCCAGCGTGAACGTCGAGGCCCAGCAGCGCAATCCGAGCTCGTTCTTGCATTGGATGCGCCGGATGCTGGCCGTGCGCCGGGAGTTCCCGGTATTCGGCACTGGGACCGTCCAGATGGTCACCTCGGCCAATCCCTCGGTGCTGGCCTTCGTCCGGGCGGACCGCCGCGAGTCCGATGGGGACCGGGACGTCACTCATCCGGTGCTGTGCGTGCACAACCTCAGCAGCACCGCCCAGCCCGCCACCCTCGAGGTGGCCGAGTGGGCCGGGCATCAGCCCGTCGAGCTATTGGGCCGAGTGGCGTTTCCGATCATTGGGGTCGAGCCCTACCCGGTGACGCTCGGGCCGTATGCCTCGCTCAGCTTCGAACTGGTGTAGCGGCCAGTCGGGGGGCGACTAGCCAGTGCCACTAGTGCCACTAGTGCCACTGATGCCGCCGATGCCGCCAGCAACTCGCTGGTGAACTCAGCCTGCCGAGGAGTTCGATCCGGCAGCGGCCAGCTCCTCGGCGGCCTGCTCGGGATTCACGATGTTGATCAGCACCCCGGTGCCCAGTTCGAACCCGGCCACCGTGGTCAGCTTCGGCACGATGTGCACGTGCCAGTGATACGGCTCCGGTGCCCGGTACGGGGCGGAGTGGAAGACCAGGTTGTAGGCGATGTCGCCGAGGACGTCGCGCAGCCGGCCCAAGGCGATCTTGACGGCTCGGCCCACGGCCAGGAGGTCGGTGGTGGGGCTGTGGTGGAGGTGTGGTCCATGCGCCCGGGGGATCACCAGCATTTCGTAGGGGGATCCGCTCCAGAACGGACAGATGACCAGGACCTGCTCGTCGGAGTAGACCACCCGGTAGCCGACGTTCTCTTCGGCATCGACCGTGGTGCACAGCAGGCACCGCCCAGCAAACCGGGCGAAGCCGGCCTGCTCTTCGACGAGCTCACGGGGCACGAAGGACATGCCGAGCAGTTGGCCGTGGGGATGCTCGATCGACGCACCGGCCTCGCGGCCGGCGTTGAGGATGGCCTGGCTGTAGCGCAGCCCGGGGATCTTGGCGTGCTCGCCGATCCGGTCGCTGATGGCCCGCATGACGATCCCGGTCTCGTCGTCGCTCAGCATCGACCATGGTTTGCTGTGGTCAGGAGAGAGGACGAGGACCTCGTGGATTCCCCCGGCGGTGGCCTGGGTAAAGACGGGACCCCGGTTGGTGACCACGAACGGGGCTTCGCCTTCGAAAGCGGGGTACAGGTTGGGCATGACCCGCACCTGCCACTTCCCATCGGGCCCGAGGGTCTCGAGGGCGGGCGACGAGGACTCCTCGGTGCCCGGGCAGAACGGGCACGGTCCCGAGGTATCAGCCTGGATGGAGGCGGCCCGAGGGGCGAAGGCCTGGGGCCGGTTAGCGCGGTCGGTGTTGACCACTACCCACCGCCCTGTCAGCGGATCGAGTCGAAGTTGATTCATGGGAGTTGGTTCATCAGATGGAAGCGGCACCCCTCGGCAATGGACGGTCGTTTCTGGTCATCTGCCTACCACCTCACCAGCGGTCACCGATGACTCGATCGAGTCTGCGCCCGAGCGAAAGGCGCTAACTACCTGCCAATCTAGCAATCCCCGGGCCTCGATTGATACAGGGGCGCTCTGAGCCAGTCCCGCAGGGGTGGCAGAATCACTCCATGTCATCTCTTGGTCACCACGGTCTGCTCGGTTGATCGCCGCATTCGACACCAATGCACCCGGCTACGACCTGGTACTGCTGGCCCACGTGCTGGCTTCGGTAGTGGCCACGGTGGCTGTCGTGCTGACTGGCGGAGCAGCGCTGACCTTGCGGCGAGCGCTGGTCGCCGACAACACCGGCCCGACGTCTGAGTGGCTGGTTCGCTACTACCGCCCAGGGGTCAATTGGCTCGGGCGGGTGCTCTTCTTGGTGCCGGTCCTGGGAGTAGCGCTGGTGTGGATGAGCGCCGGGCAGTGGGATTTCGCTGACAGTTGGGTGTCGGTGGGGCTGGTGCTGTGGGCCGTGGTCGCCGTGGTGGCTGAAATCGTGCTTTGGCCGGCCGAGCGACGCCTGCAGCAGGTGGTGGCAGCGCAAGGCGACCCGGGGGCCGGCAGGGATCCCGACGATGCGATCGATCCAGCCCGGCTGTGCCTTCGGGCCGGGGTGATCGGGTTGGGACTCGGGGTGGTGCTGGTACTGGTGTCCGCCCTCATGGTGGCCAAGCCCTAGGGGGCGCGGGCTGTCTTGGCGCAGGGCCGAGCGCCGAGGGTGCTCTTGGTCAGACGACGGTGGGCGTGAACCGGCACGGCAGGTGCTTGATGCCATTGACGAAGCGCGACACGGTCTGGACCGGCTCGCCGCACACCTCGATGTCCGCAAGCCTGGTGAGCAGCTCACGGAGCATCACGTGGATCTCCAGGCGGGCCAGGTGGGCACCTAGACAGAAGTGGGGACCAGCGGCACCAAACCCGACGTGGGGGTTGGGGCTTCGCCGCACATCGAAGGTATATGGGTCGTCGAACACGGCCTCGTCGCGATTGGCTGAGCCGTAGAACATCAGGACCTTGTCGCCGGCGTGGAGCTGCTCGCCCGACAGCACGGTGTCGGTGGTCACGGTCCGGCGCATCCAGTTCACCGGGCTGGCCCACCGCACGATCTCGTCCACACCGGTGGCAGCCACCCCGTCTGGGTCCGACTGCCAGATGGCCCGCTGGTCAGGGAAGTCGGTAAGGGCCACGATCCCGTGGCTGAGCGCGTTGCGGGTGGTCTCGTTGCCTGCCGTCAGCAAGAGGATGAAGAAGGAGGCCAACTCGGCCGGTGTCAGCGCCTCTCCGTCGATATTGGTGGTGATGAGGGCGGTGGTGAGGTCGTCGGTCGGATGCATCGTCCGATGGGCGCTCATCTCGGTGAGCAGACCGACCAGCTCTTGTCCGGCATCGATCAGAGCGAGCAGCGGGTCGCTTCCTACCGGCAGGTACTCGGCATCCCCGGACGAAGCGATGACGTTCGAGCAGCGAAGCACCGTGGCATGCTCCGAGGCCGGAAGTCCCATCATGTCGCAGATGATCTGGATGGACAGGGGAGCGGCCAGGTCATCGACGAAGTCGCAGCCGCCGAACGGGGCTACTTGGTCGATGAGTCGGACGGCCACCCGTTGGATACTCGCCTCGATGGATGCGATCCGACGAGGGTTGAACCCGGCGGACACGATCCGCCGCAGCCGGGCGTGGCGGGGGTTGTCGGTGGAGATCATGCCCGTGAAGAACTCGAGCATCTCTTCGGGGAGATCGATAATGCTGAGGGCTCCTTTGCCCGAGCAGTAGGTATCCGGATTGCGGCTGATCTCGGTCACATCGGCGTGACGAGTGACAGCCCGGTAGCCCCGACCGGGTGGGAGGGTGAGTGCAGACGTAGCCGCCAGATCGGGCTCATCGAAGTAGGCCAGCGGCCGTTCGGCCCGCAACATGGCGAAGGCCAACTCGCGCTCAGGCAAGGGCTTGGCCCAAAAGGCGAGGTCCGACAGATCGATGTCGTCGATGCTGAGGGTGGGTGCGTACGTCATGGGGCGCCAACCAACAGCCAAGTGCCCGGTAACGCCACGCGTTGGTGCAGGTGAACGCGCTGGCGTGGCGATCTACAGTTGGATGTGGCCTCCTCCATGCGTATCTATCGGCCCGCTCGGGGCGGACCTGAACGAATCCGGTGGAACCCTTCGAATTGCGCCCAGATCGGTAATGTTCTAAAACCTGATCGGATTAGTCATGTATAGTGATCTCAGCGATGCAGGAGTGCAGGCAGAGGGGTCGTCCCCCAGGCGTGCACGGCATCAGGCAGGGGCAAGTACGTGGCCAGCATGTGGCAAGTAATGAGTAGCAATGGGCTGGGGGATCCGGTCGAGACCTCGGTCTCGGACGCACCCCATCCGAAAGGAAGAGTCGACGTGAACCTGAGCGTGGTGGACAACCGGACGAGGCTGGCCGAACTGGCCCTCGACCCGGCCGTCGCGCGCATCCGCCAGGAGATGGCCGATCAGTCCGCCGCCTTCGAGTCGGCTCCGGCTGGTCTGGTGGTGGCCTGGGCCGTCGAGCGTTTCGGTCCCAAGTTGGCCTTGTCCTGCTCCTTCCAAGAAGCGGTCCTCATCGACATAGCCGTAGCGGTCGACCCGGGCATCGAGGTCGTCTTCCTCGACACCGGCTCCCACTTCGACGAGACGCTCGAGTATGTGGAGTCCATCCGGGCTCGCTACGACCTCAACCTCACCGTCACGAGTCCAGTAGATGGTGCCGACGGCCACCCGTGTGGCACCTCGCAGTGCTGCGAGTTCCGCAAGGTTCGTCCGTTGCGCCGGGCGCTGGCCGGCAAGGATGCCTGGGTGACCGGGCTGAAGCGCTCGGACGCCGCCACTCGCCGCCACGCCCCCATCGTCTCCTATGACGAGAACTGGGGCATGGTCAAGATCAACCCGCTGGCCACCTGGAACCACCAGGACCTGGTCGGCTACGCCGTGGACCACGGCATCCCCCAGCATCCCCTTCGCTCAGCCGGCTACCACTCGATCGGCTGTGCCCCGACCACCCGACCGGTGGGCGAAGGCGAAGACCTGCGGGCCGGCCGGTGGGCCGACTCCGACAAGGTCGAGTGCGGCCTCCACCTCTGAACTGATCAAGGACTGACATGACCAAGGACCGCGACGAACTCTACGGGCTGCATCTGCGCGGGTCTGACCGACCCATGCCCTTCATCAACCCGTACCGCAAGACGGGCGAGTTGAACGAGGTCGAACTGTTCAAACTCGAGCGCCACCCCCTCGAGATCGCCGATGCCATCATCGACACCTACGCCAAGGAGGGCCCGGCCGGTATCGCCAAGGTGCCCGGCGAGGTCGAACGCCTGAAGTGGGCCGGCATCTATCCCCAAAAGCAGGGCGGCGATGCCTTCATGATGCGGGTGAAGGTCCCCGGTGGGTTCTTGACCGCACCGCAGGCCCGGGAGATCGGAGTGGCGGCTGATGCCTTCGGCGAAGGCCCCGATGGCACCGAGTCCCGCATGTTCGGGTCGCGCTATGCCGACCTCACCACCCGCCAGACCGTGCAGATCCACTGGCTCCGCATCGGCGACATCCCCCGGATCTGGCGTCGGTTTGCCGCCGTGGGGCTGACCACCGTCCAGGCCTGCGGCGACTCTGCTCGCAACGTCCTGTGCTGCCCGGTGTCGGGGGTGGATGCCGACGAGGCCTTCGACGCCCTGCCCATCGCCCGGGCCGTGTCCGACTTCTTCACCGGCAACCGCGAGTACGCCAACCTGCCCCGCAAGTTCAAGATGTCGGTATCGGGCTGCCTCGAGGACTGTGCGCAAGCGGGTATCAACGACATCGGCCTGTGGCCGGCCCGAGCCGACGACGGCTCCCTCGGGTTCAACTTGCTGGTGGGCGGAGGACTGTCCGACGGGGAGCGGATGGCCTCGGACATCGATGTCTTCGTGGCCCAGGACCAGGCCGTCGAGGTCACCCGGGCCATCGCCCAGCTCTTCGGCGAACTGGGCAACCGGGAGAACCGCGGTTTGGCCCGCATGCGCTACCTGGTCCAAGAGCTCGGACCCGAGGGATTCCGTGACGAGTTGAGCAAGCGGGCCCGATTCGACCTGGTGCCTGCTGGCGAAGAGCTCACCCGCCGCTACCGGGGCGACCACGTGGGTGTCCACCCCCAGAAGCAGGATGGCTACTTCTACGTCGGCTGCTCGGTCCCCGTCGGACGGATGCAGGGTATGGAGCTCGTCGAGGCCGCCCGCCTGGCCGAAACCTACGGTGATGGCACGCTGCGAGTGGGGACCGACCAGAACATCACCTTCACCGGTGTCCATGGTGACAAGGTCGACGCACTGCTGGCCGAGGACTTGTTGACCAAGTACTCGCCGTTCCCCGGGCCGTTCAGCCGAGGCGTGGTGGCCTGCACGGGCTCCGAGTTCTGCCGCTATGCCATCGTCGAGACGAAGGAGCGCGCCGTCAAGTGGGCCCGGTTCCTCGACGAGCAGCTCGCGGGCGAGCCGGTCGGCGCTCACCCCGTTGCGGGTGCCCACTCGCCCAAGGGCGAGGACAAAGGGGTCATCCGCATGCACTTCTCTGGTTGTTCGGCGAGCTGCGCTCAGCCTCAGATCGCGGACATCGGATTCCGCGGCGACGTGGCCAAGGTCGGTAACCACCTGGCCGAGGCCGTCGATATCGGGATGGGTGGCTCGCTCGGCTCGGATGCCGGCTTCATCGACTGGGTGGAGAACGCCCGACCGGTCAACGACGTGCCTGACGCCCTGCTGCGGGTGGTCCGGCGCTATCAGTCCGAGCGTCGCCCCGACGAGCCGTTCTACAAATGGGCCCGGCGGGTGCCCAACGAGGAACTGCGGGCCACGTTGGCCGCCGAAGGGACCGGCACCCCGGTGGCCATCACGGCCAAGCCCGGCGCTGCGTCATGAAGGCCTACCGGATCCGCCAGGAGATCAACGGGATCGAGGAGCCGCCGGGCAAGACCTGGTTCTTCGAGCTCCAAGCCGGGGTGATCGACGCCGACCGCTGCATCCAGTGCGGCACCTGTGTCGCCGCCTGCCCGTCCAACTCCATCGGTATCAACAAGGACACCGACCTGCCTGAGCTGATCAAGATGTGCACCGGCTGCTCGCTGTGCTGGGACTTCTGTCCCCGCGGCGGACTCCGCTACGAGGCGCTGTGGCCGCCGTCGACAGTGATGCCGGGAGCATCGGCCGACGAGGTGGCTGCCGCAAGCGTCGAGCGGGTCGATGCCAGCGATACCTACTGGAAGATCACCGGAGGGCCTCCTGGTGACGGCCTCGGGGCCGTGATCGATGCCTATGCGGTGCGGGCTGGTGCCCGTCCCGACAAAGCCCAGGACGGGGGAGTGGTCTCGGCACTGCTGATTGCCGCCCTGGCTGCCGGCGACATCGACGGTGCCGTGGTCACCCGACCGAGCGACGACCCCGACCAGCCCTGGAAGGGCGTGGCTCACTTGGCCACTACGGCTGCCGAGATCATCGAGTCGGCGGGCAGCTACTACAACCAGACCATGGCCCTGGCCGAGTTGGACCTGTCCCGCTACTCGCTGCCGGCCAAGCCCCGCATCGCCGTGGTCGGCACCCCGTGTGAGATCCAGGGGATCCGGGCCATGCAGGCTCGCCGGTGGCCGAGCGGCGCCCACCGGATCGATGCGGTGGTGCTGACCATCGCCCTGCTCTGCACCAAGAGCTTCGACTACCGCGGGCTCATGCTCGACCTGTTGCAGAAGGAGCGGGGGATCGACCTCGACCGGGTCAGCAAGGTCGACGTGATCAAGGGCCGGATGATCGTGGAGTACCGCGACGGCGAGCTGGCCGTCAATGAGCCGGTCAAGAACTTCCACGGGGCCGCTCTCAAGGGGTGCGACGAGTGCGCCGACTTCCTCGGCCGCAGTGCGGACCTGTCGGTCGGCAGTGTCGGGTCCTCTGATGGGTGGAGCAGTGTCCTGGTCCGGTCCGAGCGCGGTCGGCGAGCCCTCGACAACGCCCGGGGCCGCCTCGACTTTCGTGAGCTCGACAGCCCCGAGGCCCTGGTCAAGCTGGACGCCTTCGACAAGAAAGTGGCCTTCGACAGCCTGCGGCGCCCGTTCGACCCGGATGCACCCCTGTTCATCGACTACGCCGAGCACGTCTCCAACTACGACGGGACCGACCGTGCCCCTGTCGTGGCGGATCGCTAGAGCCAAACGTGCGCAAAGTGGCTAGCGTGGGCGAGGTGACCCCCGTGGACGAAGAGACGACGGAGCCTTCGGTGCCGCACCTGGAGATTCCGGCTGAGCCGGTGGAGTTGCGCGACGGACTGCGCGAGGCCCTGTTGAACGGTGGGGACTGGCGTGCTGGTTTTTCCGACGACATCTGTGTGGGGGTGTGGTTGTGGAGTATCTGGCAGCCGACCCTGGAGCCCGGCGGCTGCTCGCGCGAGGACTTCGTGGACATCGTGATCGCCAACCGCCGTGAGTTGTGGCTGTGGCTGCTGGGGGACCGTCGGTGGGAGCAGTATGCGTCCGGCTTGGCGGGACGGGTCATCCGTCGCATGCCCACTATCGCCACGTCGTGACACGGCCCGTGGTGCCGTGTCGGTCTGGCCGCTGAGCCACCGCTCCGCCCGCTGAACCCCGTCGAGGAGGAACCCGTGCCCAACGTCTCTGTGCCCGCTGGGGCTGACCCGCTGATCCATGTCTGGACGCGGCTCGCACCGTCGCTCACCAAGGCTGCAGCCGGCTACTCGAGTGCCGTATACGAACACTCGTCGTTGTCCATCGGCGAGTTCGAGGCGGCCCGGATCACCATGGCCCGGATCAACGACTGCGCCCTGTGTCTGGACTGGCGGACCGCTCGAGACGTTCCTTCGAGAGGCGAGGCCGCCGATGTGCTGTCCGAGGAGTTCTACGCAGCCGTAGGCACCAACGACGGTGCCCTGACCGAACGGGAGCGCCTGGCCGCTGAGTTCGCCCAGCGCTACGCCACCGACCACCGAGGTATGGACAGTGCATTCTGGGCCCGCCTGCACGCTGCCTACACGGACGGCGAGCTGGTCGACCTGGCGCTGTGTGTGGGCTCCTGGCTGGCACTGGGTCGGTTCAACCAGGTCTTCGACATCGATGGTGCCTGTCGGGTACCGTCGCACACCCCCGGGCCGTCTGTGGCGCCCGACGAGCACTGAGGAGTACGTCATGGAGAAGGTCATCGCCCTGGTGTGGGGCCCAGGAGACGCCGAGTCGGGCGACTCGCTGCGCCGCCAGCTGATGGAAGAGACCGTGCCCCGCATCCGCCAAGCGGGGGCTCGGGGGGTAACGGTCAACGTGCACGACTCCGCGGCCGCACCAGCACCATCGCCCGCTCCTCCGCCCAAGGGCGAGCAGCCCCATGTGGCCGAGGTATCGATGTGGCTCGACTGCTACGAGCGCACGACCGAGGCCGATGCTGCCCTGGCCTCGCTCGGACTCACCACTGCTTCGTACCTGGTGGTCGAGTCCCTCTACGACGACTACGGCACCACGCCCTATGCCGCACCCCGTGACTGGCCCGACGGTGAGCGCTCTCCTGGGGTGTTGACGGTGGCCCTGATCCACCGGCCCGAGGGCCTCGACTACCGGGAGTGGATCACCCGGTGGCACGGGACCCAGTCCCCGGTATCGGGCGAGCTGCAGCCCCGCACTCGCTACGTCCGCAACGAGGTAGTCCGGTCGCTGACCGAAGGTGCTCCCGAGATCGGCGGCATCGTCGAAGAAGGCTGGCCGTCGACGGCCCATGTGGCTGATCCCAAGCTGTTCTTCAACGCCACCACCGACGAGGAGCTCAGCACCAACGTCAGCCGGATGATCGAGAGCGTCACGGCATGTCTCGACCTCGGGCGCCTGCGCAGCTCCACCATGAGCGAGTACCTGATCGCCCCGGTGGGCTGAGCCTCGGCGGGCTGAGCCCCGGCGGGGTGTGGTGTGGGGTGGGG
>JBAXCY010000045.1:0-17240 GCA_037141235.1 Acidimicrobiales bacterium | reverse complement strand
CTGGCCAGGAACATCCGGTCTCCCCGGTCGGTCTGCTTGACCATCATCGAGGCCCCGACTCCCATCATCAGTCCGCCGAAGCACTCCGTGCGGTAGTCCGCCACCAGCGACTCGAGCGAGTAGCCCTCGACGCCCCGGTCGACAAGTGCCTCGTAATAGCCAGCGATGAGCTCGTCCTGTGCGGGCCTGCGCACCTCGGGCTCCAGACTGCCTCCGATGAAGTACGCCAGGTCGTAGGCGCCCATTCCCCAGTTGATGGTCTGGAAGTCGACCACCACCGGATCGGGACGGTCGGGGGTGAACAGGAGGTTGTCCAGGCGGAAGTCGGCATGGACGATCGTCCGCGGACCTCGCTCCCTCGTCATCCAGGAGCTGAGGTGGGGCATGAAGGACTCGAGCACTTCGATGTGATCTGGCGCCAGCCGGTCCCGGTATCGACTGAGGAAGCCCGGTAAGACCCCGGCAACGATCGCCGCGGTGAACTCCTCGCCTGCCGGGGTGGCCCGATTGATCCACTCCCGCCGTGCCAGGTCAGTGTCTCCCCAGCACGGGGCGTGGAGGGCGGCCATCTGCCCGATCGCCGCAGCGGCGACGGTGGCATCGCATCCGTCGATCTCGTCGCCCTGGGTGGCGTTGTGCACGTCCTCGAGCAGGAGGGTGAACCATGCCTCGTCGGGATCGAGCGCGGCAAACAGCACCCGGGGCAGGCGGGTCCCCACCCGTGGCGCCACCTCGATGTAGAAGCGCACTTCGACCTCGTAGGCCCGCATGATCTTTCCGGTGGCGTGACTCATGGTGTCCAGAGACGCGAACTTCCCCACCACGCTGGCTGGGCCGATACCGGCTGGCTCCGTGCGCAAATTGAAACGGACCGTGTCGGACATCTGTCCGGTGCCGACGGGTTCGGGGGAGAAACTGATGACAGCGGCATCTCGGGGAAGGAGTCCTTGGGACCCCAGGACCGTGGTCAGCCAGCCGGCGTCCACATCGTCGGCTGAGCGTCGGACCTCAGCCGGCCCTAACAGCAACGGATGGGCGCCTCGGCCCGAGTCACCGGGAACCCGATCGGAGGCACGGGTCATTCGAGGCCGGCCAGTCGGGGGCTGATGGTGAGCCCGCCGTCTACCCGCACGACCTGGCCGTTGATGAAGCCCGCACTGTCGGACAAGAGGAAGCCGACGACGGCCGCTACATCGTCGGGTGTACCCAGTCGGCCGAGTGGGTTCTGCTCGGCGAGGCGAACCCTGCCGGCTTCGGGGACGCCCCGGGCCGCCGTGTCGGTGAGGATGAAACCGGGGGCGATCATGTTGCACCGGATCCCATCTCGGCCGTAGCGGGCAGCCACATGGCGGCCCAGCTGCTCGATGGCTGCCTTGGACACGCCATAGGCGACTCGCCGGTGCTCGCCGATGGACGCCGACCCCGAGGAGATCAGCACGATAGAGCCCCCTCCCCTGGCCCGCATCAGGGGGATGACCTGGCGGATCAGCACCAGCCCACCGGTGGTATTGGTCGCCATGACCCGGTCCCACGTGTCGAGGTCGACATCCTCGGCCCCTAGGTCGGTGCGGAAGTCCGTATAGGCAGCGTTGTGGTCGAGTAGATCGACGCCCCCGAAGCGGGTATGGACCTCACGGACCATCGCTTCCACGGACGGGGCATCGGACACGTCGCAGGTCAGCCCGATGGCCTCGTCGCCCTGACCATTGATCTGCTCGGCCACCGCTCGGGCACCATCAGCGTCGCGGTCGGTGACTGCGACCCTGGCTCCGAGTGCGGCAAGGTGCACGGCGGTGGTGGCACCGATCCCGCGGGCGGCACCGGTGACGATCGCCACCTTTCCTTCGAGGGAAGCAACTACCGACGACGACATCACAAACAGCTCGACGCGGTCGGAAGCCGAAGCGGTGCTCGCAACGTGGATTCCCGTGACACAGCCGGTGGCATGGCTGCACGGTAGCCAACCGAGCCGGCCGCCGTCTACGCGAGTTCCCCGTGACGCGAGCCAGCGCCCGCCCCACAACCATGGGACCGGGCGCTCGACTCTGTATGACTTCGGAGAGCAGGCAGTGGTGGGGAGTGGCTACCAGGGAACTGGGGACGTTCCTGTCTTGACATCGCTCCGACTTCGAGCTGCATGTCCACGACGAACCTGGGCCTACGGGTGACCACCCGTCGATCCCTCGCCACCCGCCCTCAGAACGGGAAACCGGTGGGTAATCGCAAGGGCGCCTCCATTGGAATCCGGAAGGATTCCTCACTCCCCATGGTAAGGATCGGACGGCACCGCCGGCAGAGGCGAAGGTCCTGACAACACGCTAACTCGGTTGCAGAATGTGCACGAGCCCAGTCGATGGGCGGGATCAGCCAGCCACCAGCGATGGGCGCGACACGGCGAACATCAGCAGACAGGTGACGACGGTCACCAACGTCCACGACCACGCAGCCCGGGGTTTTGACCGAAGGGTGGTGAAGACGACCATGGCGGCAGCCGCCAAGGATGCAGCAAGCAGCGCCGACTGGACCCCTCGGGCACTGCCCCCCAGCATCCAGATCACGACAGCACACGATGTCATCAGCACCACTCCAGTGAGCAGCGCGTCGCGCGCGGTCATGCGTTGGGGGAGGCCGGCGATACCGGACTGGGCATCGTCCTCCCGGTCAGCCAGGGTGTTGATGAAGTGGGCGCCGATACCGAGCAGCGCAGTGGCAAGCATGATGGCCGGACGAGGCCAAGGATGGCCGGGCAGCCCGAGGGTGACGAAGGCCGGGAGGAGCCCGAAGGAGAGGGCGTAGGGGAGCGGGCTGGCCACCGTGGCCTTGATTCCGAGGTTGTAGGCCCAGGCTGACGCGATCGCTACCAGATGGACGATGGCCGCCCGCCATCCGGACAGCAGGGACAAAGGAACTGCCGCCACCAGGGCCGTGCAGGCAGCCGCCCGCACCATGCCCATGCTGACGGCGCCGGACACAATGGGCTTGTCCATCCGCCCAGTGGCGATGTCACGGCCGGCATCGAACCAGTCGTTGCTCCATCCGGTGGAGAGCTGGCCAGCCAGCACAGCCACGGCCACGGCCAGGCAACCGAGGGCTCCTCGGCCGGCCAGCACGGCCAAACCGGTGGTCATGGCCGTCACGGCCAGAGTGGGTTGGAAGTGGCAGGCCCGAATCAGACCGAGTACCCAGCCACCACCGACAGTGTCGCCAGCGTCCACGGCCGGCGTCGGAGGTTCCAGGGCCACAGGCCACCCTAGGCCGGGATCAGTCGCCCAGAGACCTAACGACCCGAGCCTCGGCGACCTAGCGGAGTCCCCATTCCTACAAGGAATAGGAGCGCGCGGCTCCGTTGGGGAGCAGTAGTCCGTGGCTAAGCGTCTCCACCATGAGATGCTCGATCCCTGAGGCGGGCACGGGCCGCGAAAATAGGTATCCCTGGCCGTGGTCACATCGCTCATTGCGGAGACCTTCGAACTGCTCGGCGTGCTCGATGCCCTCGGCCAGGGTCGTCAGGCCCAGTGTGTGACCGAGTTCCACCAGCGTGTGCACCAATGCGGCAGCATCCGGCGAGATGGTCATCTCCGACACGAACGACCGGTCGATCTTCAAGATGTCGACCGGAAACTGTCGCAGATAGGCCAGCGACGAGTAGCCGGTTCCGAAGTCGTCGATAGAAAGGAGAACTCCAAGATCCTTCAACCGGTGGAGGCGAGCAACGGTGGCGTTGGCGTCCTTCATCAGGACGGACTCGGTGATCTCGATGATGAGCGAGCTAGGGGAGAGGCCATGGGTCAAGAGCGTCCGGCCCACGTCATCGACGAACTCGTTGGACTCGAGCTGGCGCATGGAGACGTTGACCGACATGGTCAGGTCGTAGCCACCGGCTCGCCAGAGAGCCAGCTGTCTGCACGCCTCACCGAGGACCCACCGGCCGACAGCGACGATGTCGCCGCTGTCCTCGAGCACCGGGACGAACTGGTCCGGGCCGAGCGTGCCCTTGGTCGGGTGCTCCCAGCGGATCAGCGCCTCGACCCCGCGCAGCTGTGCGCGTTCGAGATCGAAGATGGGCTGGTAGAGCAGGCGGAACTCCCCGGCGGCCAGGGCAGAGTCGAGTTCAGCTCTAAGGGTGAGGCGCTCGCTGGCGGCCAGGTGCATTGACTCCTCGAACTCGATGGCCTGGTCCCGGCCGGCCGCCTTGGCCCGATAGAGAGCGATATCGGCGTCGCGCAGTAGGTCGAGGGCCGACACGCGGTCGCCCGAGGCGATCCCGACGCTGGCTGACACGTTGATGGGGAGAGTCTCGAACCCTTCTACGAAGAAAGGAGGTCGAAGAACCTGACGTATGCGTTCCGCGATCGAATCCGGTCCCTCGGCCAGCGATACCCCTTCAGCCAAGATGACGAACTCGTCACCTCCGAGTCGACCGACGGTATCGCTCGAGCGCAGCAGGCCGACCAGCCGGCTGGCCACGGCCTGGAGCAGGCGGTCGCCGGCGGCATGGCCGAGCGAATCGTTGGCATCCTTGAAGTTGTCGAGATCCACGAAGAAAGCGGCCACCGGTTCGCCCTTGCGACGAGCCCGCACGAGCATCTGGTCGGCACGATCCAAGATGAGTTGGCGGTTGGCCAGGCCGGTCAACGGGTCGTGAAGGGCACGATGGGAGAGCAGTTCCTCGAACTTCTTGCGCTCGGTGACGTCGCGCACATTGGTCACGTATCCAGCCACCGATGGACGGGTGATCTGGTTAGAGATGATGGCTTCGACATCGCGTACGGTCCCGTCCTGGCGCAGCATCCGGAACTCGATGATGGCCGTGTCCGAAGAGGCTTGGAAGGCAGGTCCGAGCACTCGGCGGAGCAGATCCCAGTCCGACGGGTGCACGTAGTCGGTGGCCGTGGTCCCGAGCATGGCGGCAGGCTCGTAGCCGAGGAGATCCTTGGCCGCCGGAGAGACGTAGCGGTAGAGCCCATCGGCATCCACGATCATGGTCACGTCGGACGAGTTCTGGATCAGGGACCGGAACCGGTCCTCACTTCGACGGACGGCAACTTCGGCGGCCTCTTTCTGCTCGATGATGGCCCCGGCCATGCGGATCACGAAGAACAAGACGATGACACCCATCAGAGTCAGGGCGGTCGATTGAGAGAACGAGAGCATGGAGGGCACCCATTCGTGCGAAATACACAGCTCCCCGACGGCCATACCCAAGAGGCTCCACAGGGCTACCGGCCGCCAAGCCCACGAACCACCCACGGCGATGTCCTCGAGGGCGATGAAGGCGTAGGCGCCCCACAGCACCGGGCCCCAACCCGACAGGTAGATGACGGCGGTGACGGCGGCGACCTGGGTAGCTACTCGGAGATGGAACGTGGCCACGGTGAGATGGGTGGCATAGACGCGGTCGACCATCAGGTTGCTGACAGGGATGGCGATGAAGATGCCGAGCCACACCAAGGAGGACTGGCGAGACACGTAGTGGAACTGCATGAGCGCCAAGATGGCCAGGTAGGCCACGGGACCGATCAGGTAGGCCAGGCTGGTCGGGCCGAGGCGGAGACGAGACGCTCCGACCCGAGGCGCGCCGACCCGAGGCGGGCCGAGCACCATATCGTCAGGGTCGGGCTGTGTGACGTTGGCCATGTTCCGACATCGTCCCCTTGTCGCGCCACACCGCGCGCCGGGGGCTCTTCTACGTTCGGCGCAATGAGGCACGAACTTGAACTCAGGGACCCAGTCCGAGGGGAAGATCCCTGTTCAGGGAGGCGCGGGTCAGGGGAGGACTGCCGATGCGGAGCGAGGGGGTAGAGGCGAGGGGGTAGGCGCGACGGGGCCGATCAAACCCGCCAGGCGGCTGCCTTCAGCCGTGCTGCCAGAACCGGTTCTGTAGGCTGCGCAGCCCGGGCAGGGCCGCTCGGTCGAGTCGGTCGAGCTCCTCCCCGTCCAGGGTCCATCCGAGGGCTCCCGCATTTTCCTCCGCCTGGTGCCGGTTCTTGGCCCCGGGGATGGGCACTGCGCCCTTGGCCATCACCCAGTTGAGTGCGACCTGACTGGGGAGCTTGCCACCCCGAGCCTCGCCGATGCTGCGGAGCTCGGCGACGATGCCGTCGACCACCTCCATCGGGTGGTTCGAGAAGTTGCGCTTTCCCGGGGGAGGGTTGGCGGCGGAATATTTGCCGGTGAGTCGGCCCTGTCCGATAGGGGAGTACGCCAGAGGCAGTACGCCGAGTTCAGCGCAAGCGGCCAACAGTCCGCTGGTTTCGGGGGAGCGACGCAGTAACGAAAATTCGATCTGGTTGGTGGCCAGGCGCATGCCATGTTGCTGCAGTGCGGCTGCCATCGAGCGGGTCTCCTTGATGGAGTAGTTCGACACGCCGACCGCTTTTACCAATCCCTCACCGTGGGCGGCGGCCAGGGCACCGGCCAGGGCGGCGTGCGATCGAAGGCTGATGGGGCCATGGATCTGGTAGAGGTCGACCGACTCGAGCCCGAGCCGGCCCAGCGATGCCCGCAGCGATGCCAGGAGCGCGCGTTGCACGTTGAGCTTCCAGGGTGACGGCATGAACTTGGTGGCGATTACCGAGCCAGTCGCACGCTTGGGGTCGTCGGCCAGCAACGTTCCGATGATCCGTTCGCTCTCCCCACTTCCGTAGACCTCAGCCGAGTCGAAGAAGGCGGCACCGGAATCGACCGATGCGTCCCAGGCCTCACGGATCGAGTCCCGGGTGAGATCGGTGTCATAGCTGCCCATGCCCCAGGTCGACGAGTCGCCCCAGGCCCAGGTGCCCACGCCCAGCAAGGGGATCGTGACATCGGATCCGGCCAGGGTTCGGTGTTCGGTGGTCATGGACCAACGGTACTTGGCTCGGGCATCCTGCTACTCAAGGTGCACGCTGGGGGGCCGATGAACCCACTATGGGAGAACCAGTCCTCGGACCACGGATTCGCCAGGTCGAAGCAGTTGGTGACGACGATCTGACCAGGATGCTGCGCGATCTCCCCGATGCTGTTCTGGTGGTCGATGCCACTGGGGATGTGCGCTGGGCGAACGCCAGCACCGAGCGGATGTTCGGTCGCTCTATTGGCGAATCGGTAGGGATGTCCGGCCTCGACTTCGTCCATCCCGAGGATCTCCACTTCGTCCTTTTGTCGTTGGTCAGCATCCAAGACAAGGAGGTCGGGGCCCCGATCGAGGTGCGTCTGCGCACACCCGACGGCTGGCGGTTGGTGGAGATGAAGGGGTCCCCGATCACCTGGTTCGATACCGGGTGTGTGCTGCTGAGCCTCCGTGACTTGACCGATCGGCGCCGCTTCGAGTTGGCGCACAACCAGGACGCACGGTTTCGGGCCGTAGTGCAGAACGCAGCCGTGGTCACCATGCTGGTAGCACCTGATGGCACCGTCATGTCCTGCTCGGGTGCGCTGTCGCGCCTGCTCGGCCACGATCCTGAACTGGTGGAAGGACGGCCGCTGGCGCACCTGGTGGAACATGGCGATCGACATGCGCTGGAGACGGCGCTTGCACGAAGCGCCCAAGGGTCGAGGTCCATCGCTCCGGTGACGGTATGCGTCAACCTCAGCCGCAAGATGGGCTCGGCATCAGTCCCCTTCGAGTTGGCCGTCGTGAACCTGGTCGATGATCCGTCGGTCGGGGGCTACGTCATAACCGGCCACGACATCACGGATCGGATGCGGCTCGAGGAAGAACTGTCGTATCAGGCGTTCCATGATTCGCTCACCGGGCTTGGAAACCGAGCCCTCTTTCAGAACCGACTGACCCATGCCTTGGAACGGACGGAGCGGTCGCGTGACCAACTGGCTGCGCTGTTCCTCGACATGGATGGGCTGAAGGAAGCCAACGACCGTTTCGGGCACGCCGTGGGCGATGCCTTGCTCCGGTCGATGGGGGCGGTGCTGGTGGGCAACATCCGCAAGGCAGACACCGCGGCTCGGCTCGGTGGCGACGAGTTCGGGGTGATCGTCGAGGACTTCGACCATCCCGGTGAAGTCTTCGCTCTGGCCGAACGCATCTTGGACGAGTGCCGCCAACCCATGGTCATCGGGAGAACCACAGTGTCGGCCACGGTGAGCATCGGCTTCTCTTTTTCGGAGCCGGGGATCACGCTCGACGAACTGATGTCCCATGCCGATCGGGCCATGTACACAGCCAAGGATCGAGGGAAGGACCGCTTCGAAAAGTTCGAGGAGTGGATGCTGGTCGCCACCGAATCGGTCTGAGGGCCCAAGAGACCCGGCCCGAGGGTCCGGATCTCCAGGTCTGCGCTACCTGGTCTTGTGGTCCGTCACCCCTGCCTCGACGGTTCGCATCAAGTGGTTGGACACGCCGCGTTGTAGCTCGGTGACCGTCTGGTCACTGACCCGATGCCGCCTTACGATCTTCCTCGGTGAACTCGAGGGCGCTGGCCTCGCCTCGGCGCATCTTGCCCATGGACATGGACACTGAAGACCATGCCTCTTTGATTCCTTCGGATGACGGTTCGAAGGTGAGCGCCGTCTCTGCGGCGAACCCCATGTGTGCACCCTCTTCGATGGCGTCCTGGTTCGCCCCGAGGAACATGAAGTCCCACCCACCGGCCACCTTGGCCTTGACCGACTTCATGACCTTGGAACGGGTCCACTCGCTGCTGGCGTTCTCCATGCCGTCGGTGATGACGGCGAACAGCACATGATCCGGCTGATCATCAGGCGCCAGCCCCTTGAGTCGACTCTCCACTTGGCCGATGGTGCGGCCGATGGCATCCAAGAGGGCGGTGCTGCCCCGAGGGATGAGCAGGTAGTCGGCCAGCTCGGCGATGGGTGTGGCATCGGCCACCAACTCGTACTCACTGTCGAACTGGGCCAGCGTGACCAGACAGGTGCCAGCCACTTGGCTCTGTTCCTCGAGCAGAGTCTTGATGCCGCCCTCCATATCTTCCTTGATCGACGTCATGGAGCCGCTGCGGTCGACTACCAGCACCACCAGAGTCGTCTGGTCAGCGGCGTCGGCTTTCACGGTCTTCTTGACCACCTTTTTGGCGGTCTTCTTCACCGGCTGCTGCACGGACTTGTCCACTGACCCCTCCTGGTTCTTCGTCACGTTCTTCGTTTCGTTCTTCGTCACGTTCTTCGTCACCTTCTGTTCCGCCTTCCCCTTCGTCGTTGCTGTCTTCATCAGGAACTTCCCTTCTGGCGACCCGCTCGCCGCCGCTTGCCTTCCTCCGTCTTGGAGGGTTGGGCCTTTGCTTCTTGGATCAACTGGTGCACCCTGGACGGGCTCACACCGAGCTGCTCGGCCAGACCACGCACCGATGTGCCGAGGTCGTAGGCATCGGCCGCCGCATGGGCCCGAACTGCTGACAGCCGCTCCACGGCCACCTGGTGCTCGGCGAGCTCTTCTGTAGCCCGCCGATACCGCTCTTGGGGGTCAGGAACATCCTCGAGCCAAGCCAGGAACGCATCGGTGTTCCGTGTCGTTTCGGGCGTCGGATCGGAGTGCTTGCCGGTGGCCATGTACAGGGAGTCTACACAGAGCGGGGAGGCCTGTCAAGGGGGACTGGACAAGGGGCGCGCCGGGTTGCCGATCGGAGTCGTTCGCTGAACCGGGCGAACCGGAGAACGTGCTGGATGCGGAGGTAATCATCTGTCAGCACCCTACGAAACAGGTGTGACATCCTTGCGGCAGATCAGCCCAGCGAGTCGACGATCTGGCCTTGGACCTTGCGCATGCCGCGGAGCCACCGCTCGCGGTCGCCAGCCCGGCGCTGCTCGTACTCGGCCACCACTGGATGGGGGAGAATCAAGAAGCGCTCATCGGCTACGGCTTCCATAACGATCTGCGCCACCTCGGCCGGCAGCATCATGCCGTCGCGACCAGCCGTGGAGACGGCGAAGTCGCGGCCGAGGTTGTCGCCCGCGGCATCCTCCTCGTCGTCGCCGGCGCCGGTCATGGCCGTCCAGACACCTTGGGGGCACAGGCACGAGACCTTCAGCCCGGCGTCACCGTGGGTGATCGACAGCCACTCGGCCAAGGCCACAGTGGCGTGCTTCGTCACGGCATACGGAGCGGAGCCCAATTGGGTCAGCAGCCCGGCGGCTGAGGCCGTGTGGATCAGATAGCCCTCCCCCCGAGCCAGCATGGAGGGGAGTACAGCGCGAGCCGCGTAGATGTGGCTCTGGACGTTGATCTTCCAGATCCGGTCCCACTCAGGATCGAGCACCTCGACGCCGCCGGGCACCACGATGCCCGCGTTGGCACAGAAGATGTCCACCGGCCCGTAGGCCTCTTCGGCCGCGGCTACCAACGCGATCACATCGGACTCGTCCGCCACATCGCAGCGGACGGCGATGGCGGAACGTCCGTCAGCCACCAGCGCCGTCGCTACCTTCTCTGCACCAGATCCATCGACGTCGGCCACCACGACGCCGAGCGCCCCAGCCGCGGCGAACGACCGGCACAGTGCACGGCCGATACCTGCCGCCCCGCCGGTCACCACCACTACGCGCCCGTTGATGTCCATGCTCAGTGACCCCTACCCATGCGCTTCTCCATATAGTCGGCATACTGCACGAGGTCGGGGTCGGCGGCGAACTGGTCGGCGAACTTCTCCCGGGCCCGTGCCCGCATGGCCGGTAGGTAGTCAGTGGGCCAGTAGCCCTCATGGGGTTCGTATCCCTTGAGCACATTGCGAGCCACTGTCACCTTGTGCACCTCGTCGACACCGTCCATGACGCTCATGGTCGGTGCACTGGCCCACATGGCTTGGAGCGGGGTGAGGTCGGTGACCCCTAGCGATCCGAAGATGTGGATGGCCCGGTAGGAGACGTCCTTCAAGACCTTGGCCGCGGTGTACTTGCAGGCAGCGATCTGGGTCCGGGCCTCGGCCGTAGAGGAGTTGTCGATGGTCCATGCCGTCCACAGCACCAGCAACCGCAGCATGTTGATTTCGGCATAGGAGTCGGCCACCGCTTCTTGGACCATCTGGTGATCAGCGATGAGCTTGCCGTGGGATTGGCGGCTGAGGGCTCGCTCGCACATCATGTCAAAGGCCCGGCGGCACTGGGCAATGGCCCGCATGGCGTGGTGGATGCGGCCCCCACCGAGCCGGCGCTGGGCCAGGACCTTGCCGCCATCTTCGGGACCAAGCAGGTGATCGAGGGGGATTCGCACCTCGTTGTAGATGATGTGGTCGTGCGTCCGGGGCTGGTCCATGATCTCGACCCCCGGCGTGTCACGGGGCACGATGAAGATGCCGTTGGTGCACATCACGAAGATGATGTCGGCATGGCGACCGGCGCTGGTGAACCACTTCTCTCCGTTGATGACCCACTCCTCGCCGTCTCGGACAGCGGTAGTGGTGAACAGGTTCGGGTCGGATCCGCCGGCCGGCTCGGTCATCGAGTAGGCCGACCAGATCTCCTGGTTCATCATGGGGACCAGCCAGCGTTCCTTCTGCTCCTCGGTCCCATAAGCCGCCAGGATCTCCATGTTCCCGGTATCGGGGGCTTGGCAGCCGAAGAGGGACGGAGCACTGGAGTACCGCCCCAGGACTTCGTTGAGGAGGGCCAACTTGAGCTGGCCGAACCCGGGTCCACCCAGGTCTTCGTCCAAGAAGAGGGCCCACAGGCCGCGCGCTTTGATCTCATCCTGCAGTGGATCGACCAAGGCGGCCATCTTCGGGTCGCGGCGGCGCATCCGCACCGCGTAGGGGAAGACCATCTCGAGGGGCTCTACCTCGTCGCGGCAGAACTGCGCCACCCAGTCGAGCTGCTCTTGGAACTCTGGCTCCGTCGAGAAATCCCATGCCATGTGTGCGGCCTCCCCATGATCGGTCTCCGTACCTGTTCGAGATCCGCATGGATCCGCATGGATCCGCGGCTAGACAGTGGAGGTATTGACAGTAAATATGCCACTACTTAGGCTACCAGGAGTCCGTCTCGAACGGCAGTTGAATTTGCGTCCGTTTGCCGCCGTATCGCACCGCTAGGAAAGGCACATCAGATGGCCACTCGAAGTGAGACCGTGCAGAATCTCCGGACTGTTTTCGCCTCGTTCGGCGAGGTGGTTGGTCGCATCCCTGCGGACGGGTGGCAGGTGCAGTCGCTGTGCCCGGCATGGACGGTGCGCGGAGTCGTCCATCATGTGACGACCGTCGAGAGCGCGCTCGTGGGGTGGCGGCCGGGTAGCGACAGCCCGTTCAGCGCCATGCCGGCCATCGCCGAAGAGTTGGCGCAACTCGATGACGCCGCACTGCTGGCCCGCTACCAGGACATCACTGCGCTTCGCATCGAGGATCTGGCCACCATGACCGAGGCGGAGTTCGAAGAGCCCTCGATCACCCCGGTCGGCCCCGGCACCTACGCCGGGTTCATGAGGATCCGGGTGTTCGACGTGTGGGTGCACGAGCGCGACATCCGGGTGCCGCTCGGCCTTACCGGGGACGACGGTGGTCCGGCTGCCGAGATGTCCCTCGACGAGGTCCAGTCATCGATCGGCTTCATCGTGGGGAAGAAAATCGGCCTCGCCGATGGGGCCAGTATCCAGATCGACCTCACCGGGCCCGTGACCCGCACGCTGTGTGCCCGGGTAGACGGTCGGGCTGCGGCCGTCGACAGCTTGGACGACCCGACCATCACGCTGTCGATGGATTCGCTGACCTTCATGCAGCTGGCGTGCGGACGGATCGAACCCGAGGGACCGATCGCCGATGGTCGGGTGACCTGGTCGGGTGATGAGGCACTGGCCGCGCACGCCGCCCGCCATCTCGCCTTCACTATGTGATGACCGAGGAGCCGATGTCCCGAGCCACCCCCACTGCCACCCCCACTGCAACTGCCACCCCGACTGCCACCGCGGTCGACTTCCACTTCGACGTGATGTGCCCCTACGCCTATCAGACCTCTCTGTGGATCCGCGAGGTCCGTGCCCGCACCGGCCTCGAGATCAACTGGCGGTTCTTCAGCCTCGAAGAGGTCAACCGCGTGGAAGGAAAGAAGCATCCGTGGGAGCGGGAGTGGTCGTATGGGTGGTCGATGATGCGGATAGGAGCACTGCTGCGCCGCCACGACATGGACGATCTGGACCGCTGGTACGCCATTACTGGACGGGCGCTGCACATCGACGGCCACAAGCCCCACGATCCGGTGGTGGCTCGAGCACTCCTGGACCAGTTAGGACTCGACCCGTCGCTGGTGGACGAGGCTATCGCTGACCAGACCACGCACGACGAGGTACATGCCGACCACCGACGGGTGATCGATGCCGGCGGCTATGGCGTGCCCACCCTGTTCTTTGCCGACGGGCAGTGTCTGTTCGGACCGGTCCTCCTCGACCCACCAACGGGCGAGGCCGCCGTGCGCCTGTGGGACGCCGTAGTTGCGTGGACAGAGTTCCCTCATCTCTACGAGTTACAGCGACCGAAGACAGCGACCGACGAAGGCTTGATCCTCGAGACGTTTCGCCCTTATCTCGAGGCTCGGGACTGGGTCAGTATCAACCGAGGTGAAGTCATTGACTTCGGAGCCTCGGCCAAAAAGGACCAGTGACAGCGCCCATGGGTGCTGATGAGGCCCGTGGCGCTCCCCGTGTGAGCCGAATGGTCCCATCATCAACCCCGACAAGGAGATCGACATGGCTCGCCTGACTGCAGCAATCGCGCAGCGCAAGGGTGATGTGCCGGCCCTGGTCGACGAGTTCGGTGAACTGAACTGGTGCTCGTTCGACGAGCGGATCAACCGGGTGATCCATGGACTGCGCGCCGCCGGCCTGAACAGCGGCGACACCTTGGCTCTCATGTGCGGGAACCGCCGAGAGTACTTCGAGGTGACGGTGGCGGCCATGCATGCCGGAATGATCATCGTCCCTGTTAACTGGCACTGGGTGGCAGCAGAACTGGCCTATGTGATCGAAGACTCTGATGCCGTTGCCTTCATCGTCGAGGATCGTTACGCCGACGTGGCTGTCGAAGCCTGCGCTGATGCCCAGGCCGCGGGCTGTCCTGTCCGGATCGTCATCGGCGACCACGTGCCCGTTGGTTTCGAGGGGTACGAGGATGTGCTGGCCCGTTCGGACCCGAGTGAGCCCGAGGACCAGACCAGCGGCGGCCCGATGTTCTATACGTCGGGCACCACCGGGTTTCCGAAAGGGGTGCGGTCGGCCCTTACCGCCACCGGGAACGATCTGGCCATAGTCGAGTTGGTCGCCCAAGCCTCCATGGGCATGCTGCAAGTACCGACCGACGGGGTCACGTTGTTGGAAGGGCCGGCCTACCACTCGGCACAGTGGGGTCTTTCGGTCCTGCCGCTGCTGGGTGCCGCCTCGACCATAGTGATGCGGCACCGCTTCGACCCAGCCGAACTACTCGATCTGGTCGACCGCTACCAGGTCACCAACATGCACCTGGTGCCTACCCAGTTCATCCGCCTGCTCAAGCTCCCCGACGATGTCCGGGCGAGGTTCGACGGCAGCTCACTGGCCATCGTGATCCATGGAGCGGCGCCGTGCCCCATCGACGTGAAGCAGCGGATGCTCGACTGGTGGGGCCCAGTAGTGATGGAGTACTACGGCGGCACCGAAGGCGGGTTCCTGACGATCATTACCGGCGAGGAGTGGCTGGCCCGACCAGGCAGCCTCGGCAAGGCCACCGCCATGACCGAACTGCTGATCGTGGACGACGACGGCGTGCCCTGTGGGGTCGGGGAGTCCGGGCAGATCTACTTCGCCAGCCGCATGGGCGCCGACTTCGAGTACCACAAGGCGCCCGAGAAGACCGAGGCGGCGCACCGGGCACCTGGTGTCGGCACGCTCGGTGACATCGGGTACCTCGATGACGAGGGCTACCTGTTCATGAGCGACCGCAAGATCGACATGATCATCAGCGGCGGGGTGAACATCTATCCGGCCGAGATCGAAGGGGTACTGGTAGGCCATCCGGCCGTGGCCGACGCCGCCGTCTTCGGGATTCCCGACGACGAGATGGGCGAGCAGGTCAAGGCAGCCGTGGAGCTGGTGGACGGCCTGTCGGCCTCAGACGATCTGGCTGCCGAGCTGATCGCCTTCGTCCGGGAGTCGCTGGCCGGGTACAAGGCACCCAAGACCATCGACTTCGAAGAACGGCTGCCCCGGCATCCGACGGGCAAACTCTACAAGCGCCTGCTACGCGATCCATACTGGGAAGGTTCAGGGAGGACCATATGAGCGTTACCGATCGACTCGACGCCTCGACCGATGGCGAGGAGATCTTGGCTGATCTCCGCACTTGGTTGGGAAGCAACTGGGACCCGGACCTATCCGTGGCCGAGTGGTGGGAGTTGCTCGGCACCTCGGGATGGGCCGCACCGACCCTTCCGACCAGTGCCTACGGACGCGGCGTGGCCCGCAGTGTGGGCGTGCAGGTCGGCCGGACGATCCACGAGTTCGGTGCACTCGGCGCCCCGGACGGACTAGGAGTCATGCTGGCCGCCCCGACCATCGCCGACCAAGGGACACAGGAGCAGATCGAGACACTGGTGCGCGACATCGTCACCGGACAGCGGGCCTGGTGTCAGCTGTTCAGTGAGCCGGGAGCCGGTTCTGACCTGGCCGGCCTGTCGACTCGGGCCGAAGAGGACGGTGACGAATGGATTGTCAACGGCCAGAAGGTGTGGACCTCGCTGGCCAAGGACGCCGATCTGGGCATGTTGATCGCTCGAACGGCGCCAGACCTACCCAAGCACAAGGGGATCACCTACTTCGCCATCGACATGCACCAACCCGGTGTCGAGGTTCGGCCGCTCCGCGAAATGACCGGTCACGCCATGTTCAACGAGACGTTCCTGACCGATGCCCGTGTGGCCTCCTCGGCCATCATCGGTGACCGGAACAACGGCTGGGCCGTGGCCAACACCACACTCGGCCACGAGCGGGCGAGCCTTGGCTCGGGGGGCGGTGCCTCGCGCGGCCTCTTGTTGACTCCGGGCACAGTGGCCGGCAACCTCGCCAAGCGGGTGGGCGACTTCGTCCAGGCCCCGAAGCCGGCCCGCAAGGCAGCAGCAGGTGCAGTCGACAGTGGACCGGCACGCCGGGCGGGGATGCACGACCTGCTGATCGACCAGGCCCGACGGGCCGGGGTGGACCAGGATCCGCTGATCCGCCAGGACCTCGTGCGCCTCTATACCGTCAACGAGCTGGGCCGGTTCAACGGCGAGCGACTCAAGGCCGTCCGGGCCGCGGGAGGTGACGTGCCAGGCATGGCCAACATCTCCAAGCTGTCGATGAGCAACATCATGCGGATGACGCGTGATGTTGGCATGCAGATCGTGGGCGCCCAGGGCATGCTCCACGCGTATCAGCCAGCCGACCAGGCCGTGCTGAACGAGGTCACCGGCAACCCGATGCTGGCGTCGGTCACCATGACTGCGCTCTACGCCCAGGCACCGGCCATCTACGGCGGCACCGATCAGATCCAGCGGAACATTATCGGTGAGCGGGTCTTGGGCCTGCCCCGTGAGCCCGGCCCCGACCGAGATACACCCTTCTCGGATCTGGCCAAGAACACCTGATCAGTCGGTGACGGCTGATGGGGTATGTGGTCGGGCAGGCTGAGCCATCTCGTGATCGAGCCCGCACCACCACACGCCGAAGGGGTGGGCCTGCCCTGGGACGTGGCCGTCGATGATGCCGTCGCTGTGTTGGCTGCGGCCAGGATGCAGTATGGCGATACCTTCACCGTGCGCTCGGGTGATGACACCTACCTCTTCCTCTGTTCGCCCCAGGGTGTCACCAGCTTCTACGGCCTGCCCGAGAGCGACGCGTCCAAGGGAGTCGCTGACTACCTGATGCTCCGGCGCAAGTTGCCCGATGAGATGTTCGTCGGCCGCCGGACCCTGCCCCACGAGCTCTTCAGCCGCGACCGCACCCTCAGGTATCTGGTCGATCTGGACGGGGCCCTCGATGCCACCATCGCGGAGCTCGGACCCGAGGGCAACGTCGACCTCTTCGCTCTCGGGCGTCGAATAGGCCAACGGGTGGGTCTGGCGTCGTGGGGTGGGCCCGGGGCCGCCACCGGTCCACGGTTCGCACGACTCGCCGCCGCCTTCGAAGTCTTGGACGGATCCGATGCATTCGTCCACCCTGATGCCATGGCCGCCGTCGCAGCGTCAGGGAAGGTGGCCGAACGGGCTGCGCTCGAGATCGTGGTGGCGGAGATCACCGAGGGCATAGGGATGCTGCCCAGTACCGACACCAGTACCGACACCAGTACCGACACCAG
>JBAXCY010000044.1:0-17626 GCA_037141235.1 Acidimicrobiales bacterium | reverse complement strand
GTTGGGGGCGTTGTTGGGGGCGCTGATGGGGTCGATGACGGGGTCGATGACGGGGGTGGTGGCATCCGACGGAGACGGATCGGGTCCGGTCGTCATGGCGTTGACCCAGAAGCCCTGATGGCCACCGACTGAAGGACCCGTCTGGCGTATGCGAAGTGGGGCGAGGGAGCCCTTTCGTTCTGCATCTTCAGGATGATAGGTGGCGAGGGATCGACGGTGCTTGATTTCTCGCGGGCAGGGACACTATCGAGCCGGATCTGCCCGGCGGGCTTTTCCTGGCCTTAATGGCTGCGGGCATGAGGTGCGCTAGGGGCCAGGCGCAACGGCAGGCATCTGCAGGGGTGCCAGCGCGGCGGGGATGGCCACGGCCAGCCATCGGTGGGAATCGTGGAGCGTGCGCTCGGTGAAGGTCATGCCGAGGTTCATGCCGTGGAACCAAGCGGAGTAGCCGTAGGAGTCGAGGTCGGGGTTGATGATGCCACGAGCCTTTGCCCGCTCGAAGACCTGGGCGAGGACATCGAGCAGTGCATGTTGGCGTGCCTCGAACTGGTCGACGAGGTCGGGTCGGTCCAACGAGTTGGCGGCCGAACGCACCCGGGCCATGCGGGCGGCTTGCGACGTTGGATCGGTGGCGATCCGGGTGAGCTGATCGGCGATGAACGTGCAGAACTCTGCAGTGGTGGAAGCGGACTCTGCCATTTCCAAGCGGGACAGGGACTCCAACTCGATCAACCGGTGATGCCGCTCGTATATCGCGGCTTGCACCAGATCCCTTCGGGAGCCGAAATGCTGCTCGAGCGCTTCCGGAGAGGCACCGGCATCGGCCAAGACCTGGTCGATCTGGAGCCCGGAGGCACCCACGGACTCGAGATGACGGATGGCGGCCTCGAGGATGGCCAGAGCGACATCGCTCATAGGGTCCGCGTCAGCCCCGCGTTGTGCGACACCGGTCATCTGGTAATCATCGGTCCCCATGGGACTAGCCGACCCCCCCCTTGAAGCCGCCCTGGCTAACGACCGAACGATAGTGGTTTTCACGGATCCCAAGCGATGGAAGCGCTCGATCCCTCGGAGGGGCTCGATGGCGACCTCAATCTGATCCGGGATGCAACGCTCGAACTCGAGAGATTGATCGGACTCGATCCGAACGCCGGTGCAGAGTTGCCTGCAAGCCGAGACGGAGACGGTAAGGGGCGTCACTATGTGGCGCTGCCACGAGGCCACCCTCGGTGGATGCTGTCCGTGTGCGGGTGCCCAGCGGGTGAGATCAGGAAGGCCTTGCCCGCAGACCACAGACCACGGACCATGAAACGAGCGGGAACAGTCGATCAGCGCCCTTAGCGCATGCCCACCCAGTCGTTTCCGGTGGTAGACGTCACAGTATTACGCCGTGGGTGCGAACATCTTCGCCGTGCGGAGCCTCTGGGACGCCTGGGCTCATTGACCCTGACTGCCATGGGCCGTGAGCGTGCAGGAATTCCCTGCGGGCTCGGTCCAACGTTGTCCGCGCATCCGTCGACGTCACGGCTTAGTGCTCGCACCGGGCCGGACCGACCAAGTCGTCAGGGATCAGGCCAGGTCAAAGCGGTCCAGCATCATCACCTTGTCCCAGGCGGCTGCGAAGTCCGCGATGAACTTTGCCTCGGCATCGTTGCTGGCGTAGACCTCGGCGAGCGCCCGCAGTTCCGAGTTGGAGCCAAAGACGAGATCGACGCGGCTACCGCCCCAGCGGACTTCACCGGTGGCACGGTCACGGCCCTCGAATACGGACTGGTCCTCGTCGACCACTGACCACTGCGTTTCCATATCGAGCAGGTTGACGAAGAAGTCATTGGTCAGCGTTCCTGGCGTCGTGGTGAGCACTCCCGTCGACGACTGGCCAGTGTTGGCGCCGAGCACCCGCAGGCCACCGATGAGGACGGTCATTTCCGGGGCGCTGAGGGTCAGCAGGTTGGCCCGGTCGACGAGCAGGTACTCCGCTTGCAGCCAGTGACCTTTGCCCAGATGGTTGCGGAACCCGTCGGCAGTCGGCTCAAGAGGCTGGAACGACTCGACGTCGGTCTGCTCTTGGGATGCATCGGTCCGGCCAGGGGAGAACGCCACGGTGATTTCGTGACCTGCAGCCTTCGCGGCCTGCTCCACTGCGGCACAGCCGGCGAGGACAATGAGGTCGGCGAGTGATATCCGCACACCACCGTGCTGCGCCGAGTTGAACGACTGCTGGACCTCCTCCAGGGTGTGCAGCACTTGGCGTAACTGGTCGGGATCGTTGACCTCCCAGGCGATCTGCGGCTCAAGGCGGATACGGGCCCCGTTGGCCCCACCCCGCTTGTCGCTACCCCGGAAGGTCGAGGCCGACGCCCAGGCGGTGGAGACCAGTTGCGACACGGTGAGCCCGGAAGCCAGCACTTCTGCTTTGAGCTGGGCGATCTCCGCTTCGCCGACCAGCTCGTAATCGACTGCCGGCACCCGGTCCTGCCAGATGAGTTCTTCCTGGGGCACCAGTGGGCCGAGGTAGCGCTCGATCGGTCCCATGTCGCGATGGGTGAGTTTGAACCACGCCCGGGCGAAGGCGTCGGCGAACTGGTCCGGATACTCAAGGAACCGCCGCGAAATCTCCTCGTAGCTCGGGTCGAAGCGCAGCGCCAGGTCTGTGGTGAGCATCGTCGGCGGCCGGGTAAGCGAGCCGTCCTCGGGATCAGGCACGGTTCCCCTCCCGGCACCGCCCTTGGGCTGCCACTGGTTGGCGCCGGCCGGACTTTTGACCAGCTCCCAATCGTAGGCAAAGAGGTTCTCGAAGTAGCTGTGACTCCAGGCGACCGGGGTAGCCGTCCACGTCACTTCGAGGCCGCTGGTGATGGTGTCTCGCCCTTTGCCGGAACCGAAGGTATTGCGCCACCCCAAGCCCTGCTCCTCGAGCGGGGCACCCTCGGGCTCGGGCCCGATGTAGTCGTCGGGGACGGCCGCCCCGTGGGTCTTGCCGAATGTGTGGCCGCCGGCGATGAGGGCGACGGTCTCTTCGTCGTCCATGGCCATGCGGGCGAAGGTTTCGCGTATGTCCCGGGCCGAGGCGAGGGGATCTGGGAAACCGTTGGGGCCCTGAGGGTTGACGTAGATAAGGCCCATCTGGACCGCGGCCAAGGGCTCCTCGAGTTGACGGTCTCCGGTGTAGCGCTCGTCGCCGAGCCAGGTGCCTTCGGGACCCCAGTAGACATCCTCGTCGGGCTCCCACACATCAGCTCGACCACCGGCAAAGCCGAAGGTGGAGAATCCCATGGTCTCGAGGGCGCGGTTGCCGGCGAAGATGATGAGGTCGGCCCACGAGATCGAGGCGCCGTACTTCTGCTTGACCGACCAGAGCAGGCGACGGGCCTTATCGAGATTGGCATTGTCCGGCCAGCTGTTGATCGGGGCGAACCGCTGCATGCCGGCCCCGGCACCGCCGCGGCCGTCGCTGATGCGATACGTGCCGGCACTGTGCCAGGCCATGCGAATAAAAAATGGCCCGTAGTGGCCGAAGTCGGCTGGCCACCAGTCCTGCGATGTCGTCATGACTGCGTCGACGTCCGTGGTCAAGGCATCGAGGTCGAGGCGGCCAAACGCCTGGGAGTACTGGAAATCCGCCCCCATGGGGTCGGCGACGATCGGGTGCTTGCGCAGGATGTTGAGGTTCAGCTGGTTGGGCCACCAGTCGCGGTTACCCGAACCCGCGGTCGGATGGTTGGACGTGCGGGTGTGGATCACGGGGCAGAGCCCTTCGCTCACTTCGGACTGCATGTCTCCAACGACGGCATCGTGATGCTCGGGCATGTGGGATTCCTTCCATGTGATCCGGGGGGATCAGGTTGCACTGGGATGGTCAAGTGGTCTGGCGGACGGAACAGGTGGGGCACATGCCCCAATAGACGACCTCAGCCTCGTCGACGGTAAAGCCGTGATCGTCAGATGCGGTCAAGCATGGTGCGTAGTTCACCGAGCAGTCGACGTCGGCAATGGCGCCGCAGGCACGGCATACGACGTGGTGGTGGTTGTCCCCGACCCGCAGTTCGTAGCGAGCCACTGAACCCTGTGGCTCGATCTTGCGCACCAGACCGGCGACGCAGAGCGCTCGAAGAATGTCGTAGCCGGTCTGGTGAGACACGGCCCCGAGTTCCCGACGGGCTGCCTCCACGATCGATGCGGTGTCGGCGTGTGGGTGGTCGCGCAGTACCGCCAGGACGGCGAGTCGTGGACGGGTGACGCGTAACTGGGTACCTCGCAACATCGCTTCGAAATCCTTAGTCGAGGGCACGTCACAGATACTACACCTAATCTGGAATCAGTCAAGATAGTGGGAACTCACTCCACCTGTAGCCCCAGGATCGACAACATCTCGGAGCGAGAGATGATGTGGCTGGTGATGCCCCTCTCCTCGAACTCCATCGTTAGATCGGGCGAGTTACGACCGAACAACAAGAATGTGATGAAAGGGGGAGGAAACCTAGGCTCACGGCCCAGACTTCGGGACAGGACGACGGCAGAGTTATGGCTCTCCTGACATATCCGGGTTCGCTACCTCGCCGCCGCCGACCTGGTCGAGATGTTCTTTCGACTGGTGGCCGCTGCTTACGAACAACGGTCTCTCGGCATCGGTTCACACTGGCCGTTCGAGGAGTGGGGCAAGTTCCTTCCCGAGCACACCACGGCGGTCAGTCTGTTGGATCGACTGCTCCATCACAGCGTCATCGTGGTCACCAGCGGCGAGTCATTTCGCATGAAGGAATCCCGTCAGAGGGGAGGACGATCTACGCTGATCAAGAACTGAATATCCGCTCCGAGGGGCGCGGACTTTGGTGGCCACCAGCGAGGACTGAAACTTGGCCACGGACACCTGGGCCCATGGGTTCGAGCACATTGGACGTCAATGACAAGACGGCACAAGACGGCACAAGACGGCACAAGACGGCATGCCCGTTCCCCGAACAAGTCCCCTTGCGCTCTTCTCACTTCTGTTTTCCGTCGTCGGCCTCTCGACCTTGCCCTTTGCAGGACCCATCAGTTCGCTCCCGGCGCTCATCGGCAGAGTCGGTGGAGTCCAGTCGTCATATCGGTTGCGGAAAACAGCTGTCGGCGAGACCGGCAGAGGTATTGCCCTGGCGGCCATCATCGTCGGCGTGTTTGCATTCGGATTGTCATGGCTGATGATCTTCTTCCTACGCTCTGCGTAGTTCGACCGTCCCCGATCGCCGGCTCGGGGGTTCCCTTCTTGGGACTCGAGAGTGTTCAGACTCGGTGCCATGCGGCGCCCCGGCCGGAACCGTCGTTTGTGATGCTGCCCTTCTCCTTGAGTTCGCCGAGGACGATCCGGATCGTGTTGTCGCTCACGCCGGGGAGGGCTCGACGTATGTCGGCGATCGTGAATCTCGACGCAGCATGGAGGAGGACGTGGTCGCGCACCCGGTCCTGCTTGGTCCCACCAGAGGATCCGGCGGCGATCCGTACTTCAAATCGACCGTACGCCTCGCCGACTCGTCCGAGGAGGTAACGGGTCCAGGGCCACGGATCATGCGGCCCGTCGTCGAACCAACCGATGGTCGATGCGCCGAGTGCGCCGTAGTAGTCGTCCTTGCTGTCGTAGATCAGCTGCTCGAGGCTCACGTACCGTCCGACGCCGTAGCCGGTTCGACCCATGAGGTACGTGGTCACCAGGCGTGCCACCCGGCCGTTCCCATCGGCGAAGGGATGGATGCAGAGGAAGTCCAGGGCGAATGCAGCCGTGGCGATCAGTGGGTGTAGCCGTTCTTGCCTCAGCGCTGCATCGGTTCGGGCGAGCAGCCCTTCCATGAAGAACGGAGTCTCTGAGGCGCTGACCGGTGTGAAACGGATCTGACGAGATCCGTCCGGGAGACTGTCGACGACCAGATTGTCGTCCGACTTGAGGTACCCGCCCCGTCCATCGGAGTAGGAGAACAGGAGCCGATGGAGGTGAAGAATGAGTCCGACACCCAGCTTTCCGGGCTCCTGTTGGTTCAGGTAGTCCAGGGCGCTGGAGTAGCCGGCGAACTCGGCCTCGCTTCGGTTTCGGAGTGCGCCCGGCGTGCCCGAGACGAGCTTGGGGATCCGGACATCGTCGACGACGACCCCTTCGATCGCGCTGGACGCGGTGATGGACTCAACGCGGGCTTGTTCCCGCAGGGCACCGAGGAGGTGGGGCAGTTGGTCCGCGTAGCGACCCTCTGCGCCGGCGGCACGGTCGATCTGTCGCAGGAGCGCGACGACATCCCCGGGAACGGGGTCGAGGGTCTGGGTGTGTTGGAAGCTCCTCATGGAATCTACTAATCATACCAATCTGGTGACAGATTGGTAGGTTTAGTGGGTTAGCCGCGTGGATTCAGGCTTCAACGGACGGAACTGGCCCGTGTCATCGAACCGCCGGCCAGTGCTATCCGACCTAGTGCTAACGCTGGACACGTACGGGCACCTCTGGCCTGACAGCCAGGAAGCCACCCGCCTGGCCGTGGAGGAGGCGTTCCTGGGCCTTATTGCACGCAGCGCGCACGCCGGAACTTCCGTTTCCGAATAACCCCAGTTCAGACAGGTAGGTGACGGTGAGCCGACCTGTAGGCGGGATTCTGTCCACCCCCTGGTGGGGGATAGGTGGCCATCCATCTAAGCGGTCTACCTGGGGGTGGTGCTCGTTGCCGAGTACCGGACGGGCCGCCCATGTCCCCTGTTCGACCTTGCTCCGGGTGGGGTTTACCTAGCCGACCGGGTCACCCCAGCCGCTGGTGCGCTCTTACCGCACCGTTTCACCCTTACCTGTTCGCTTCCTTTCGGTTGCGCCATCGGCGGTCTGTTCTCTGTGGCACTGTCCTGCAGGTCACCCCGACTGGCCGTTAGCCAGCACCCTGCCCAATGGAGTCCCGACCTTCCTCGACCTGTTCCCAACCGGGGGCGAACCCTCGATCGACACAGGCCGCGACCACCCAGCCGGCTCACCGTCATCTCCATCGTCCCACAAGAGCGGGGCGGCGACACCCAGAGGGGGCGGGTCGCAGCTACGCAGCTTCCGGCGAGTCACGCATCTGCTGGCGACGGGCCTACCGAAGCCAGGTCGGCAGTGGTTACAAATACTCACTCTGAGTGTTGACATATGCACTTAGGGTGGTAAAGAATGAGTACGCGGTAGTCGAATAAAGGATTCGCCACCGAAGTCCGACCGATGGAGCAGCATTGCTCCTCGGGTGACCCAACTGAAGGAGGTCCGACCGCTCCGGTGGTCGAAGACACCATGTGGAATGCAACCAATATCCCGTTGATCGTTGCGGCTGTCGTCGTCGCCATCGGCCCCGTCGTCCTCATGACCGGCCATTCGATTAAGTACGGGCACATCGCTTCCCCCGCTGACGTGCCCACCTCCGACGAGTAGGTCTGACTTTCTCGGGGTCCGACCGGTCTGACGACCGGGCCTCCGACTCGCACAGTCATGGGCCATACAGGTCCGACTCACTCGGCTGCTCCGCCTGCTGGCCGAGCAGGACGGGACCCCTGTCGCCGCCGGATGATCCGTCTTGTCTCACCCGGGTCGTATCCTGAGACCGTGTCCCTCGAATCCCGCGTCCAGCAGTTGATGGCGGACGCCGCCTCGCCCGAGGCGCTGTCCATCACCGATCTGTATGCCCGGGTCGACCGAGCGGTGCGCAAGACCTTCCCCGACGAAGTGTGGATCACCGGAGAGATCCGGTCGCTCAAGGTAAACGCCAACGGCCACTGCTTCATCGACCTGGTCGATCCCACCAACTCGCAGGGTGCAGGAGCCCCGATCCTCAGCGTCAAGTGCTGGGCCAACCGTTGGCGGACCGTTCGCTCCACTCTCGAGCGCCTCGGCATCACCCTGGATGCCGGCATGATCATCCGAGCCCGGGGCGAAGTCGAGTTCTACAAGGGCCGCGGATCTGTGGACTTCAAGCTGTCCGAGGTCGACACGGATGCGCTCATGGGCAAGGTCGCCGCCGAGCGTGCCCGCCTCATCGCGGCCCTCATCGAGGAGAACCTGTTCGACCGCCAGCGCCGGATGCGGGTGCCCGTACTCCCACTGCGGGTGGGCCTCGTGGCCAGCCCGGGGACCGAGGGGTACAACGACTTCCTCGGCGGCTTACGGGGGTCAGGTCTCGCCTTCGACGTGTCGGTGGCCCCAACGGCGGTCCAGGGCAAGGATGCTCCCGCCATGGTGGCCGCCGCCGTGGCCGATCTCCAGGCAACATCGGTCGATGTCATCGTGATCGTGCGGGGCGGCGGCTCCAAGGCTGATCTGGCCACCTTCGACCAGGAGCCGGTGGCACGGGCCATCGCCGACTCGGACATCCCGGTCTGGACCGGCATCGGCCACACCGGGGATCAGTCCGTGGCTGATGAAGTGGCCAATCGTGCGTTCATCACCCCAACCGAGTGCGGCCAGGAGCTGGCTGGCATGGCGCTCGACTACTGGCGCAGCGTCGAGTCGGCCGGATCGTTGATCTCGAAGATGGCCAGGGACAAGGTCCGCCAGGCAGACAAGACCCTCGCCGCCCATCAGCGGGGGATGGCCACCGGTGCCCGCAACCAGATCGACCGCCACGCCGACAGCCTCGTGCACCGCGCCAAAGGCCTGCGGTCCATGGTGCGCAGCCAGGTCGATACCCACGCCAGACGTCTGGAGCACGCGGGACTATCCACGGCCCGGGCCGCGGAGCGCGCCATCCGGGTTGAGGGAGACGTGCTGGCCAGCCGATCCCATCGCCTGATCGCCCTCCCTGGACAGCGACTCGAGGTCGAGGAGCTCGTGGCTGCTCAGCGCCGTCGCCTCCTAGGTGCCTACGACTACCAGCGCCAGCTCGAGCGGGGCTACTCGGTCACCCGCGATGCCCAAGGGACGGTTCTGCGCACGGTTTCTGGACTTGCCCCAGGTGCCGTGCTGTCCACCCAACTAGCCGACGGCATCGTGGCCTCCGAGGTAACGACCGCTGAGGCCACCGGGCTTCTGGTCGACTCAAACCAGACCGACCAGACCGACCAGACCGACCAGACCGACCAGACCGACCAGACCAACCAGACCGGGGAGAACCAGTGATGGCAGCACGAACCGCCGCGAGTAGCGCCAAGGATCAGAGCACGGCTGTGGCTGAGCTCAGTTACTCAGACGCAGGATCAGAGCTCGATGGGATCATCGAGGAGTTCGAGACCGGCGTGGTCGACGTCGACCGGTTGGTCGACCAGCTCGAGCGGGCCACCGAGATCGTGGACGAGCTCGACCGTCGTCTGCGCCAGACGCGGATGCGAGTAGAAGAGCTGGTGCCGCGGCTCGAGGCGATCGGCCAGGATGCCCTCGCTGACAGTGCGGGTGACGATGCGGGTGACGATGCGGGTGACGGTGGGGACGACGACGCTGACGAAGACTCCGACGCCCTGTTCTGATTCAGCAGTTCTGACCGGGCCGACCCGAGACCAGCCCAGATCAACCCGGCCACGCATACTGCTCAGCCGATATTGCGCTCCCGGCCTTCCCAATACGGGGCACGGAGCTCACGCTTGAGCACCTTGCCCGACGGGTTCCGAGGCAGCACGTCCATGAAGTCGATCGACGTGGGGCACTTGTAGCGGGCCAGCCGCTCGCGGGTAGCGGACATGATGTCGGCTACCAAGGCCTCGTCGTCCCCGGTATCGATGCCCGGCGCTCGCACCACGATGGCCTTGACCGTCTCGCCCCATTTGTCGTCCGGCACGCCGATGACGGCCGCATCGGCCACGGCCGGGTGGGAGAGCAGGGCATTCTCGACTTCGGCCGGATAGATATTCTCACCCCCGGACACGATCATGTCCTTGATCCGGTCATGCAGAAACAGATAACCGTCTTCGCTCAGCCACCCTGCATCACCGGTGCGGAACCAGCCGTCCTCGGAGATGACCGCAGCAGTGGCCTCGGGGTTGTTCCAGTAACCGAGCATGTTCTGGCCTGACCGCGTCATGACTTCGCCGACACTGCCGGCTGGCAGGTTCTCACCCGTGGCCGAGTCCTCGATGCGCAGCTCCACATGGGAGAACGGTCGCCCGGCCGAGCGCAACAGGTTGGCCCGGGGCCCGTCAGGGTCGTGGTCTTCGGGCATGAGCGATGTGATGGCACCCGTTGTCTCGGTCAGGCCGTAGACCTGGGCGAAGTCGCATCCGAAGGCCTGCATGGACTTGACCAGGACGTCCTCGCTGATAGGGGAGGCCCCGTAGTAGATGGTCCGCAAGGAGCTCATGTCGGTATCGGCCAGCTGAGGCGTGGCCAGGACAAACATCAAGACGGCGGGGACGACGAACGAGTCGGTGATCCGGTGCGTCTCGATGATTCGCAGGATCTCGACTGGGTCCACGTCGCGGACGATGATCGAGTGGCCCCCGCGTGACATACCTGACAGCGCCCACCCCGTCCCGCCGATGTGGAAGAGGGGCATGGCCACCATCGACACGGTGTCGCTGTCGATCCGGAAGACCTCGACCGCTCCGGTCAGGATGGTCTCGATGTTGCGCCCCGAGATCATGGCGCCCTTGGGAAGTCCCGTGGTCCCCGAGGTGTAGAGCTGGGTCACGACGTCGTCGGGGCCTGGTTCGAACCCCGGATCGGTGATTGGTTCGCTCTGGCCGCTGTCGCGCCACTCGGCGAACCCGGTCAGCGGAACGAACCGTCGAACCGTGGTCACGTGGTCGGTCAGGTCGGCGACCGCTTCCTCGTAGTCGGTGCCGTAGATGAGCACGGTGGCACCGGCGTCTTCGACGATCGCCGCCATCTCCATCGGGGCGAGCCGCCAGTTCACGGCGACGCTGACGGCACCGAGCAGCGCACAGCCGAAGAACGTCTCGAAGTACTCGATGCAGTTCCGGTCGAGGAAGGCCACCCGCTCGCCGGCCACCACTCCGTCAGCCGAAAGGGCATGAGCCACGCGCTTGGCCCGCTCATAAAACTGTCCCCAGGTCACGGTATCCGAACCCAGCGTCAGCATCGGACTGTCGGGCTGGACGGCCGCCCAGTGGCGCAGCATCGACGTTGCCGAGTAGGTGAACCCGGCCCCCGTTGCCGCAGTGTTCGTCGTCATGGCTGCACCATCCCTGATCGCTTGTTCGTGGTGGGCAACCGTATCCCCACCTGGTCCGACTGGAGGCCGAAACCTCGATGGGAACCTACAGTGTTGGCGTGACCGATGCTCCGAACGACCTCGCTGCCCCGATGGGATCCGATCGCCTCTACTTCCGACAGCTCCTGGCCGGTCGGGACTTTGCCGTCGACGACCAGGTGGCCCGCCAGATGGTGAACTTCGTCTACCTGGTGGGCGACAGGGAGACGGGCGAAGCGGTGATCATCGATCCCGCCTACGGAATCGACGACCTCATGGGCATCCTGGCCGCCGACGACATGCGGTGCGTAGGTGCACTGGCTACTCATTTCCATCCGGACCACGTGGGCGGCGACATGATGGGGTGGAGTATCGAGGGCATCTCCCAGCTCATCGAAACGGCCCAGGTCCCGATCCACGTCCAGGCCGACGAGGCCCCGTGGATCGAAGGGTCCACCGGCGTGGGGGCCAGTGATCTGGTCGCCCACTCCGGAGGCGACATCGTCCAGGTCGGATCGATCCCCATCACCCTGGTGCACACACCTGGACATACCCCGGGCAGCCAGTGCTTCCTGGTGGACGGCAAGCTGATCGCCGGGGATACCCTCTTCCTCGATGGCTGCGGCCGCACGGACTTCCCCGGAAGTGACCCTGCCGCCATGTACGAGTCGTTGATGACCCGCCTCGCCCGGGTGTCCGACGACACCGTCCTGTACCCCGGTCACTTCTACTCGCCGGAGCCGTCGGCCACCATGGCCCACACTCGTGCCACCAACTATGTATTCCGACTGAAGACCCCCGAGCAGTGGATGACGATGTTCGGCGGCTAGGTGAGCGATTGCCCCTACCATGCGCCCTATGAGCGACCCCGTATCGAAAGACGGCACCATCGCCGTCGTTGGTGCTTCGCTGGCGGGCCTGCGTGCCGCAGAGGAGATCCGCCACGCGGGACATACCGGCCCGGTGATCATCATCGGCGAAGAGATCCACGCACCCTATGACCGGCCACCGCTGTCCAAGCAGGTCCTGTCGGGAAAGTGGGGCGTAGAGCGGATCCATCATCACGCTCCCGACGCGCTCGACACGTTGGGCCTCGAGTTCCGCCTGGGTCGACGTGCCACTGCGCTCGACACGCAGACCCGGACCCTGACCTGTAACGACGGGACCGAGGTCGCCTACGACGGGCTGGTCGTCGCCACCGGCGCATCCACGCGGTGGCTCTCGGGAACCGAAGGGAAACCGCACGTGTGGACGCTCCGCACTCTCGATGACTGCCTGGGGATCAAGGCCGACCTGGCGGCTGGCGGCGACTCACCGCGACTCATTGTCATCGGCGCGGGTTTCATCGGGTCCGAGGTAGCAGCCACCTGCCAGGGCATCGGTGCCCACGTCATCATGCTCGAGGCACATCACACACCGCTGGCCCGGGTGCTCGGGGATCAGATGGGGCAGATGTGCGCCGATCTGCACCGGGCCAACGGCATGGACCTCCGATGCAGTGTCCGGGTCGATCACCTGGAGTCCGATCCCGGGGGTCCGGATCCGGTGACCGTCGTGCTCGATGACGGTACCCGCCTCGTGGCCGACGCCGTGGTCGTGGGTATCGGCGTTGACCCCAGTGCCAACTGGCTCGACGATTCAGGCGTGTCGGTCGACGACGGCATCCGATGCGACCAGTCGCTGTTCGCCGCCGATCGAGTGGTGGCAGCTGGTGATGTGGCCCGCTGGACCCTCCCGTCGAACGGACAGTCGGTCCGGGTAGAGCATTGGACCAACGCCGCCGAAGGAGGGGCCCATGCGGCTCGCAACCTCCTGGCTGGAACGGCTGCAGCCACGCCCTACGAGCCGGTCCCATTCTTCTGGTCTGACCAGTACGCCACCAAGATCCAGATGATCGGACTACCTCGGGGCGATGACGAGGTCGTCGTTGTCAGCGGTTCGGGTGAAGAAGGAAAGATGATCGCCCTCTACCGATCAGGGGATCGGCTGGGTGCTGTGTTGACGTTGAGCCAGCCCGCGAAGTTGATGGGCTACCGCCCACTGCTGGCCGCCGGTGCATCGTTCGATGAGGCACTGGCCCACGCTCGGTCCTGATCGACCGACCGCGGCTTGCCGGGCCGGCCAGGGTCAACGGGAAGATCATCATCCGAACCTCGACTGTCCCGACTATGTCTTGGGATGTCTCGGAAGCGTCGAGTGGCCGCCAGCGTGACGGCGATCTGTCGGGCCGTCGGCTCGATCCCGCCATAGGTCGCGCGCTCGACCAGGGTGGTGGCCGCCACCAGGTCGGGCCCATAGCCAGGCGCTAGCGAAGCCAGGCGCTGTCCATACGAAGTGAGCGTCTCGTCTGGACGGCGTGGATATCCGATTCGACCGCCGCCGCGAGCTAGGTCGGCCGCCACCTGATACGACCATGACGTCGGCTTGCGGCTGTGGCGACGACGCAGCCAGACGATGAGTCCGACGAGCAGGGCGGCAATGGATAGCGGGATCCACGGGAGGCGTGTGAGCGAGTGGCCGAACGACCGGGCCAGCACCGACCCCGGTGTGGGGTTGGTTAGGGGGACCTCGGCGGTCGGGTCGAAGTTCTGCCAGCCCCATCCCGGGAACCACACCTGCACCCAGGCATGGGCATCTTTGGCTTGGATGTCGTAGAGATCGGTGATCGGGTTGTAGTGCCCTGGCACATAGCCCACGGCCTCCCGGGCGGGGATCCCTAGGCTGCGGAGCATCACCACGGTAGCGGTAGAGATCTGCTCGCAGTAGCCGCGTCGAGTTCCGAAGAGGAAGGAGTCGACGCTATCGGCACCGGCCGGCAGCGGCGGAATGTCGGTGGTGTATCGCACGTGGTCCCGCATCCACTGTTCGATGGCCATCACCTTGTCGTAGACGTGCGGGTCGGACGCCGTCGCATCGCCGATCGGTGCGGTAATCGTCGCGGCAAGGGCGGCGACGCGGGCATCGGCGTGGGGGAGTTGGAGGTAGCGCGCTTGGCCGTCTGGCCCAAGGGTGGATCCGTCGAGGACTGCGCTGGTGAGTGTTGCAGCTGTCGCCGCCTGCAGTTGGCTCGGCGTGGCGTTCACGTCGCTGGAGACAACCGTGTAGATCGTCCCCGCACCCATTGACCGCGTGGATGCGATGGTTCCGTCCCGGCTCACCAAGATCGATCGGGCCTGCAAGTAGACCTGCTGAGCGTTGTCGGCGTGGAAGACGAGATTGGATCCACCGGTGGTCAGGTAAAAGGTCTGCACATCGACTGGACCCGCAGAGCGCTGGGCGATCTGGTCTGCGAATGTTGGGATCGTGAACGGTGAGCCACCGGTGAGCTTCTGGGTGTCGGCCCCGTTCATCGGATGTGCAGATTGGACCCACGATTGACCGTCCCACTGGTCGTAGGTCTGCCCGATCCAGTAGTTGGGACGGGTGGCCCGGACGCGCATGACCACCTGGTTCCCGAGGGAGACCCGCCTGCCTGTGTCGAGGGACTTGGCGAAACCGAGGAATCCTCCTACTGCGCTCTTCCCGTTGGGACGGCTTGCATGGGCGGGCAGACCGCCGCCTTCGCTGAGTTTCGTCGGGCTGTCGACCGGGGGAGAGTTGGCCGATGACGACGAAAAGATCAATGAGGTGGAAACGCGCGGAGCGGGCAGGACACTGACGAGCACGACGGCCACCACGAACACCATGGCACCGGCCCCGATGAGGGACTTCCAGGGAACGCCATGCGTCTCCGACAGGGACTGCCACATGGCGACCAGACCCCAGATGCAGCAGGCGACCCAGGCCAGGACCCATACGCCGAGGGCGAGATCGACCGATTGGGCGGCAGCCACGGCGATCAACGCCGTCGAACCGGCCAATGAGTAGGTGACATCCCGGCGCGAGGGGACATCGAATGCGTGTGTGGACAGGACCCATGCGAAGAGTGCGGCCAATGGGGTCTCGACGGTCGAGATGTCTCCGGGGGTTGCGGAGCGAGTGACGGTGACGATGAACCAGACGAATCCGCCGATGGCGCAGAGCGCCAAGATCGGCTTCACGCCGGGCCACGGGTCGGCCCGACGGCGGTAGGCGATGAGGTTTCCAACGACGGTGGCGGTGACGGCAAACAACGCCACCGCGGTACTCAGCTCACCTTCGGACCAGCAAGCACCGATGCCGACCACGACGGCCATGACCGAGGCGGCTCGAAAGGAGATCGAGTTCTCGGGAGGCCCCGGACGGTTGACCTCGACGAACCGCTGCCACAGGGTCATGGGGACACCGCTCGTGCCAGCCGTCGACCCAGATCGGTCTGGTCCGCCACTGCCCGGACGACGCGTCCACTGACCTCATCGGTGGCCAGCACCACGCTCTGATGCCTGGCCAGGTTGATGCTGGCGTCGGCCATGATCTGCTCCGCGAAGGCTTCGGCCGCTGCGGTGTCGCGTGGAAGCTGCAGGTCGATGAAGATCGGGTTGTCGGTCGGCCGCTCGGACTCACGGACCATGAGCATCCCCGCATGGGAAGTTGCTGGCCAGTGCACCGCGTGGCGAGGATCTCCCGGCGCGTACGGTCTGATGCCGCGGGGCTCACCCACCCCAGACGGAATCCGGGGCGTCGCCTCGCCCGGCCGCTGGTCGCCGGTCTGCGTCGACTGTTCGGGGGTTCCCATCCTGGGGGCCACGTGCAGCAGCCGCGCTAGCGGCAGTTCGATCTCCCTGGCCCACCACAGCAGTCCAAAGGGGGCGCTCGATGCCACTTCGACCACCACGGAGTCGAGCACGCCGCGGCGCGGGGGGGTGCAGTGCAAGGTGGTGCTGCGGGACCCTCGCTGGCTTCCGCCGCTCTGGACTGCAGGGCCGGGGGGAAATAACGTCCGGACTCGAACCGGCCGATTGGCCTCGATCGTCAACTCGACCGGCTGACCAGCACACCCGTCTGATGGCGACACCGTGCACGTCAACCGAGCCCTGCGAGCAGGAAGGGCGGGTGCGACCAGCCCGATGAGCAAAAAGGCTCCCAACAGCGCGCCCACGGCCTGCACCCATCCGGAGCCGCTGGAGTGGGCGACGCCGACCCACGCCGTCATGGTGATGACGGAGGCGGCCACTGGCCCGATCCAGTCCACCGGGTGGACCCGGCGTTGGAGGCGAAGGGCCCGAGGGAGGCTCGGTGACTCGGGATGCGGTCGTCGACTGTGGGCGCGCCATGAGAACAGGGTCCCGCTGAGTAGGGCGGCGGCGCCGATGGCGATCCCGATCGGGGCCGTGGCCGGACCGAAGAGTGACCGAGAGACCACGACACCGATGAGACCGGCGGCGATCCCTACCATTGCCGCCTGGAGGGCCCGCCCTCTGGGCTTGGGTCTGCGGGTCAGGGCCGCTCCCCTCACGTCTGAGGGGCGGGGATGTCGGCGATGATCTGGCCGACGAGCTCAGTTCCCTTGCCTCCCGAGCTCTCGACGATCAGCCGATGCGACAGGCAGGCCACGGCGACGGCTTGGACATCACCTGGTGTGACATAGGACCGGCCCGATAGGACGGCGTAGGCCTGGGCGCAGCGCAACAGTGAGATGGTGGCTCTCGGACTAGCACCGAGACGGACCGACCCAGCGGTCCGGGTGGCTCGCACCAGGGCCACGGCATAGTCGGCCACTTCTTGGACGACGTACGCCTCAGCAGTGGCCGCAATGGCACGCTCCCATCGAGCGGTGTCGGCCACCGGAGCGAGGGAGTCCAGGGCAAATCGCCCACCACCGTGGAGTACCAAACGGGCCTCGACTGCGGCATCGGGATAGCCGATCGAGGTGGAGAGGCCGAATCGGTCGAGTTGGCTTTCCGCCAGGGGGTAGGTGCCCAACTGACCGATCGGATTCTGGGTGCCGATGACCAGGTGCGGACGAGGCAGGGGCCACGACTCCCCGTCCACTGAGACCTGCTGCTCTTCCATGGACTCGAGCAGGGCTGACTGGGTGCGCGGCGGGGTGCGGTTCATTTCGTCGAGCAGCACTACGTTGGCGAAGACGGGACCGGGGCGAAACTCCCACGTAGCGGTGTCCGGGGAGAACACGGTGACCCCGGTGATGTCCGATGGCAGTAGGTCTGGGTGCCCTTGGACACGGGAAAGGTCGGCACCGAGCGCGATGGCCAGAGCGCGCGCCAATACGGTCTTGCCCACTCCTGGCACGTCCTCGATCAGGAGGTGAGAACCGGACAATGCTGCAACGACGGCTGTGGTGACGGCGACCGGCGTTCCGAGTAGTACCCCGGACAGGGCGGCGTAGAGCTCACCAGCCATCAAGATGGCGTCGTCGATAGCGGTAGCGCCGGTCACAGCCATGTGGGCAGGCACCACTGCGCCCAGGGGAGCCGTCTCTGGTTGGACGAACGGGGCGCCTCCACCGCTGACTCCGTCGGCGGTTCGCGCCACTTCAGGCACGGCGCTCGGCACGGTACCTGGCACCCGAGCGGGCGCCGGAGCGGGTGCCGGTAGGTCCGCCCCGTCCCATGTCTCCACGCCGGTGCTCATGTCTC
>JBAXCY010000043.1:0-17958 GCA_037141235.1 Acidimicrobiales bacterium | reverse complement strand
CCGGGTCACATCGCCCCTCGGGGGTCGAGATTGTCGATCAGGCGAACCGGTCCGACAGTGGCGGCGACCAAGAGGCGGAGCGGACGTTCACTGGCCAGATCGTCGGCCGGTTCGAGATCATCTGCGTGCACCAAGACGGCGTAGTCGAGGGCGGCTCGTGGCTCAGCGCTCACCACCGCAGCCATGGCTCGCTCGACACCGGAGCGGTCGGCTCCGGCCGTCAGGGCCTGCGCTCCGCCCGTCAGGGCACGCGAGAGGCAGATGGCGCCGGCGCGCCCATCGGCGTCGAGTCGCGCGTTCCGGCTCGACATGGCCAGGCCATCGGACTCGCGCACGGTGGTACAGCCCACCACGGCAACAGGAAGGTTCAAGTCATGCACCACCCGGCGTACGATGGCCAACTGCTGAAAGTCCTTCTCCCCGAAGTAGGTCCAGCACCGGCCCGAGGCGGCGAGGAGTTTGACCACCACGGTGGCCATCCCGTCGAAATGCCCGGGCCGGGTTTCGCCTTCCCACCGGCGCCCCAAATCGCCAACCGTGACGGTGGTGGACGGCGTGGTCGGCCACTCCGGGTACATCTCGATGGTCGACGGCGCCAACACCACCGATGCACCTGCATCATGGGCCACCTGCAGGTCAGCCTCCAACGTACGGGGATAGCCGACCAGATCGGCGACTTCGCCGAACTGGGTCGGATTCACGAATACCGAGACGGCCACCGTGTCGCACTCGGCCGCAGCCTGGCGGATGAGCGAGCCGTGGCCATCGTGGAGGGCTCCCATGGTGAGCACTACTCCGACCGATCGTCCAGCCAGGCGCTCAGCCTCCAGGTAGGCCGAATAGCCGGCGACTGTGTCATGGACCACTAGACCAGCCGTCGCGTCATCAGCCCCTATCGAAACAGACATCACCGTTCCCACTGTCGCACGCGCCGACGTGGAACCGTTGCTCACGCCACCTGCTCGGCATCGGACGCGGCGTCCAATCCGTCGGACCCGAGGGCTGCATCCTCTGCCTGGTCGAGGTCTTCAGCGGTATCGAGCGAAAGGCGTCGGGCCATGCCCACCATGGCGTCATAGCCGGCAAGCTCGGTCCGATGACCGGGTAGACCAGCGAGGGCAGTGCGATGACGCTCGACTGTCTCCCAGTCTCCCCGGGCAGCCGGTCCGGTCAAGGCCCGGCGAGGGCCGAGGCTGAACGCGTCCTCACTGGCCGCACGCATCAGACCGGCGAACGCCTCGAGCGGAAGTCCTGCCGAGGCTGCGACCCGTTCGACCTGTCCCATCAGGGCGACCAGGTGATTCGAGGCGATGACGGCGGCTGCGTGGTAGGCGGCCCGATCCTGGTCGTCGACTTCGAACACCTTCCCCCCGAGCGCCTCAGCCACGCAACGGGTGACCGGGTCACCGGCCACGGCCAGGGTGATGCCCGAGCGCAGACGCTCGGCCCCGATGGCCGGAGTGGGGAGCGGAACCAACGGATGGAGCGAGCCACGTCGGACGTGGCCGTCCAGCACGTCGAGTCCCAGGGATCCGGACAGATGGATCACGGCAGTAGTGGCCACCGGATGGATCTGGGCGGCCACATCGGCCACCACGTCGTCCGGGGTAGCGATGAACAAGATGTCGACCCCATGGGCGGCATGGGCTGGGCATCGGTCGCGCCCCCAGGCGCCCAGTGATCGATAGCCCTCGACAGCATCGAGGGCTGCCATCAACGACCGGCCAGCTCGGCCCGGTCCTAGTACTCGGAATGTGGTCATGAGACCCCTTTCGACGTTCCAGCCCCCGCAGGGTGCCGTTCGCATCAGGAAATCCTTGAACTGCTGCCTAGACCATACCCACGACACGGACCTCGCCGCCAGCGGCCTCTGTGTCGTCGTCACCCACCAGATCCGGAGCCAGCTCAGCCAGCGGGGCTAGCACGAAGCGCCGCTCGCGCCATCTGGGGTGGGGGACGGTCAGATCTGGATCATCGAGGACGAGCCCGTCGATCCAGATGATGTCGACATCGAGCGTCCGAGGACCCCAGCGCACCGAGCGCACCCGCCCGGCAGCCACCTCGAGTCGGTGGCACTCCGCCAGCAGCCAGTACGGGTCACAAGGCTCGGGGACGGCCAGTTCGACCACCAGGTTGAGGAAGGCACCCTGGTCGTCAGGACCGCCGACCGGATCGGTCTCGTAGACCCGGGAGACGGCGGTGACTGCTGGCCTGCTCCCGGCCCGAAGCTGATCGACGGCACGCCGCAGATGGGCCTGCCGGTCCCCCAGATTCGACCCCAACGACAGGAAGGCCCGGACGGTGGGCGCCTCGAACGACGGGAACGTCACCGGTGACGGACCACCCGGATGCCCACGGTCTCGATGTCCACAGCCAGCGGTGGCCGCAGTTTGCGCAGCGCCACGGTGACCGAGGAGATGCGGATGTCCAAGGCCAGGACGTCATCAGCTACCTGACGGGCCAGAGCCTCCAGGAGCGCGAACGAACGGGGTCCGGACACCGTGGATGCCACCACATGGGCCACGGCTCCGTAGTCGACCGTGTCCTCGAGCGCGTCCGAGTCCCCAGCCGGATGCAGATCGACGGCGAGATCGAGATCGACCTCGAAGGGCTGGGCCCGCTCCTGCTCTTCGGCAAGCACCCCGTGGGTGCCCACGCAGCGGATGCGGCGTAGTTCGATGCGGTCGTCCGGGCTGGCAGCCCCCCCATCCATCACGCCGGTGGCGTGGTGCCGCGGGCTGCGGGGCCCGATACCGGGACCAACTGCTCCGCCGCCGCAACCAGTTCACGACCCGAGGGTCCCATGGGCTGCCCGGTCAGATGCTCGACCACCGTGATGGCCTGCGGGCCAGTGGGCAGCCGCTCTGACCACAGCAGGTAGCCGGCGACGACACCCGAGACCCGGTCGCCGAGCTCTTCTTGGTGCACAAGCACTCGTTCGCCTGCCCCGATCCGTCCGTGGACGTCCCGGAAGATCTCGATCAGGACACCGCGCACATCACCAGCGCCTGGCAGCGGGTAGTGCACGCTGGCCAGGGACTTCTCTTCATAGGCCTGGAGGTTGTGCGACGACGGCAGCAAGGACACCACCCGGTTGAACCCCTGCACCTGGAGCCAGATGATCTCCTCTTGGCGCCGCACCTTGCGGTGGTTAGGAGCGAAACCACCGGGGCGTTCGCTCATGGCCAGGCGATCCATGATCACCCAGGTGAAGTTCCGCGGCGGTATCCCCGCAGCCCACTTTCCCTTCACGTTCCAACCTCCGTATCCAGCATCGATCCTGTGTTCTCCCCTTGATGACCAGCGCGGCCGACCAGCAGCGCAGCCTGCACGGTGGCGGCTACGTCGTGGACCCGGACCATACCCGCACCTTGCTGCAACGCCCACGTGGCCGTGGCCAGCGAGCCCGGCAGCCGTTCGGTGACGGGGGCTGCGACCCCACCGGGTCCAGCACCGAGCGCACCGAGGAATCCCTTGCGGCTGGTCCCGACCAGGACCGGGTGGCCCGTGGCCACCAGCACGTCGAGTCCCGCCAGCAGTTGAAGATTGTGGTCGAACGTCTTTCCAAAGCCGATACCCGGGTCGATCCAGATCTCGGGCACACCCGCTTCGGCGGCCGAGGCGGCCCGGGCAGCCAACATGTCTCGCACCTCAGCCACCACGTCGTCGTAGTGGGGGTCCTCCTGCATGGTCGCCGGGCTCCCTTGGCGATGCATGGCGATCCAGCCGACGCCGCATCGGGCGGCCACCGGCCACAGCGTGGCGGACACATCGTTGATCAGCGTGGCACCAGCGGCCACGGCCGCCTCGGCTACGGCCTCCTTGACGGTGTCCACCGAGACCCGCACGTACGGACTGAGGGCTTCGACCACGGGTAGCACCCGTCGGAGTTCCTCATCTACAGACACCTCGACGGCGCCCGGTCGCGAGGATTCGCCACCGACATCTACGATGTCGGCCCCTTCGGCGATCATTTCATGCCCTTTCATGATTGCCTGCTCCGAATGGAACCAATTGCCGCCGTCGGAGAAAGAATCTGGCGTGGCATTGAGGATCCCCATGACTAGGGCACGGTCCGCTGAGGTGGCATCCAACATCGTCCACAGCGTAAACCAGCACGGGCTCGGCCGCGGCCGGCTTCGAGGGGTACCCGTACCTCGACCGGGTGCTTCAGTGGCCTCTGACGAACTGCATGGCCTCGGCTCGGGTCGCATTGTCACTCCGGAAGAGACCTCGTACTGCGGACGTGACCGTCGATGTGCCCGACTTCTTCACACCCCGCATCGACATGCACAGGTGCTCGGCATCCACCACCACGAGAACTCCCTTGGGGGCGAGCGCTTGCTCGATGGCATCGGCGATCTGCGTGGTCATGCGTTCCTGCACCTGTAGGCGCTTGGCGAAGCCGTCGACCAGCCGGGCCAGCTTGGATAGCCCGGTGATCCGACCATCTGCACCCGGAATGTAGGCCACATGGGCTCGCCCCATGAACGGCACCATGTGGTGCTCGCACAAGGATGCGAACGGGATGTCCCGCACCATCACCATCTCGTCGTGGCCGGCGTCGAACGTCACCTCGAGGTGATCGGCAGGGTTTTCGTGGAATCCGGCGAACAGCTCTTCGTACATGCGAGCCACCCGTGCCGGCGTCATGAGGAGCCCGTCGCGCGTCGGATCCTCGCCTAGGGCGATCAGGATTTCGAGCACAGCTGCTTCGATCCGCTTGGTGTCCACGCTCATCGTCAGCTCTTCTCTCCGTTCACGGCACACCCTTCCGGTGCGCGTCGTTCATCGTTCTACCGGTCGAGCCCGGTCCATCACACACCATCGGACTCGGCGGGATCGCCAGGCCTGCTCCGAGGTCGCCTACGACTTCGTCCCCTCGTAGGCATGGATGGCCGGCAAGTTCCGATACCGCTCGGCCACATCGAGCCCATAGCCGATCACGAAGTCAGCCGGGATGGTGAATCCCACGTAGCGAAGGTCTACCGCCGTGCGTTGCTGGCCCTCTTTGACCAGCAGGGCACAGACCTCGAGGCTGGCTGGCTCGCGGGCCAAGAGGTAGCGCTGGAGATAGTTGAGGGTGAGACCGCTGTCCACGATGTCCTCCACGACGAGGACGTGCCGGTCCACCAGGTCGACGTCGAGGTCCTTGACGATGCGCACCACACCCGAGGTGCGGGTGGCGCTTCCGTAGGAGGACACGGCCATGAAGTCCACCTCGGACGGGAGGGCGATCGCTCGCGACAAGTCGCTCATGAACATGAACGCTCCCTTCAGCACGCCCACCAGCAGCGGCGGCCGGCCGGCGTAGTCAGCAGTGATGGCGGCCCCGAGCTCGGCGATACGGGCCTGCAGGTCGGCCTCGCTCACGATCACCCGGCCCACTTCGTCACCATCCTCGAGGCGCGTGCCGTCGGTCGGTCGGTCGGTCCCTCGGTTGGTCACATCACGACTGTATCGGAGCGCCAGGACCCTTCACGGGGGACAGGGACAGCCGACCCCCGGATCGAGTCACCCGCACACCTCCTGGCACCTCGGCCGCCCGACGCTCCAGGCGGGCCACCTCGAGTACTCGTTCCACCGCATCGGCCGGTGGCGGATAGGGACCCGCACCGGTCAACCACCCGCGTACCGCTCTGCGGGCTTGGGCGGACGGAGCCGCGGCCAAGGCCGCAGCGTCGGTGGGATCGAGGAGTCCACCCCAGGAGTCGAGGAGGTCGGCGTCGCCGGCCAGGAGGGCGGCCTGGCGGGCCAGCACCGGCACTACATCTCGGCCGGCGATGTCAGCGCACAGGGGCAGCAGCTCGGCCCGCACTCGGTTGCGCAGGAACCTTGGGTCCTGGTTCGACGGGTCATGCACTGTCTCCAAGCCGAGACGCGCACAGAGGTCGACTGTCTCGCGGCGGCGCAATGCCAGGATCGGATGAGAAGGACCTGCCCGCATACCGGCCAAGCCGTGCACGCCCGCCCCTCGCAGCAGGTTGGCCAGCACTGTCTCGGCCTGGTCATCGGCCGTGTGGCCGGTGGCAGCACCCTCTCCAAGGACCTGGCGGCGAACAGCGCGAGCCCGCGCCTCCAAGTTGGGGCCGTCTGCGAGGTCGACCCGCTCGGTTCGAAAGGCCGCACCGAAACGGGCGGCGGCTGTGGCCACGACCGCCGACTCGTCGTCGGATCCTGGTCGGAGTCCATGGTCGACATGGACGGCGGTCACCGCGCAGCCGGCGGCTGTGGCCAGCACCAGCAGGGCCAGCGAATCCGGACCACCCGAGACGCCGCACACCAGCGGGGTTCCCATAGTCGGAAAGGTGCATCGGGCCAGAAGGGCCTCGACCAGCGACTCGAGGGCCGAGTCGGGAGAAGGACCTGCGGGGCCAGCCTCCATCCCCGGCTGCGTCACCTGCCCTACTCCGGCCATGACATCAGGGAACCAGAGTGGCAGCCGCACCGACCCGAGTGATCCAGATCGACGGCTCGCGGATCTCCTCGAGCGACGGGAGCCATTGCGGCCCTCGCCATGCGTTGTCGAGCAGTGCGGGTCCACCCACGGCCTCCACGGCGGCGATGAACCGCTCGCCCTCTTCGTACTGACGGAGCTTGGCCTCGATCCCGATGAGCTGCTGCAGCAGCCGGGACAGTCCGTGCGCCTGCTTGCGCCGTTGGCGGAGCACTTCGGCGAAGCGGGCGGCACTGGGGATGTCGGCCGCCCCGGCACGGTCCATGGTCACGTCGCCATGGCCCTCGAGCAGGCTCATCAACGCTTGGATCCGATGGAGTCCTTCGAGTTGCTCGGGAGTGGCGACCAGTCCGAGGGCACCGTTGTCGTCGAGTGGGTTCCGGCCGGCACGGATCTGCTCGGCCATGCGCTTGATGGCGGCGGGCAGGCGGGTCGGGTCAGGCTCCATCGAGCCAATCCCTTCGTCCACCAAGGAGACGAAGTAGTCGCGCATCCACGGGATGGCCGTGAACTGGCAACGATGAGTGACCTCATGGAGAGCCAGCCACAGCCGGAACTCCCGAGGTTCGAACCCGTGCTGGCGTTCAAGGGCGACGATATTGGGTCCTACGAAGTAGACGAGGTCTTGTTCATCAGCGGCCTCTTCGGTCAAGAGCAGGTCGTACTGGCCGAGCACCCGGGTCGAGAGCCATCCCAGGACCACACCCATCTGTGCGCCGGTCGCCGTCCGCCCCGCTGACGCCAGCGGACCCGACAGACGCGAAAGCAGCGCGTTGGTTTCGGCCAGGCGGCTCGGGTCGAGTCGGTCGAGATGGGGGCCGAGCAACCGCTGAAAGCTGGCCACATTGGCGCTCACCCACCCGGCGCGATCCGTCACGCGGGCCCGGGCCGGGCCGGCGGCTGAGCGCAGGCCGGTGGAGGCGGCCACTAGTTCCTCGGCCTGTTCGGTCAGCTCGGCGAACTCCGACTGGAGAAGATCAGGCCGGTACGGAGCCGGCACTCGGGTCCGGCTGCCCACCCACGCCGCCACCCGCTCGGCGGTGTCCCAGTTCACCGCGGCTGTCCCTCGCGCTGTCGGGACGGCACCGATCGATGCCGCACTGGGGAGTCCGGCATCGACGATGGGCTGATAGGTGTCGGCGGTTGTCACGATCTCAGTGTACGGATACCCAGGTCCACAGGTACTTCACCGCTCGTCACCCTGCCAAGCGTCGCAGTGTTGAGGATCACGTCGCCGAGGCCGACGATGGGCCGCCTTCGGCCCGGATGGCGGCAGCCACCCGGGCCAGCAACGCATCAGGAACCCGATCCTGGCAGCGGTCGGCCACCAGCTTGCGAAGCTCGGCCTCGAACCCGAATGCCCCGACGCACGGACCACACAGGTCGAGGTGTCGAGCGATCTCTATGCGGCGCTGCTCGGTCAGTTCACCGTCGAGGTAGACGTAGAGCTTTTCGATCGTCTCGTCACAACTGACGAAACCGGCCGGTGGATCGACGGATCCTTCGGCTCGGGCAGCATCTCTTCCGTCATCAGTCTGTGGTTCCATCAGCCGTCTCCCCTAACTCGCCTCGTCAGAAACTGCGACCAGGCCACGTGCTCTCCCCACATCCATCAACGCCTTCTGCAACGCTTTTCTTCCACGGTGGATCCGGCTCATCACCGTCCCGATAGGAACATCGGTGATCTCGGCGATCTCCTTGTACGAGAACCCCTCGACGTCGGCCAGGAGAACAGCGATGCGGAACGTGTCGGGTAGGGACTCGACGGCCGATTTCACATCGGTGTCGGTAAACCGCTCGAGGGCCACATCTTCGGCACTGCGCCCGAGACCCGCGGAGGGATCGCCCGCCAGGTGGTGGTACATGTAGAGCGCTTCCACATCTTCTACATCGGCGATCTCGGGGCGGCGCTTCTTGGCCCGGTACGTGTTGATGTAGGTGTTGGTCAGGATCCGATAGAGCCAAGCCTTCAAGTTCGTCCCGTCTCGGTACGAACCGAAGGCCCGATAGGCCTTCAGGTACGTCTCTTGGACCAGGTCCTCGGCGTCAGCCGGGTTCCGGGTCATCCGCAGGGCGGCCGAGTACAGGGCGGGCATGTACTCCATGGCGAGATCGGAGAACTGCTCCTGGTCGGCCATCAGGCCACCCTACACACGACGGTGGCCAGCCCGGCGAGGGTCATTGCAGAGTGCTCACAAGACCTTGATACTGACTACCTGGGTGGCGGAGTTCTGAGTGTGCGGCTTGGCCTTGGTCTTCTTGTCCGTCACCGACACCACGAAGGTCCACAACCCCGAAGCGGTCGGTTTTCCCGAGATGACTCCTGCCCCCGAGATCTTCAGACCGGCTGGCAGTGCCGCCGACCCGGCGGCCAGGGCCCACTTGTAGGGCAGGTTGCCGCCGATGGCATACAGCGACTGCTTGTACTTGTGGTTGAGCAGCCCGTCCGGGAGGGTCAGCGTGGCCACCGTCAACGAAGACCCGCTGGATCCACCACCTCCGGTGCTTCCTCCGCCACCGGCGCTCAGATCACAGGACTGATTCACCGGACCACCTGGATTCGCACCTCCACTCACTGTGGCCTCGTCGCAGGACTTCCCGATGTTGGTTCCGTTGGACACTGTGAGCACGGCGGCATAGCTCCCGGCGTACTGATAGGTGTGGGTGGGCAGCGCAGTGTCACCAGGCAGGGCCGCGGGGCCGGTGGTGGAGCCGTCGCCCCAGTCGATCGAGTAACTGAGGGCGGTCCCGTTCGGGTCGTGGCCCTCCACGGAAGCCGACACGTCGAGCGGAGCAACGCCGGCAGACGGGTCGAGCCCGATGCCCGCCGTCGGGTTGTCGTTGGAGACCAAGGAGGTGCCCTTCAAGAACACGGCCGAGTCGTAAACGCCGTCCGAGGAGTCGGCGATGGCCAGGCGCATGTGGTTGGCCACGCCCGGGGTGACAAGAGCCTGACAGGTCAGGACCTTGGTGATCCCGTCCATCTCGAGGGCGATGGGGCTGGGGCCAGCCGGGTCGTAGTAGTTGGGCCGGAACAAGTCCGGGCGCATGGCCGTCGGCATGGGCGACTGGACCGGGTTGGACTGATTGATGTTGTTGACGGCCACCGGCACGAACGGCGAGGTCGGGTCCCCGGCCACCTGTCGCACCTGGGCGCAGTTGGTGGCGTTGCCGGAACCATCGGTTACCCAGAAGGCGAACACATCGTTGAACTGTGTATTCACCCACTCGGGGTACTCGTCGGAGGCGAACGAGTACTGGAACGCCACCTGGTTCGTAGTCGGCACGAAGTCAAAGGCCAGTACGGCGGCGTCCTGGGTCGGATAGCCCGAGAGGTCGGAGAGCTGCTGGTCACCGGCGCCGCCCCAGTCAGTGGAGTTGCTGTCAGAGGTGTTGGGTCCCACTACCTCGTTGGCGTTTCCACTCGACATCACGATCCCGTTGGCCATGCCCAGCACGTTGGGGTCGTTAAAGGCAAATGTCCCCCGAGCGCCCTGCTCCCCGGTGTACTGCACATTGGAGATGGCCACACCCGGTCCGACCAGGGCCTGGGCCACGGCCTGCGCCGATCCCGCCGTGTCTACCGACTCGGCGGAGTTGGACCCGGCCGGTGCCGCATGGGTAGTTCCAGGAAACGCCAGTACCAGCGTCCCGATCCCGAGGGCCAGCGCCCCTGCCTTCATTGTCGACATGCGCACGTCTGCCTCTATTCGGCCGTCACCACTGGGTGGTCATCAGCCGGACCTAGCTCCGAACCTGACGTAGCCATGATCGCGGCCGAACCTGACGTAGACATGACGACGCTCCAGCAATTTTGGCGGTGTCGGACTTGCGTTGATGAGTCGGCGACGAGGACCAGCCCAACAGGGCCCAGGCTCAGCCGCCGTTCTGCGAAGCCACGTAGCTCCGGCACGGCTGGCCCCGAAGCGAAGGACACGCGGGCTGAGGGTCGGGAGGGTTGATCCGCGGCACCACGGAAAGCACGAGGGCTGACGGGGTCGATCCACCCATACCGATGGTGTCGGTCACCGTGCCCCCGGTGGAACGAGTGTCGAAAATCCATGCCGGGCGGTCGCCACCCGGTGCCGTCACTGTCACCCGGATACGCGATCCAGGGCGGAACGAGTAGGCGAACGGAAGGATTGGGATCCGCATCTCGGTAAACGTCCCCTTGGGAAGCGGCCGTGCGGTAGAGAGGAGATAGGTAGGAACTGCATGGGTTGCCGTTGACGCCTTCTTGTCGAGAGCCCGGTCGCTGGCCCGCAGAGTGCCGCTCTGGATGAACATTTCGGAGCCGTCGGGACGCACCTCGGACACCGTGGCCTGGAGATCGGTGTCGGCCGCCGTGCTCTTCACCCAGACATCGAGGCTGGCTGGCCCCATCACGGTCAGGGGCTTGGTCAGCGGGGTGCTGACGAAGCCGAGTCCGCTGGGACCGGTGACCGGTTTCCAGATATACGGCGGCGTGGCCGACCAGACGTTCCCCTTGGGGAGGTCGGTGAGTGGGCGAGCGGACGGGTCGGGCTGGAACGCCACCGTCGAGGAGCCAGGCACCGCATGGGCCAGTGTGCCTCCCGAGCCCAGGTGGAACGTCGTCGGGACCGCCGACGGTGGTGGCCACGCGGAGAACTGGGCCTGCCATACCGGCTGCAATGCCCCCGGGCCCTTGTCGCCAGCCCCGTTGTCCATCAGCACCCGCACCCGGGGCTGGGCCTGGAAGGCCTTCTTGGCCGCGGCCACATTGGGTGCATCCGTGTACTGCAGCGGCGGAGGCGTCATCGACGGCGCGCTGGCCAACTGGCCGTACAGCATCGGAGCCAACGTGGTCAGGAGCGCGGACTTCTTCGGGACCTTCTGGGCCACGAAGATGTCGAGGAACTCGAGCCAGCGACTGATCGTCCCCGGACCGAGCGAGTCGGTATGGGTTCCGTTGATCATGGTCACCCACACGTTGGGGTTGCTCGACAGTGCAGACACGATGGCTGGCCACTGCCCACCGGTCTGCTCGTCTTGGAACGCCCCGGACATGAACACCGGTACCTGGGTCTTGGCCGCCCAGGCTGCCGGTGACCGCTGGTCGTAGAGACTCGGGTCACGATGGGACGCCTGGTTCAGTAGGGCGTTCAGGTCTTGGGCTTGGCCGTGGAGGTCCTGGTTGGCGAGGCAGGTGGTGTCGCCGCCGGTGATCAGCGCCTTGGCGTAGCCCTGGCCTGCGGCCGGGGCCACCTTGGCGTCGTTCACTCGATCGGACAGCCACGAACCAGCGAATCCGCTGTTGAACATCCCCCCGGGGAACCCGGTCGCATACAGGTCGTCGGTGAGGCTCATGGGTGCCACCGCCGCCAGTCCTGGGGGTCGAGTGCCGGCTACGAACATCTGAGAGATCCCCGAGAAGGAGATCCCGACGAGGCCGACCTTGTGGTGAGCCACCCACGACTGACCGGCAGCGATCTGGACGGCGTCGTAGCCGTCATAGGTGGTGGGCAGACCGAACAGGTCGAACGCTCCGCCCGAGCAGCCGCTGCCGCGCATCTGCAAGCTGACGGTGGCGAAGCCCAGCAGCGGGGCGACGATCGAGCCCACGGCGGTGGACGAAGACGGCAGCAGGGGATCCGTGGCCGTCACCCCGTTGAGGTGCAGGACGGCATCGATCAGACTGTGCGGCCCAGCGATGGCATAGCCGGAGTCCTCGATGACCGTGGGGAAAGGACCATCAGCCATCGTCTTGCCGAACGGCAGCCGGACCGTGGCGGCCAGCTTCACGCCATCGCGCATGGTGATGTAGTTGAGCCCGGCCTCCATGGTCTGGCCGGCATAGAGCGACGATGGCGGCGTGTCTGTAGTGGCCAGGACACGGAAGGGCGGGGTAGCAGCCGTCGCACCGGACTCTTGGACCCGGAACGTGTACCCGCCTCCGGGGGTCAAGTTGCGGACGATCAGGCTGCCCTGGGCGTCGGTGGTGCCGGAGCCAACTCGGTGGCCGGTGCCATCGGCCAGCACCAGGACCAGACCGGGGCTGGCTCCGGCCACGTACGCCTGTCCGATCGATCCGTGCCCTGCGAACGGGGCCTTAGCCGTGGCCGCGGGGAGTTGAGTTCCGGCGGCCCCGGCAGTGGCACCACCGGTGGCAACGCCCACTGCCGCACCAGTCACGCACAGGACCAGCAGCACTGCGATCGATCGACGACTAGACACAGGTTCCCCCCAGGGACTCGATGGTCGGCGTAGCCAGGCCCACTGTGGGCAGGAGCGCTACCGAAACTCGGCGTAAGGCTAGTGCAGCCCCCGGCTGATCAACCGGCGGCGATGCCCACCGCCGGCTGGCTCGATGCGGTGTCGACCGAACCGAAGAAATCTGCGTTCCCGAATGCGAAGACCTCGCCGTTGGCGGCCGCCATCCAGTAGCCGTCGCCGTCCGAAGTGCGAGTCAACCCGACGATCGGTGCCGTGAGGCCGAGCCCGCCGGCCGAACCGTGGAATCTGGCGTCGCCGAAGGCGAAGATCCCGCCGTCCGAGGCGACCAGCCAGTAGCCCTTACCGTCCGGTGTCGCCGCCATACCGACCACCGGCTTGTTGAGTTTGATCGCTCCGGTAGATCCGTAGAAGGCGGCATCGCCGAAGGCGAAGATCCCGCCGTCCGAGGCCACCAGCCAGTAGCCCTTACCGTCCGGTGTCGGCGCCATCCCGACCACCGGCTTGTTGAGTTTCAGTGCCCCCGTAGATCCTTCATAGGGAGCATCGCCTAATGCGAAGATTCCGCCGTCAGCCCCCACCAACCAGTAGCCCTGGCCGCTTGGCGATGCCGCCATGCCCACGATCGGAGCGTTGAGTCCCATCGCGCCAGTCGATCCGAAGAACCTCGCGTTCCCGAAATTGAAGATTCCGCCGTCCGAGGCCACCAGCCAGTGGCCGCCGCCGGGATGAGCGGCCATGCCCACGATCGGACGGTTCAAGTTCAGCGCTCCGGTCGGGCCATAGGATGCAACTGCACCGAAGGCCGACACTTGGCCGGCCGAGGTCACCACCCGGTAACCGACACTTGGGCCCACGGAAGGCGCGGCCGCTCCTCCACCGGATGTCGTGGTGGGTTCCGTTCCAGTCGTGGACGTCGGGCCACCTCCGGTCTCGGTCCCTGTCCCTGCTCCCGTCCCTGTTCCTGCTCCCGTCCCTGTTCCTGCTCCCGTCCCTGTCAACCCCTCGACCAGTGGGGTCAGACCGGTCCCATCGACCACCGCCGGCCCCCCCGAGCCCGCATAGGCCTGCACCGCGTGGACGAAGGCCGGTTCGATCTGGCCCGGGGCCCACCACGGGGGTATCCCCCCTCCGTAGTACCCGCCGAAGTTCACCTCGGTGACGTCGACCCTCAATGCCCGCACCGCCACCGGGTCGAAGGTGAATTGGATCTCGTGGCTTCGGAATTGGCCGGTCTCTGTAGCCACTGTCACCCAACCACTACCGGGCTCATCTGCCGAGATGGTGTAGTTGCGCAATCCACCGGCGGTGGAGCCCTGCGACTGGGTGTCGACCACGACTCGATCGATCGTGGATGTGACCCCCAGGTTGATCGTGAGCGAAGGGGTCGTGTCTCCAGCAGTCGATGTCCAACCCTGCCCGTACCCGATCGGGAGGCCATTGATGGCTGCCAGGGCGTTACCGCTCGTAGCCGTGGCAGTTGCCCCGGCCGCGGCCGCGGCCACGTCGGTACCGTAAGCCTCAGTCGGACCGATGGCGAGGGTGTCCCCGGCCGGATACGTCAGGTACACGACCTGGTCCGACAGATCCAGGCTGTAGGCGGTGCCGGACGCCGCCAACACCGAGGTCACACCTCCGTACTGATCCGTCATGGTGACCGGCACGCTGGCACCGGTCGGGTCGGTCGCCGTCACAGATGCGGTCAGCGGGAGTCCATCGGTCCACACCGCCGCCACGTCAGTGGTGCCTCCGGACACCGTGGCGAAGTCGGCCCGGTAGGCCTGGGGAATGCCCATGTCCGGCATCGACCGGTAGGACCTGCCGGCCAGCATGTGTGCCGTCGTCATCGAGGCCAAAGCCGCAGGCTTCACATAGTCGACACTGTCGCTTGCCTGGACCAGGGAGAAACTCACCCCGTCGTTACCCCAGCTGCCTTCGTTGAAGAAGTATCCCTCCACCGGGACCCCAAGCACCCGCTGCCAGATGAGCTGGCGGGCCATGGTGTTCGCCTGTCCGAGGAAGTTGTAATCACCATCGCTCCACCAGCCCACCTCGGTGAACCACAGGGGCTTGCTCCCGAGGACTGACTGGAGCTGGCGGACTAGGGTCTGCATTCCGTCCTCTTCGAATGCATCGTTGGAACCGGTATAGGGATGGATGGCAGCCACGTCCATGTCCGCCAGGCCGCCAGCAGCCACCAACTGGTTCCACCACCAGGTGACGGGTTCCAGAGTGGACCCTCCGATCACGGTGGACGTCGACCCCGGAAGAACCGACTTCACCGCTGCATAGAAGGGGGCGAGCACCTCGGTCACATAGGTTCCGCCGTTGCTCCAGCCGGTGTTGTTGGACTCGTTCCACGGTTCCCAGTTAGTTACCGGAGCGCAGCCCGAACAACCCAATGGGACGTTCGCGTAATGGGCGACCAGGGAAGCTACGTCGGCTTTCCACCACCCGCCATGGACCAGCGCCATCGACACCGCGTCCCCACCGCTGACCTGGATCCAGTAGGCGACGTGGTCCTTGTTGGCCAGCGCCGCCGCTTTGTACGGATCCTGGCTGGCCCCGGTGAGGGTCATGGCTGCGGGTCCACACGTGGCCGCCGTCGGAGCCGAGGCGCGGCAGTTGGGGAGAATCGTGCTCCAATCCACAGTGGTCCTGCTCCGGAGTCCGCTGAGGCCGAGCTGCGCGTTCAAGGCCACACCACGGGGGTCGGCCGGTCCTCCGGAACCGGCACCGGGCGGCAGCACACCGAGATCGAGGCCGTTACCCGTTGCGCCCACCGTGTACGGCATGCAGGTGGTCCCCAACGCGGTCGGTGGTGACGTCGACGTGTCGAGCAACGTGGCCTGCACTCGATACGGGCCCGGTGCACGGTCCCCGGGGGGTATGACCAACGGCATCGACGCCAGCCCTGTCGCAGTGGTCGCCAGCGGCACAACGGTCGGCGTCGGAACCGTCTCCGCTGTCAGCGAGGTCGGATTCTCGATGGAGTACGACAGTGACATCGTAGAGGCGACCGATGACCACCACGGGTCGAAGGAGGCGACGACTGTCGGCACTGTGCCCGATGCGAAGTAGTTGCCAGCCGCTGGCGTGGACAGACCGGCACCCCATCCCAGACTGTTCGACGGGGCCTGAGCAGCCGCCAGATATGCCTGCAAGGTGGCCAGGGAAAACGACGAGATCCCGTCGCCGGCCGAGGAGAACGGAGGACCGCTCTGGAAGTAGAACGTCGAGCCCACCAGCACGAAGTTCCAGCCGCCCATATTCAGGTGCCCTCCCAAGGTGGTCGAACCCTTCAGAATTCCCTTGGGCGAAGTGGCTTCGACGGTGTGAAGTGGGTCAGCCGTGTAGATGGTTCCATCTGGCCCCTGTACGGCCTGTGCCGGGTAGAAGAACTGCGATCCGGACCCGGTGTGGACCCCGTTTCCCTGGATGCGAGGGGCACCGAACGTCGAGAGCACGGTACCGGTCGGGCTGATCGTCTCGATATATCCATTGGCCGAGTACAAGAGGTTGCCCCCGGACTCTTGGGTGACGAACCCGTTGTCCACGAGCGGGAAGGTTCCAGTCACCGCACCGGTGGCCCGGTTGAGGACGACGGACGATGCACTGTTCTGGACAAGGCTGACCATGAGGCGAAAAGAGGATCCAGTTCCCACCGAGAACAGCCCAGTGGGGTTGCCACCGTTCGGGTCCACGGACCACAGGAGCGTTCCCGAAGGGGAGAACTTGTCCACCCTCTGGCCGTAGTACGAGGCGAGATAGATATTGCCGGAGGGGTCGACCACCGGAGTGGAAGCAGAGCTGGCGGTGAAGTGGGCAGGCAGCGCGAATGATCCGGTCTGAGACCCGGCCAACGTGTAGGTAACGAGGTTGGTGCCCGTGTTGACATAGAGCGCTGAAGTCGTTGCCGTGAAGTTGACGACTCCGGCCGCTGGGGTCACCACCGACGAGACCGGGTTGGATGGCAGGGCAGTGGCTGGGCCGAGCACCGAAGCCGGGTTCGTGGTCTGGCATACCGGGCTGATCTCGGAAGCGGTGGGAGCAGCCGGGCTCCCAGGGATCTGCGGGGACCCGGCACCGGTGCCCCACCCTGGCCAGACGGCGACCGTAGTGGTCGTACCGACGGCGACGGCCACCATGGCAGCCAACCACCCGTTCACGGACGGCGACCAGCCCCTTCGCTTCTGAATCAGAGTTCGCGTCCCCATCGCGGTCAAAGCATGGCCCGTCGCGCTTCATCGTGCACACATCCCGAGGCACCAGGGACGATGCCTCGCAATCCGCTCTTGGTGAAGTGCTCCGCACCTCGTCAATCGTCTTGGCGGTGCTGCTGCCCCACCCCGCCATTGGAGCCTGGGAGGAGAATTGAACTCCTGACCTACGCATGATGAGTGCGTCGTCAGTCGTACAGGCGGTCACCGCCGAACCCCTGGTGGCTCCGCCCCCAACGGTTGGAGAGAGATTTGGGGAGCCGCAGAAGGGCCGATCGCTGATGGCTGGCCGCTGACGGATTCCACACCACAGCGCTGAAGAAAGCTTGGTCAGCCATGCCATCCCAAGAGCGCTCCCTTGGCCGTGTGTCCGTTGTCCGTGGCCAACAAAGAAGATGATGCAGCCCATGGTGCTGGGTCGCCGACGAGTCCTCACAGGTGAAGCCGTTCAACAGAGTCGGCGACGCGTGCCCGGGGTCAAGTTTCGAGCCGCAACGAGGTGGGATCATCCCCTGAACCCACCACGTTGCCGGAATGTCAGCGGGCGCCGACTGATACCTTTCCGCAACTTGAATGGTAGGGGAAGCGCAGATCGTATGGTGTGACGTCAGCGTTCTGTATGATAGCAAGATGCTTCTGAGACGAGCCATCGAGAACCGCTACAGCGAAACAGTTGCCTCCCGACGCGTCACCGTCGTGACCGGCCCTCGCCAATCTGGCAAGACGACGCTGGTTCGAAGTCAACTCACCGGCACCGGAACCGGCACCTTCCGGACCCTCGATGACCAGGGCGTGCTCGACGCAGCGTTGGCTGATCCTGCGGGCTTCGTCAACTTCGGCCAGCGACCACTGATCATCGACGAGATCCAGAGAGGTGGTGAGCCACTGGTCCGTGCCATCAAGTCGGCCGTCGACAAAGACCCGACTCCCGGACAGTTCGTGCTGACCGGATCATCGAACTTCCTGACCGTCCCTACAATCTCCGAGTCCCTGGCAGGCCGAGCCGGATTTGTCGAAGTCTGGCCGTTCGCCCAGAGTGAGATCGAAGGTACAACCGGAAACTTCATCGACACTGCGTTCGATGGAACA